>DKCF01000087.1:1381-17800 GCA_002451435.1 Bifidobacterium sp. UBA6881 | reverse complement strand
GCAATGCGTAAGAGATGTGGAGATTCTCCCTTAAGGGTCATTTGGGGGAAACCGCGCTGTGTTGCGCCGATATCCGTTGTTAGACTGGCCGCGGGATAGAGATATTCAGGAGGAATTTGGTTCCATATGTGTGGTATCGCAGGATTCGTCAACGACATGCCCATCGATGTCAAGTGCCCGGTGCTCAAGCGCATGACCGACATCATCGCGCATCGCGGGCCGGATGACGAGGGCCATTACATCGACGAGCACGCCGCGTTGGGGCACCGGCGGTTGAGCATCATCGACCTCGGCGGCGGCAAGCAGCCCATCTACAACGAAGACGGCTCGCTGGTCATCACCTTCAACGGCGAGATCTACAATTACCAGCCTTTGCGTGAGGAACTGGTCGCGGCGGGCCACACCTTCACCACCAAAAGCGACACGGAAGTGCTGCTGCACGGCTATGAGCAGTGGGGCGTGGACCTGCTGCAGAAGATCCGCGGCATGTTCACGTTCGTGATCTGGGACAAGAACAGGCGCGAGCTGTTCGGAGCCCGCGACCATTTCGGCATCAAGCCCTTCTACTACGCCAAGATGAACGGCACGTTCATGTACGCGTCGGAGATCAAGAGCCTGCTGCGGCACCCCGACTTCGTCAAGGAGCTCAACGCCGAGGCGCTCAAACCGTACATGACGTTCCAGTACCCGGCGATGGGCGAGACCTTCTTCAAAGGCGTGTACAAGCTTCCGGAAGGGCATTACTTCATCTACCGCGACGGCAAGATGGACGTGCGCCGGTACTACGACGAGCGTTTCCGCGAAAGCGACCAGCGGCTCGACGAACTGGTCGGTTCGATCGACCGGACGGTGTGCGATTCCGTCAAGGCGCACCAGATCGCCGACGTCGAAGTGGGCTCGTTCCTGTCCAGCGGCGTCGATTCCAGCTATGTGGCCGCGGTGGCCCGCCCCGAGCACACGTATTCGATCGGCTTCGGCAAGGGCACGTACAACGAATCCCAGCAGGCCGGCGAGCTTGCCGAGTTGCTCAAGCTCAACAACACGGCCGAATCCCTGACCGACGAGGAGGCGTTCGCGGCGTTCCCGCGCATCCAATGGCATCTGGACGAGCCGGATTCCAATCCGAGCTGCGTGCCGCTGTACTTCCTGTCGGCGCTGGCCGCGAAGGACGTCAAGGTCGTGCTGAGCGGCGAGGGGGCCGACGAGCTGTTCGCCGGCTACATCGACTACGGCGTGCACACCAAGGTCAAGGCCATCAAGGTGGTCACGCGCTGGCTGCAGCATCTGCCGGCCGGCGCGCGCCACGCGATCGCCCGATTCTGCAAGGGCAAGACGTTCCATGGCGCATGGCACCTGTACTCCAACCTCGCCCCGGCCGAGGAAAGCTTCATCGGCCAGGCGCGCGTGTTCGAGGAATCCGAATCGGACAAGCTGCTCAAGCCCGAGTACCGCAAGGCGCCGAGCGTGCGGAGCATCGTCGACAAGACCTACGCCCGCGTCGAAGGCAAGGGATTGAGCGAACTGAAGAAGAAGCAGTACCTCGACATGCACCAGTGGATGCCGGGCGACATTCTGCTCAAGGCCGACAAGATGACGATGGCCCACTCCCTGGAGCTGCGCGTGCCGCTGCTCGACAAGGAGCTGATGGGCGTGGCCGAGAAGGTGCCCACCAAGTACCTGATCACCGACGAGAACACCAAATACGCGTTCCGCCAGGCCGCGGGCAAGCATCTGCCCAAGGAATGGTACGACCGCGAGAAGCTCGGATTCCCCGTGCCGATCAGGAAGTGGCTCCGCGAGGAGAAGTTCTACAAGTACGTGCGCTCCGTGTTCGAACGCGATTACGTGAGCCGCTTCTTCGACCAGGACGCGCTGCTCAGAATGATCGACGACAACTACACGGGCAAGACGGACGACCGCCGCAAGATCTGGACGGTCTACTCCTTCCTCACCTGGTACGACGTGTACTTCGTGCACGACGGCACCAAGCCCGAGGTCATCGACATCGACTGACGGCGACGGACGCCATCCGGCTGGACGCGGGGCTTCCGGCCTCGCTGGTCCAGAATTGGCGCCGGACCGGAAACGCGCCCCGGGACCATGCGACACGCAATGGTCCCGGGGTGTGGTATTATCTACAAGGCTTGAGAAATCAAGAAAGCGGGACATCCCCACCTGGAAGCCTTTCATGGCCTCGGGTTCAGGCAGAAGCCTCCATCATCACAGATGGTGCAGGACGAAATCGAATTCGTCATACCGCCGCAACGTCGTGTTGCCGTGGCCTGCTTCGCCGTGAACATGCGAGACTCTGGAAAGCTGCCAATCCGGAGACGTTCCCACTGAACGGAACATGAGGATTGGAGTCATCATCAGCGACGAACCACGCATTAACGACGAGATTCGCGTCTCCCAGGTGCGTCTGATCGGCCCGAACGGCGAGCAGGTGGGAGTCATCGCGACTTCCGTCGCACTGAACCTGGCAAAGGAAGCGAACCTCGATCTCGTCGAGGTGGCGCCCAACGCGAAGCCTCCGGTCGCCAAGCTCATCGATTACGGCAAGTTCAAGTACAACGAGAAGATCAAGGCCCGTGAGGCCCGTCGCAATCAGAGCACCGCGGAAGTCAAGGAAATCCGCTTCCGTCTGAAGATCGACGACCACGACTTCGAGGTCAAGAAGGGGCACGTCGTGCGCTTTCTGACCGGCGGAGACAAGGTCAAGGTCACCATCATGCTGCGTGGCCGCGAGCAGTCCCGCCCGATCGGCGGCGTCGAGCTGCTGCGTCGTCTTGCCGGCGAAGTGGAGGAATACGGCACCATCGAATTCGCTCCGAAGCAGGAAGGCCGCAACATCATCATGACGCTTGCGCCCAAGGGCAAGAAGGTGCACACCCAGTCCGAGCAGCGCCGCCGCGGCAACCAGTCCCGCGCCGAGCGCCAGGCCCGGCAGGCTGCACGTCTGGCGGCCAAGCAGGAAGCCCAGGCGAAGGCCGCGGCCGAAGCCAAGGCTGCGGTGTCGGCCGACAAGAAGACTTCCGAATCGAAGTAACAAACAAGGAGGGCAGCAATGCCGAAGATGAAAACTAATTCCGCCGCTTCCAAGCGCGTCCGCGTGACCGGTTCCGGCAAGCTGATGCACGCCGGCTCCGCAATGCGCCACAACCTCGAGCACAAGTCCGCTCGTAAGCGCCGCGAGCTGAAGGCCGACGGTGTTCTGGCCACTTCCCAGAGCAAGAACATGAAGAAGCTGCTCGCCCGCTGAATTCGGCGAGAGCGGAACAACAAGACTTAATAGAAAGCTGAGGAATCAAATATGGCACGTGTCAAGCGCGCAGTGAACGCCCACAAGAAGCGTCGCGTCGTTCTCGAGAGGGCTTCCGGTTACCGTGGCCAGCGCTCCCGTCTGTACCGCAAGGCCAAGGAGCAGCTGCTTCACTCCTTTACCTACAACTTCCGCGACCGCAAGGCTCGCAAGGGCGACTTCCGCAAGCTGTGGATCCAGCGCATCAACGCTGCCGTCCGTGCTGAGGGCATCACCTACAACCGCTTCATCCAGGGCCTGCACCTCGCCGGCATCGAACTGGACCGTCGCGCCCTCGCCGAGCTGGCCGTCTCCGACCCGGAGACCTTCAAGGTCATCGTCGAGCAGGCCAAGGCCGCTCTTCCGGCTGACGTGAACGCTCCGAAGGAAGCCTGAGCTTCTTTTCGCTGAACAAGCGTGTTTGCATTGACCCCCGCCCTGCCTAGGAGCGGGGGTCAATTGCATTCCCGGCAGCGCGCCGGATGCTTCGGCACGAGCGGGACGCGGGCGACGGGAAGGAAACTGGACGAGGCGCAGAGCGGGCCAAGACGGGACAATGATGGACGAGGGCACGATGGACGATATGAAACGACTGGTCAAACAATATCTCGCGCATATCGACGTGGAACGGGGATTGTCGAAGGCCACGGTGTCGGCCTATGGCTCCGATCTGGGCAAATACACCGACTGGCTCGCCGAGCATGGCGTCTCGCGGCTGGAACAGGTGACCACGCAACGGGTCGAGGACTACATCGCCTTCCTCGACGCCTCGGGCGAGTCCGCGCGCAGCAAGGCGCGCAGGCTCGCCAGCATCCACGCGTTCCACCGTTTCGCGCTTGGCGAGCACGCCGTATCGGATGATGTGTCGTCACAGGTCAAGGCGCCCAAAGGGGCCGGCACGCTGCCCGAGGTGCTGACGGTGGATGAGGTCGCGCGGCTGCTCGACGCGATTCCCGTGTCGCAGAACCGCGCGCTTGGCGGCGCGTCCCAGGATGTTCCCGACGATCCGGCGATGCTTCGCGACAAGGCGCTGTTGGAATTCATGTACGCGACGGGATCGCGCGTGTCGGAGGCCTGCGGCGCGAATCTGAACGATATCGACCTCGACGGGAAGATCGTTCGGTTGACGGGCAAAGGTTCCAAACAGCGGTTGGTTCCGATCGGCGGCTGCGCCTGCGAGGCCGTCTCCAGATACCTGCGGGGCGGGCGTCCCGCGCTGGAGGCGAAATCGAAAGGCCCCGCAGAACGGCAGGCGCTGTTCCTCAACAAACGCGGACGCCGGCTGTCGAGGCAATCGGTGTGGGAGATCATCCGCGCGGCGGGGGAACGCGCGCATATCGGCAAGCCGTTGCACCCGCACATCCTGCGCCATTCCTTCGCCACCCATCTGATCCAAGGCGGCGCCGACGTGCGCACCGTGCAGGAGCTGCTGGGCCATGCCAGCGTCACCACGACGCAGATATACACGCATGTGAGCCCGGAAAACCTCATCGAAACGTATCTGACCTCCCATCCGCGCGCGAGATGACGGTGTTGCTGCCGCCATGTGCGGAGACCATGGGATAGCATGTACAACAGTGAACGATGACACGAGGATGTTGGTAAGGTAAACGGTATGCCTACGGATTTGCTTGGACGTGATTATGAGACTTTTCCCGCGCCGGAACCGTTGCGGACGCACGGTCCCGCGAGGGTCATCGCCATGTGCAATCAGAAAGGTGGCGTCGGCAAGACCACCAGTTCCATCAATATCGCCGGGGCGCTGAGCCAGTATGGACGACGCGTGCTGATTGTCGATTTCGACCCGCAGGGCGCGGCGACGGTGGGACTGGGCATCAACGCCAACACGGTGGAGGACACGGTGTACACGGCGCTGTTCAACCCGCGCATGGACGTGCATGACGTGATCCGCCACACGGATTTCGAGAACCTCGACATCATGCCGGCCAACATCGACCTGTCGGCCGCCGAGGTGCAGCTGGTCACCGAAGTGGGCCGCGAGCAGATACTCGCCGGCGTGCTTCGCCAGGTGAAGGACGAATACGACGTGATCATCGTCGATTGCCAGCCGTCCCTCGGCCTGCTGACGGTGAACGCGCTGACTGCCGCGGACGGCGTGATCATCCCGGTCGCCGCCGAATTCTTCGCGCTGCGCGGCGTCGCATTGCTGATGCAGTCGATCGAGAAGGTGCAGACCCGCATCAACCCCGGACTTGAGGTGTACGGCGTGCTGGTGACGATGTTCACGCACACCTTGCACTGCGACGAGGTGCTGCAGCGCATCTACGAGGCGTTCCAGAACAAGGTGTTCCATTCGGTGATCTCCCGTTCCATCAAACTGCCCGACGCCACCGTGGCGGCGGCCCCGATCACCATCTACGCGCCGAACCACAAGACGGCTAAGGAATACCGCGAGGTCTCCCGCGAACTGATCGCCAAGGGCATCGTCGCGTGAACGGCATCGGATGAATCCATGAATCGGCTCCCGGGAGGGAGCCGATTCCGTTTTTCGGCATGGCCCGAAACCCACTTATAGTCATGTTGACTATAAGTGGTACACTCATACCTCGTAACCATTCGAACCGGTGGAACGAGGGCATGATGATCATGGGCAACGTTTCGGAGCGGCGCAGACAGCCCCCGCAGGTCGGCGTGTCCGTGGTGATTCTGGCCTTGGGGCCGGCATCCAGGGACAGCGCGACGACCGCGGACTCGGCCTGCGACGATGCCGGTTCGACGCTGTGGATGCCCTTGGTGAGGCGCGTGCGGCAGCCGTTCCTCGGGCAATGGGCGTTGCCCGGCGGAGACCTGCGGGCCGACCATTCGCTGGAGCAATCGGCCTATGCCGCATTGGAATCCACGACGTCGCTGCACCCACGGTATCTGGAACAGCTGTATACCTTCGGCGATCCCGCGCGTTCGCATGGCGGTCTGCCGATGGTGTCCATCGTGTATTGGGCGCTGGTGGGCTCCGTCGACGAACACGCCGGCCTCGTCGACGGCGACAACGTCAAATGGTTCCCGGTGGACCATCTGCCTCAACTGGCCTTCGACCATCGCGCGATCATCGATTACGCGCTGAGCAGGCTGCGGGGCAAAATCGAATATCCTCAGGTCGTCGCCCGATTGGTGGGCGATCGTTTCACGCTCAGCCAATTGCACGACGTCTACGAGGCGGTGGCCGGGCAGACCATCGATCTGGCGAATTTCCGCCGCAAGATGCTCGCATCCGGACAATTGGAAGGCACCGGCGAGAAACTGAGGGTCGGGCGCAACCGTCCAGCCGCCGTGTATCGATACGCCAAAGACGCGCTCCGGCAGTCCGCGACGTGGACCTGCGCGCCGGTGGAACCCGCGGCCGTCGCAACGCCGGATGACGCGATCACGGCGCTCACCACGGTCTGAACCGCATCGGCGGAACCGCTGGCGACCGCTACTAGGTGATCGCCGTTAGTACGACTTACAAACACATCGTTTCAACAACCAACAGAAGGGGAGGCACGGTATGGCCGCGACACTGTCATCACCGTCCGTAGACGAAATCATCGCCCGGTTGGGCGCGCAAAGCACCTGTGACGCGGGTCTGACGCAGGATCCGTGGCACTTCGACACCACCAAGCCGAGCTACGGCCCCGGCGCATCCATGTTCGACCCGCTGCCGGGCAACGCGCCGCGCCAGCAGATGCTGCCGCAGGAATACCGCGACGCATCCGACGAGGAGCTCCAGGAACGCATCCGGGCCGCCAAATCCAGGCTCGGCAGCAAACTCCTGATCCTCGGGCACTTCTACCAGCGCGACGAGATCATCGTCCACGCCGATTTCGTGGGCGATTCCTTCCAGCTCGCCAAGAACGCGACCGAACGCCCCGACGCCGACCACATCGTCTTCTGCGGCGTGCACTTCATGGCCGAAACCGCCGACATCCTCTCCACACCCGAACAGACCGTGACGCTGCCGAACCTCTCCGCGGGTTGCTCGATGGCCGATATGGCGAACATCGACCAAGTGCAGGATTGCTGGGACCAGCTCGGCGAGATCTGCGGTACGAAGCCGGATGCCGACGGTCTCCAGCAGATCATTCCGGTCACCTACATGAACTCCTCGGCCGCTCTGAAGGCGTTCTGCGGACGCCACGGCGGCATCGTCTGCACCTCCTCGAACGCCCACGCGGTGCTCGAATGGGCGTTCGCCCGCGGCAAGCGCGTGCTGTTCTTCCCCGACCAGCACCTCGGCCGCAACACCGCGCTCGCCATGGGCATGAGCCTCGACCAGATGCCGGTGTGGAACCCGTACAAGCCGGCGGGCGGCGCAGAGGATCCCGCGGTGTACGCCAACGCGAAGATGATTCTATGGAAGGGCTTCTGCTCCGTGCACCAGCGCTTCACCGTCGAACAGGTGGAACGCGCCCGCAAGGCGTATCCGGGCGTCAAGGTGATCGTGCACCCCGAATGCTCGATGGACGTCGTCAACGCGGCGGACGGCACCGGCTCCACCGCATACATCGTCAAGGAGATCGCCAACGCGCCGGCCGGATCCGCGATTGCCGTCGGCACGGAGATCAACCTCGTCAACCGTCTGGCCGCGCAGTACCCGGACAAGACCGTTTTCTGCCTCGACCCCGTGGTCTGCCCATGCTCCACGATGTACCGCATCCACCCCGCATATCTGGCATGGGCGCTGGAGAACATCGAGCAGGGCAACATCGTCAACCGCATCACCGTGGACGACGACACCGCGCGTGACGCGAAAATCGCACTGCAGCGCATGCTGGAGGTACACCCATGATCGTCGTGGTCGGAGCCGGCATCGCCGGATTGAGCGCGGCGCTCGCGGCCGCGGGGGACGAACGCCTCGGCCAAGAGGGATTGCGCTTGGAAGGACGGGCGGCGCTCGCGGACGGAGCGAAACGCCATCCCCAGGAAGTGCTGCTGGTCTGCAAGGACGAATTCGTGGAATCGAACACCTACCACGCGCAAGGCGGCGTGGCATCCGCGATCTTCGACGATGACGACCCCGCGTTGCACGCCGCCGACACCATGGCGGCGGGACACGGCCTGTGCGACCGCACGGCGGTCGACATCCTGACCGACGAAGGCGCGCGCCGCGTCCGCGAACTCATCGATGACGGATGGCGCGTCGACCGCGACGAACAGGGCCACGTGCTCCGCGGACTCGAAGCGGCGCACTGCCGCTCCCGCGTCGTGCACGCTGGCGGAGACGCCACCGGCAAGGTGCTGGAACTCGACGTGTCCGCCATGGTGAAGGCCAACCCGAACATCACCGTGCTGGAACATGCCTTCCTGAACGACGTGGTGGTGCGCGACGGCCATGTCGCCGGGGTACGGCTTTCGGTCCGCGACGCCAAGGGCGGCGTGCGGCCGCGCGTCGTCACCGCCGAACGCGTCATCCTCGCCACTGGGGGAGCGGGCAGACTCTATCCGTACACCACCAATCCATCGGTCGCCACCGGCGATGGACTCGCCGCGGCATTGCGGGCCGGAGCGCAGGTCGCCGATCTGGAGTTCTACCAGTTCCACCCTACGGCCATGGCCATCGGCGAGCATTTCCTCGTCTCCGAAGCCGTTCGCGGCGAAGGCGCGGTATTGCTCGACGAACACGGGCACCGCTTCATGACCGACATCGACCCGAAGGCCGAACTCGCGCCACGCGACGTGGTGGCGCGGGCCAACTTCCGCACCATGCAGGCGCAGGGCGGCAAACCGGTCATGCTCGACGTGTCGCCGATGGCCAAGGAAAACCCCGATCTGGCGGAATTCCTCCGCCACCGTTTCCCGACCATCGACGCCTACACGCGCGAACTCGGATTCGACTGGAGCAAGGAGCCCATTCCCGTCGCGCCGGCGGCGCACTACTGGATGGGCGGCATCCGCACCGACCTGTTCGGACGCTCAAGCATTCCCGGCCTGTATGCGGCGGGCGAATGCGCCCGCACCGGTGTGCAGGGCGCCAACCGCCTCGCCTCGAACTCCCTGCTCGAAGGCATGGTCTACGGATACCGCGCTGGCCTCGCCGCGGCCAGCGATCGAGCCGACGCCACATGGCGGCCACAGGACTTCGACAACAGCGAGATCCCCGGTCTGCCGGTCTGCCAGAAGCCGATGACCATCCATACGCCGGCCGCGCGCGACGCGATGGTGCGGCCATGGGACCGTACACATATCGAAAACACGATGTGGAGGCATGTGGGCGTGATCCGCACCGGCGAAAGCCTCGCCACGGCGGTCGCCGAACTCGGCGCCGGCCTCGCGGCCGCCAACGCCGAATACCACGACGGCACATCCGCGGCGGAATACGCGCAGGCGGTCACCGGATGGGAGAACCGCAATCTGCTCACCGTCGGATACGCCGCGGCCATCGCGGCGCACAACCGTTGCGAATCGCGCGGCGCGCACACCAGGCAGGATTATCCGACGCATAATCCGACCATCGCGCATTCCATCGCCTACGTCATGGCATAGCGTCATCAACGCGTCATCAACGAAAGGACCACAACCATGCTGACCCGCCAGGTCATCCGCAAGGCGGTCGAGGCGGCGCTTGAGGAAGACGCCCCCAACGGCGACATCACCTGCGAGACCACCATTCCCGTCGACGCCAGTGGGGCCGCCAGACTCGTCGCCCGCGAACAGGGCGTGATGAGCGGCATCGACGTGTTCGCCGCGGCCTTCGCCGCGCAGAACCCCGCCGTCGTCGTGAAACCGGCCATCAAGGACGGCGGACGGTTCACCGCGGGGCAAACGCTCGCCGAAGCCGTCGGACCGGTGCGCGACCTGCTCACCGCGGAACGCATCGCGCTGAACTTCACCCAGCGCATGTGCGGCATCGCCACCATGACCGACGCCTTCGTCAAGGCCGCGGAAGGAGCCGCCGCATTGCCTGACTACCGCGCTCCGCGCACCTACGCGCGCACCCGCATCGTCGACACGCGCAAAACCACGCCCGGACTGCGGCCGTTCGAAAAGTACGCGGTCGTCTGCGGCGGCGGCCATAACCACCGCTACGGACTGTCGGACGCGGTGATGGTGAAGGACAACCATCTCGCGGCGCTCGCCGAACAGGGCATCGACATGGCCGGCGCGATCAGGCACATCCGCGAACAGGTCGGACACACGACGCATATCGAGGTCGAGGTGGACCGGCTGGAGCAGATCGACGCGGCGCTCGCCGGCGGTGCCGACACCATCATGCTCGACAACTTCTCCCTGGAAGACACGCGCAGGGGAGTGGACCGCATCGCCGGGCGCGCCATCGTCGAGGCCAGCGGCAATATGACGATCGAACGCGTGCCCGAGGTCGCGGCCACCGGAGTGGACGTGATCTCCGTCGGCGCGCTCACCCACAGCGTCCGCAGCATCGATCTGGGATTGGACTGGCAATGACGGGCATGTATCTCGACGCGGCCTCCACCGAACCGGTCAGCGAAGACGTCATCCGTGCGATGATGCCGTTCCTGACCGAGGCATATGCGAATCCGATGAGCGTGCACAGCGCGGGAAAGACCGCGGCGAAGGCGCTGGAAGCCGCCCGCGCCTCGCTGGCGGCCGACTTGGGCGCGCGTCCGGACGATGTGATTTTCACTTCCGGCGGCACCGAATCCGACAATCTCGCCGTCAAAGGCATCGCCATGGCACGGATTCGCAGGATGCGCGATGCATACGGCGAATCCGTGACGCCCCGCATCATCGTCTCGTCCATCGAACATCCGGCTGTGCTGGAATCCGCGCGATGGCTGGAACGCTGGTTCGGATGCGAGGTCGTGGAGATTCCCGTCGATGCCCAGGCGCATATCGATCTGGACGCGTTGCGTGGGGAACTCGAACAGGGAAGGCTGGATGTTCCTTCCGAAACCGCCAAGCCACGCAATGCCACGGTGTTGGTTTCCGCCATGCTCGCCAACAACGAGGTGGGCACGGTGGAGCCTGTGGACGACATCGCGCGCATCGCGCATGCGTGTGGCGTGCCGCTGCACGTGGACGCGGTGCAGGCCGCGGGGCAGATTCCGATCCGCATGCGCGAATGGGACGTGGACGCGATGAGCCTATCCGGACACAAGTTCGGCACACCGAAGGGATTGGGCGCGTTGCTGCTCCGTTCCCGCGTGCCCATCGAGCCGCTGATCAACGGCGGCGGGCAGGAACGCTCCCTGCGCTCGGGCACGCAGAATGTGGCCGGCGCCGTCGCGCTGGCCGTGGCGTTGCGTGACGCGAACACCAGGATGCGGGGAATCCAGCGGCAACTGGTCGCCTCCCGCGACCGTCTCATCGACGCCGTCATGCGCGTCGAGCCCAAGGCGCGACTCACCGGCGATCCGATGCGTCGGCTTCCCGGCCATGCGTCATTCGTGTTCCCAGGGCTTTCCGGCGAGGCGTTGCTGGTGGATCTCGACGCGCGCGGCATCGCGTGCTCGTCCGGTTCCGCATGCGCCGTGGGACGCCATGAGGCCCCCGGCACGCTGCTGGCCATGGGATATGCGGAACCGGTTGCGAAATCCGCCGTCCGCATGACCTTCCGCGAACCGCTCGCACCGGAACAGATCAACCAGATCGCGGCCGCCGTGGAGGAATCCTGCACATCGCTGTGCGCCGCTTCGACGGTGCATGACGCTTCGATCAACGTTCAGGCGCAGCTATTTATGAGTAACAACGGGTAAGGATTCCCATGCAATTGCCGTGGTGGAAATCATACGAGGCGCATAGATGAAAGGTTTATGATTATGGAGTCTCCCACTGTGGCAGTTGGTGCCGCGTTCTTACATGCATGGTTTACGTATGCGGTCCAATTAGATACAGTCACATTTTTATAACTAGGCGCGTTTCATACATTCACACGTCTGGCACAGGGCTTTATAGGTCGGTTAGGCGTGCATGCTGTCAACTGCGCCATAGAAGAGAAGGGATTATGATCGCATGACTGGAGAAGACAATAATTCCGGCCTTTCCATCGAGGAACAAGGTATCGATATCATCGACGAATCTGAGCGGAAAGGTACGCCGCGCAGCCTGTTCTGGCCGTGGTTCGCTTCCAACATCTCTGTGCTGTCCATGTCGTACGGCGCATGGGGACTCGGTTTCGGCATCTCGTTCTGGCAGGCTACTGTCGCAGCCATCATCGGCGTGGTGGCATCGTTCCTGCTGGTTGGTGTGGTGTCCATCGCCGGCAAGCGTGGCAACGCGCCGACCATGGTGATTACGCGCGCCACCTTCGGAGTGGAGGGCGCAAAGGTACCATCGGCGTTAAGCTGGATTGCCACTCTCGGCTGGGAGATTTCGCTGACTGCCACGGCGGTGTTGGCTTTGGCTACCATGTTTGACCGACTTGGTTGGGGAGATGGAGCCACCGGCAAGATCATCGCCACGGTTATCGTGGTTGGCATGGTCGTCATCGCCGGCATTTTCGGCTATGACCTCATCATGCGTTTCCAGCAGGTCATCACCCTTGTCACTGCTATCGTGACCATCGGCTTCTTCGTCTTGGCATGGGGGCACATAGACTTTGCGGCTATCGCATCTGTCAAGGCTGGTGGTGTGCCAGCGGTGCTCGGCTGCTGTTTCTTCGTTATGACTGGGTTTGGACTGGGGTGGGTGAACATCGCCGCCGATTACTCGCGCTATCTGCCGCGTGCATCTTCCAACAAAGGTGTGGTGTTCTGGACTACATTCGGAGCTTCGCTCGCGCCAGTGCTGCTCATCGTTTACGGGCTGCTGCTCGCCGGCTCCGATTCAAAGATGTCTGAAGCGGTAGGCAATGATCCAATTGGCGCCATCGGCTCCATCCTTCCGACTTGGTACTTGGTGCCATTCACCATCGTCGCGGTGCTTGGCCTTATGTCCGGTGCGATTATGGACAACTATTCCAACGGACTGGCGCTGCTGTCCTTCGGCATTAAAATGCCACGTACGCTTGCGGCCGCGCTGACCGCCGCGCTCACCGTGCTCGGCGTGGTGTATGTGACGTTCTTCTCCAGTACTTTCATTGGTCCATTCCAAGGTTTTCTCATCACGCTTGGTGTGCCTATGGCGGTTTGGGCAGGTCTGTTCGTCGGCGACGTGCTCGTGCGCCGCAAGGATTACGATACCGTTGGTCTATACGACCCGAAGGGGCGTTATGGCACATGGAATGTGAAGTCCATGGTTATTCTCGCGGTCGGCACTGTACTTGGCTGGGGACTGGTGGTGAACACTGCCGCCGATTGGCTCAACTGGCAGGGATATCTGCTTGGCTTGTTCGGCGGTCGTGAAGGTAGCTGGGCATCAGCCAATCTTGGTGTGATTGTAGCTCTGGGCGTCGGTCTCGTCGGCTCGCTACTGCTGCAGCGTGGTGATATCGCCAAGCAAGAGGCGACTCTTGGAAAGGGAGAAGCGAAATGAGCATGCGGGACGATGAATGGCTGGTCGTCATCGATCGACAGAACGTGTTTGCACAAGATTGGTCTGATTGGGCTTGTGCAAATGGCTCCTTCCATGACGCCGATTCAGCATTTGAACGACTGGCTCGAGCCTATGGCGACCGCGTGGCGTACACGAGGTATGTGGCCGCTTCGCCGGTGAAAGACGCGTGGTCTGATTACTTTAAGGAGTGGCCGCAGTTCTTGGTTCCGCCGGAGGACCCGATGTATCGGCTTACCGAGGAGACCGAACGCTTTGCACGAGGGCACCCCGTGGTGAGTTGTTCCACATTCGGCAAATGGGGCGACGAACTTGCCAAGGCGATCCAGGGGAGCAAGCGCATCGTGCTGTGTGGTGTGTCCACTGATTGTTGCGTGCTTGCCACGGCCTTGGCCGCCGCGGATGCCGGCGTATCTGTTCGTGTGGCCACCGATGCTTGCATGGGCAGCACTCCGGAAAACCACCAGCTTGCGTTGGATACCATGGCGTTGTTCTCTCCATTGATTGAGCTGACCGATAGTGGGGCCATACTTTCCTGATCTTGGCTTCGTTCAGTGCCGCCGTGGCAGGCGCCATGCTGTCCACGGCGGCACCATGTATCAGACCATCGATGCCACGCGTCATTTGGCGGCTTCGTATGTTTTCGTGCTTGGGACGATTGATACGCTCGGTGTCGCAATGCTCCGTTAGAATTGATTCGGTTTGTGTGTGGGTACGGATTTCAAGTACCGATAACCAATGCGTACGTACCGAACAGTAACGCAAAGAACAGCAATATTAAGAGAGGTTTCGATGGCGGTTCGCGGCGATATCCGAAATGTAGCGATTGTGGCACACGTCGATCACGGCAAGACTACCCTGGTCAACGCGATGCTGGCCCAGTCCCACGTGTTCAACGAGCGTGAGGAAGTCCCGGATCGCGTGATGGATTCCAACGATCTGGAACGCGAGAAGGGCATCACCATCCTCGCCAAGAACACCGCGGTGAAGTACACCGGTCCGCTGGCCGCCAAGTACGGCCACCCGGAGGGCATCACCCTCAACATCATCGACACCCCCGGCCACGCCGATTTCGGCGGCGAGGTCGAGCGCGGCATCTCCATGGTGGACGGCGTCGTGCTGCTCGTCGACGCTTCCGAAGGCCCGCTGCCGCAGACCCGTTTCGTGCTGCGCAAGGCCCTGGAGGCCAAGCTGCCGGTCATCCTGTGCGTGAACAAGACCGATCGTCCGGACGCCCGCATCGAAGAGGTCGTCGGCGAATCCTCCGACCTGCTGCTGGGTCTGGCCCAGGACGTCATCGAGGAAGGCGTCGATCTCGACGAGGACAGCCTGTTCGACCTGCCGGTCATCTACTGCGCGGCCAAGGCCGGATACGCCTCCACCGAACCGCCGGCAAACGGCGCTCTGCCCGACAACGACAACCTCGAACCGTTGTTCGAAGCCATCATCAAGAACATCCCGGCTCCGGAATACGAAGAGGGCGCGCCGCTGCAGGCCCACGTCGCCAACATCGACTCCTCCGACTTCCTCGGCCGACTCGGTCTGGTCCGCATCTACAACGGCACGTTGGAGAAGGGCAAGACCTACGGCCTGTCCCGCGTGGACGGATCCCTGGAGAACTTCCGCGTCTCCGAACTGCTGCGCACGCAGGGTCTGGACCGCACCCCGGTCGAATCCGCGGGCCCCGGCGACATCGTCGCCGTCGCCGGTGTGAACGACATCATGATCGGTGAGACCATCGTCGATCCGAACGACCCGAAGCCGTTGCCGCTCATCCACGTCGACGATCCGGCCATCTCCATGACCTTCGGCGTTAACGATTCCCCGCTGGCCGGAACCGAAGGCAAGGGCCACAAGCTCACCGCCCGCATGATCAAGGACCGTCTGGACCGCGAGCTTATCGGCAACGTGTCCATCAAGGTGCTGCCGACCGAACGCCCGGACGCCTGGGAGGTTCAGGGCCGTGGCGAACTCGCGCTGGCCGTGCTCGCCGAAGAGATGCGTCGTGAAGGCTTCGAGCTGACCGTCGGCCGTCCGCAGGTGGTCACCAAGACCATCGACGGCGTGGTCAACGAGCCTATGGAGAACACCACCATCGACGTGCCGGAAGAGTACATGGGTGCGGTCACCCAGCTGATGGCCGACCGCAAGGGTCGCATGGACAACATGACCAACCACGGCTCCGGCTGGGTCCGTCTGCAGTTCACCGTGCCGTCCCGTGGCCTGATCGGCTTCCGCACCGCGCTGCTGTCCGCCACCCGCGGCACCGGCATCGCATCCTCCATCTCCGCCGGCTACGCTCCGTGGGCGGGCCAGATCGTGACCCGCCAGAACGGCTCCATGGTCTGCGACCGTCAGGGCGTCGCCACCCCGTACGCCATGCAGCGTCTGCAGGCCCGTGGCAACTTCTTCGTCGAACCGCAGTCCCCGGTGTACGAGGGCCAGGTCGTCGGCGTCAACAACAAGCCTGACGAGCTGGACGTGAACATCACGCTGGCCAAGCACATGACCAACATGCGTTCCGCCACCGCCGACGTGTTGGAGACCCTGACCCCGCCGATCAAGATGAGCCTCGAGGAGTCCCTGGACTTCGCGAACGAGGACGAGTGCGTGGAGGTCACCCCGGAGGCCATCCGCATCCGCAAGATCATCCTGAGCCGTGAGGACTGGTACAAGTGGCGCGCCAAGCAGCGTCGCCAGAACAACGCCCAGAA
>DKCF01000087.1:0-1274 GCA_002451435.1 Bifidobacterium sp. UBA6881 | reverse complement strand
AACGCCCAGAACAACAAGTGACAGCTGACAGGTAATGCTGCTCTAATACAACGGGAAGAGGAAGAGACATGTTTCGTGTCTCTTCCTCTTTTTCAGAAACAGGAGCGATAGTGGCGTATATGAAACAACGGACATCGCAAACGGAACACGCATCGGCACGGGCCGACCGCAGACTGATGCCATGGTCGCATCGGCTGCCGGCATGGGCAAGATTGCTGATCGACCTGCTGTCCGGCGTGGCGGTGGGCATGATCGGCACCATCGCGCATCGCATGGGCGCTTCCTCCAACATTCCATACGGCCTGTTGCTGGCCTATCTGATCGTCGTGCTGTCCACTTGGTGCGCGCGTTCCCGTGACGGTGCGTCTGGTTTGGCGCTGCATCTGATCGGCTCGTCGCTGATGGTGTGGATGGTGCTTTCGGGATACGGCCCGGGGGGTGACGCCATGATTCCCGTCGGTTTCGGCGACGGCGCGTCGATGCCGTTCTTCAGCGAGCATGTCGGCTACTTCTGGCTGTACGGCGTGCTGGTCATCCCCCTGGTGATGCTGGTGCTGCCGAAGCGCTGGTTCGCCGTTCCTCCGCGGCTCGACGACGAACGCAAGGACTCCGCACAGGTGGCTCAGCCGGTGGAATGATCGCGGTTTCCGGACCGATGATGCGATAAGGTGCTTTTCGTCAGGCAAATCTTCACGAGGAATGAGACGCAATGGGCGCACGCAAGCTGTTCTATCTCGGTCCGCAAGGCACATTCACGCACCAGGCCGCCGTCAACGCGTCTCATATGCTGGCGCCCCTCGCGACCGAAGGATTCGAACTGGTGCCGATGGACGATGTGCCGCAGATCCTCGAAGCTGCGCAAAACGGCGAGGGCTGGGGAATCATCGCGTGGGAGAACAACGTCGAAGGTTATGTGGTGCCCAATCTCGACGCCCTCATCGACGAAAGGGACCTCGTCGGATTCGCGCGCGTCGATGTGAACGTGGAATTCGACGCGTATGTGCGCGCCGGGACGGATCCGGATGCCGCCCGCATCGCCACGGCCCACTCCCATGGACTCGCGCAATGCAAACGATTCATCGAACAGCACCATCTCAAACCGCGTCCGGCCTCGTCCAACGCGGCCGCATGCCGTGACCTCGCGGACGGCGAAATCGCCTTCGGACCGCACATCTGCGGCGAGCTGTACGACATCACGCGCATCGGAACGTCCATCCAGGACTATCGGGGCGCGAACACCGATTTCCTCGTCCTCGCACCTCGTGAGGAGGTCT
>DKCF01000065.1:3022-3439 GCA_002451435.1 Bifidobacterium sp. UBA6881 | reverse complement strand
TCCTATTTCGATGGCGCGGTCGCCGCGGGCCGGGCTCAATCCGGTGGTCTCGAAATCGACGACGGCATATCCTTGTTGCATTGCGCTGTTCACCACAGATTCCAGTATAAGGCGGTATAAGGCACAAATCCGAGCATATGAAAAGCGGTTGGGGTTGGAACCCTATTGGATTCCAACCCCAACCGCTTACGCGTTATCGATTCGTTCGTTCAACGAATCGGAGACGGCTCACTTCTTGTCGGAAGCGATCTCGTCGGCCACAGCGGCGGCCGCGGAAGCGGCTTCGACGCTCTCGGACTCTTCGTCTTCAGCGGCTTCACCGAGGAAGGAGCTGAGGTCGAGGGTCTCGCCGTCGGCCTTGAAGGTCACGGCGCGCATGCCGGCAAGCAGGCCCTTGGAACGGCCGACTTCCTGCAC
>DKCF01000065.1:0-2938 GCA_002451435.1 Bifidobacterium sp. UBA6881 | reverse complement strand
TCCATGCCGTACTGCTGGGCGATGGAGGCGAGGAAGTTGAACACGTCGGCCTGGGAGACCTTCACGTCCATCTTCTCGGCGAGCTGGTCGAGGACCATCTGGTCGCGCAGTTCCTTTTCGACGGTCTCTTCGGCTTCGGCCTTCTGCTCCTTGGTGGCCTTGGCCGGGTCGGCGGTCACGTTCTTGAGCTGCTGCTCGACCATTTCGGCCTTGACGCCCTTCGGCACCGGAATCTCCAGGCCCTCTTCGAGCTTGGCGATGAACGCGTCGCGGGCGGCGGTGGCCTGACGGCCTTCGGCGTCCTGGGAGGCGGCCTTCTTCAGGTCCTCCTTCAGTTCGTCGAGGGTGTCGAACTCGGAGGCTTCGGAAGCGAAGTCGTCATCGAGTTCCGGCAGTTCCTCGGCCTTGACGGAGTTGACCTTGACCTTGACCTGGGCCTTTTCGCCTTCGTGGTCGCCGGCCTCCAGAGTGCCTTCGAACGTGGTTTCCTCGCCGGCGGACAGACCGTCAAGGGCCTCGTCCAGACCGTCGAGCATGGTCGCGGAGCCGAGTTCGTAGCTCACGCCTTCCTGGGAGTCGACCACTTCGCCGTCGATCTCGGCGGACAGGTCGATGTTGGCGTAGTCGCCCTTGGCGGCCGGACGGTCGACGCTCACGAGGGTGCCGAAACGCTGACGCAGGGCTTCCAGACGCTTGTTGACGTCCTCATCGGTGACCTCGGCCTTGGCGACCTCGAGCTCCATGCCGTCAAGCTCCGGCAGCTCGATGTCGGGGCGACGCTCGACGGTCGCCGTGAACTTCAGCTTGGTGTCGTCCTTGGCGGACTCCGGAACGGCCTGCACGTCGAACTCCGGCTGGGCCATCGGGTGGATCTTCTTGGTCTCAAGAGCCTGGGAGTACAGCTCCGGCACGCCCTTGTTCACGGCCTCGCCGGCGACGGCGCCGAAGCCGATGCGCTGGTCGATGATCTTGCCGGGCACGTGGCCCTTGCGGAAGCCGGGCACGTTGACCTGCTTGGCGATTTCCTTGCGGGCTTCGTCGAGATACGGGTTGAACTCCTCCGGATCGACGGTGATGGTGAGCTTCACCTTGGTAGGCTCAAGATTCCTGACGCTGATTTTCACGCTTGCGCTCCTGAAACAATACGGTTCTTCATAGTTCTGCCATTAAAGGCAACCTCTATATAATAGCGCGACTCACGGACTCTGCAACCAGCGCCACCTGCCAGTCGCGCGCCCCCTGGTCTTTGAGGAATTGCGCGACGTCGCGCTTCTGCGGTTCGTCCGTCCAGCACAGGTTGCGCAGATACTGCGGTTTGAGGATGATTTCGACCGGGGTGCGCGTGTCCTCCGCGATCTGCGTGACGACCTTGCGGGCCTTGCTGAGCGTGCGGAAACGGTTGGGATAGCGTTCCTTCCAGATGCGGATGGACCGCGGCGCGCCGTTCCGCTGCGCCTCGTGATGCGAGCTGACGGCCTCCAGGTCCGGCCATTCGCTCTTCGGCAGGGCGAGGGCGCCCTGGATGATCCGCTTCCACATGCTCGGCTTGATCTTGCGCTGGATCGGCGCGTATCGTTCGAACATCTTCTCCTGGGCCGCGTCGGAGTGCACGCGCACGCGCTGGTTGATGGAGCGCACCGCGCGGAACTGCGCCGCGTTGTGCGGCTTGCGCTTGGCGACTTCGATGATGGTGCTGTCGGCGAGCAGCAGCGACGGCGCGATGTCGTATTCGCGGGCCAGTTCGTCGCGTTTGGCCCACAGCGCCTTGGCGATCGCCAGTGCCTGGCCGTCCTTCATGATCTCGGTGATATGCGAGATGTGCAGCCATGGGACCGGATGCCCCTTGCGGGGGCCGAGCCCCTCGTGCAGGGCGTGCCGGAATTCCTCTTCGGCCCACTCGATCTTGCCCTGGCGTTTGAGCTCCGCGCGCATCCTGTCTTCCAGCTCGATCAGCAATTCGACGTCCAGGGCGGCATAGTTGCGCCAGTCCCGGGGCAGCGGACGGTACGACCAATCCGCCGCGGAATGTTCCTTGGCGAGGGTCAATCCCAGAAAATGCTCGGTGACGGCGGCGAGCCCGAAGCGGCGCAGTCCCAGCAGCCGGGCCGCGATCTCCGTGTCGAACAGGCGCTGCGGCTTCATGCCGAGATCCGCGAATCCCGGCAGATCCTGCAGCGAATCGTGCAATATCCAGACCGCGTCGCCCACGGCACGGTTGAAATCGTTCCAATCCGCGCCCGCGGCGGCCAGCGCCTGCGGATCCAGCAGACCGATGCCAGCGCCGTCGCGTTTGAACTGCACCAGCCAATCCTCATGGCCGTATCGGAAGCCGGACGCCCGCTCGGCGTCGGCGGCCAACGAGCCGTGCGCGGCCGCCAATGCGCTGCAATAATCACGAAAAGCCGGCAAAGTGTCGATCACGTCGGGCACGCCCTCACGCGGCTCGGCCTGCAGTTTCGGCTCGTCAGTCAACGGGAATTTCCTCCTCGGATCATGTCATATGCCGGAGGAACCGCGCCCATGCGTCCACTTGGGAGCCGGCGTCAAGACCTCCATCGGCATAGTCTAATGGCGTCCAAGACACGCGCAATTCGCAACTTGCCCGAGGAACGTCGGATTCGCCGCCGAACGCCGTGTTCTGCGCTATGGTGACCGTGCCGGAGATATCCTCGGAGACCTTGGAATCAAGCCGTTCAACCATTGCCGTCCAATATTCCGCGGGAGCCGGGCGCGTGCCATCGGCATCGGGCGCCGGCATCGAGGCGAACGCCACGCAGCGCCAACGCGAACGCCAGTCCTCACGATATTCGCGCGAGTACAGCACCATGATCCATCCGAAGGCGGCCAGGGCGTCTCCGGCGTCGTCGACGCGCATCAGCTCGACGCCGATGCCGAAGCTGGCCATGTCCGCGGGCACGGGAATCTCGCGGTATGCGAC
>DKCF01000062.1:10728-12823 GCA_002451435.1 Bifidobacterium sp. UBA6881 | reverse complement strand
TCAGTGCTGGTTGTTGAGACGGTGGTACATCTCGCTCAGCTCCAGCTCCTTCTCGAACTGGCGGGTGGTGGTGTTCTCGTCGATGACGGCGAGCTCAACACCGGCGATGCGAGCGAAGTCTTCCCAAGCCTCACGACCAACGGAGGTGGTCATGCAGGTGTGGTGGGAGCCACCGGCGGTGATCCAGCACTGCACGGCGGTCTTCAGGTCCGGCTTCGGCTTCCACACGGCGCGGGCGCACGGCAGGTTCTTCAGGGAGCCCTGCGGCTCGACGACCTCGACCTCGTCCATGAGCAGACGGAAGCGTTCGCGCTCGTCGGCCATGGAGATCACGACGGCGTCGGTCGGCTTGCCGGAGAACACCAGACGGACCGGGTCGGACTTGCCACCGATGCCCAGCGGGAAGATGTCCAGCTTCGGCTTGGCGATGGTGCCGATGGCCGGGGAGACCTCAAGCATGTGGGAGCCCATGTCGAGCTCGTTGCCTGCGGTGAAGTTGTAGGAGTAGTCCTCCATCAGGGAGGCGCCACCCTCAAGGCCGTAACCCATCACGGCGCCGATGCGCACCAGCACGGCGGTCTTCCAGTCGCCTTCGGCGGAGAAGCCCCAGCCGTACTCGGACGGGAAGCGCTGCGGGCCGACGCCTGGCAGCTGCGGCAGGGCGCCTAGGTCTTCGAAGTTGTCGACGCCGGCGGTGCAGCCGTTCTCGCGCATCATGTTGACCATGGCGCACTCTTCCTTGGCGGCGATGAACAGCTCGTCGTAACGGGAGTCCAGCAGTGCCGGAGCGACGTCGTACTTGGCCTTGTAGTCCTCGATGAGGGCCTTGACCTGATCGTCCTTGACCTTGTCGTACGCGGCGACGAGCTCGTTGACGGCCCAGGTGTTGATGGAAGCGCCGAACACGCGCTCGGCTTCGGTCTTGTCGCCTTCGGTGACGGCAACGTTACGCATGTTGTCGCCCCAACGCATGACCTTCATGTTCTGGGAGGCATCCCAACCGGCGCAGGCACGGGCCCAGGTGCCGACCTTCTCGGCGACCTCGGGGTCGGTGTAGTGGCCGACGACGATCTTGCGCGGAATGCCGAGGCGGGAGACGATGTAACCGAACTCACGGTCGCCGTGGGCGGCCTGGTTCAGGTTCATGAAGTCCATGTCGATGGTCTCCCACGGAATCTCCTTGTGGTGCTGGGTGGCCAGCTGCAGCAGCGGCTTGGTCAGCACTTCGAGGCCGCGGATCCACATCTTCGCCGGGGAGAAGGTGTGGCACCAGGTGATGACGCCGATGACGTTCGGGTTGGCGGAAGCCTCAACCATGAATTCCTTGACGCCGTCGGAGGACTTCAGGGTCGGCTTGAGCACGATCTTCGCCGGGATCTTGCCGGTGTTGTTCAGGAAGTCGACCATTTCGCCGGTCTGCTGAGCGACCTGGCGCAGGGCCTCTTCGCCGTACAGGTCCTGAGAACCGACGCCGAACCAGATTTCCTTGCCTTCAAACGGGTTTTCCATTGCCATTTGATTTTTCCTTACTTCGTTGTTTGGTTTCTTACGATTGCCGCATGTGCGGCACCGGTGATAATCGGTGCCGCACATGCATCGGCACCTTGTGCCGTAGGCCGTTCATGGCCGTCAGGACGCAACGCGCCGATTTTCCGTCACGTCAGTGCTGACCGTAGACGTTGGTGTAGCGATCGTTAAGCTTGTCGATGTCCTCCTGGGCGATCGGGATGATGTCGCCGATCTGCTTGGCGGCCCACATGGTGCGGGCGACCTCTTCGGTCATCGCGGCGGCCTTGACGGCGCCTTCCGCATCCTTGCCGATGGTGAACGGACCATGGTTCTGCATCAGCACAGCCGGGGACTTCGGGTACTTCTTCAGGGTCTCGACGACGCCCTTGCCGATGGCTTCGGAGCCGATCAGACGGAACGGGCCGACCGGGACCGGGCCGCCGAACTCGTCGCCCATCATGGTCAGGCCGCACGGAATGTTCTGGCCAGTGGCCGCCCACGCGGTCGCGTAGGTGGAGTGGGTGTGCACGACGCCGTAGACGTCGGGCATGTTGCGGTAGATGTAGGCGTGGGAGGCGGTGTCGGA
>DKCF01000062.1:10014-10610 GCA_002451435.1 Bifidobacterium sp. UBA6881 | reverse complement strand
CCGGACGGCTTGATGACGAACAGGTCCGCGGAGTGCAGACGCTGGGAGACGTTGCCGGCGGTCCACACGACGAGGTTCCACTTGATCAGCTGCTGGTGCAGGGTCGAGACGACCTCGCGCACCTGCTTGACCTCAGCGCGTACTTCCGGGCTGTAATCGGCCAAAGTTGCCATGATTTTGTTTCCTTTCTACAAAACTTACTTGGTTTCCAGCGGGACCGACTCGATGGCGGCGTGCTCGATGGGCAGGCCCTTGCGGAAGCGCTCGAAGAACTCTTCGAAGCCGGCCACGTCGTCCGCGTCCGGAGCCTCGGTGGTGGACTGGGCGCCCGCGAAGACGCGTCCGTCGAGGTAGTCGGCGAGGTTGGTCTTGTCTTCGTTGGTGTGCCACAGGTAATCGGCGAGCACCGCCATGCCCCATGCGCCGCCTTCGGCCGCGGTGGACATGACCTTGATCGGGGTATTGAACGCCGCCGCCAGGATCTTCTGGGCGACCTTCGGGGTGGTGAAGATGCCGCCGTGTCCGACCAGGGAGTCGACTGCGACGCCTTCGTCCTTGGTCATGACGTCCATGCCGATCTTGACCGGGGAGAACGC
>DKCF01000062.1:9575-9928 GCA_002451435.1 Bifidobacterium sp. UBA6881 | reverse complement strand
CGCACGAACAGCGGACGGCCTTCCGGCAGGCCGGCGAGGAACTCGCCGGAGCGGAACGGGTAGTTGATCAGACCGCCGCAGTTGGAGTCGACGTCGTCCGCGATGGAGGAGCGGAACAGGGTGCCGTACAGGGTGCCGGCGTCGATCGGGGTGCCCATGGCAGCGGCGAACTGGCCGAACAGACCGACCCAGGCGTTCAGGTCGGAGGTGAAGTTGTTGGCGTGGCTCATGCCGGCGAGGTCGCCGGACGGCGTGGTGACGAGGTCGACCTCCGGGTGCAGGGCCTTGAGCTTGTGCTCGAGCACGACCATCGCGAAGATGGAGGTTCCCGCGGAGACGTTGCCGGTGCGCAC
>DKCF01000062.1:0-9442 GCA_002451435.1 Bifidobacterium sp. UBA6881 | reverse complement strand
GGGGTGCCTGCGACCAGCGGTTCCGGCAGCAGGTCGGAAAGCTTCCACGGCTGCGCGGCGACTTCCGGCAGCGCGTTGAACTTCTCGATGAATTCGGTTTCGTAGGTGTGGGTGGTCGGATCGATCGGGAACATGCCGGAGGCATCGCCGACGCCGAGCACCTTCTTGCCGGTGAGCTTCCAGTGCACGTAGCCGGCGAGCGTGGTGAAGTACGCGACCTTGCCGACGTGCTCTTCCTTGTTGAGCACCGCCTGGTACAGGTGGGCGATGGACCAACGCTCCGGGATGTTGTACTGGAACAGCTCGGAAAGCTTCTTGTGGGCCTCGGAGGTGTTGGTGTTCTGCCAAGTGCGGAACGGCACCAGCATCTCGCCGTCCTTGTCGAACGCGAGGTAGCCGTGCATCATCGCGGAGAAGCCGATGTGCCCGATGCGGGTGAGCTTCTCGCCGTACGCGGTCTCCACGTTCTGGGCCATGGCTGCGTATGCGGTCTGCAGGCCCTTCCAGATCTCTTCCTTGGAGTAGCTCCACAGGCCATCCTCCAAGTGGCTCGCCCAGCCGTAGTCTCCGGCTGCGATCGTGCTGTACGTATCGTCGATAAGCACGGCCTTGATTCGGGTGGAGCCGAATTCGATGCCCAGGCTCGTCTTGCCGGCACGGATCTTCTCGGCGGTCAATGCGATCTGATCGTCGAGCTCCTGCTCTTGCGCCATAGTTCCAAACTCCTTGTTTTCCGAGCACTCCACAACACCGTTGTCAAATGAGTGTTAGCGCTCACTGTTAACGCTCACTATTCTAGACAGACAGCACGGATTACACAAATCCGACGTGTCACGAAAGCGTAACAAAAAGCCTAACAAAAGATATGCCGTCAGGCAATGCGGAAGCGGGGCGCGAGGCATCGGAGACGCAGACCGACGCGCAACCCCCGAACATGACCCCGCCATCCGCGCATCCGCCGTCAAAACCCGGTCCCGAGCATATGTGGGTCCTGCCCGCACCTGCCATCATCCGCGCATCCAGCATCACATGCCTGCCACGGACGGCGGGACGCGCGAAGAAGCCAATGGTCTTACGGTCAGCGCCGAAGCACCGGCCCCAGCGAGCTGCGGCTGATCATCTGCATCGGAATCAGCCCCACGCCATGCTGCGATGCGGTGAACGACGTCTCCTCGCCCGCTCCCAGAAGGAACAGGGTCTCCTTCATCGCGGCGATGCCGAGCTGCTCGAAATCGGGGCGAACCGTGGTCAGCGGCGGGAACATGTTGTCCATCGCGGGCATGTCGTCGAAGCCGATGAGGCTCACATCCTGCGGGATGCGCACGCCATGCTCATGCAGGGCGCGGGCCACGCCCACGGCCTGGCTGTCGTTCGCGCACACCATGCAGGTCGGCAGGCTGCCGCCCCTGCGTCCGATGTTGTCGAGGATGTGGTTCATCCGCCCGTACGCCTCGGACGAATCCCATGTTTCGCACTGCACGGTGACGGAATTCACCGAATTGACCGCGCACAGCTTGTTCCACGACAACAGTCTTGTGGCGGCATCGCGCCATTCCTTGGGCCCCGCGAAATACAGCACGGAACGATGCCCATATTCGGCCACCACGCGCATCACATCGGCCATCGCCGACCACTGGTCGAGTCCGACCACGGAGACGCGCTTGCGATCCGCCGGTTTCATCAGACGAAGCCCGTCCTGGACGCCGAGGCCGCCATGCGTGGAAGTGACGATCACACGCGGCTGGGCGATCTGGGCGCGGCATGCCGCGGAGAACATGGTATCGGTGGGCGTGAGAAAAATGAACGCGTCGACGTTCATCTCGTCGAAGGTACGGCATAGGTCATCGAAGTCCACTTGCGTGCACAGCGCCTCATGCACCATGCTCACCGATATGAACAGTCCGTGCTGGCGCGCCATCGTCTCAATCGCGGAGATGGCGGAGATCGGCCCGTAGAACCGCTGGCCGCCCGCGATCAGGCCGATGGTGCGGGAGCGGTGAGACGCCAACGCACGGGCCGAGTTGCTGGGGCGGTAGCCGAGCTGGTCGATGGCCTTCTGCACTTTCGCGCGGGTGGCGTCGGAGACGTCGGGCGAATGGTTGATTACGCGGGAGACCGTCTGGTGGCTCACGCCGGCAAGCTTCGCCACTTCGAACATTGAAGGACGCTTCTTAACCGCATTGCGCTTGGAAACCATGCCTCATCGCCTTTCGAACATCGCCATTGTCATGTTCGCCATTGTACACGCAACTTTAGTTAGCGCTAACAACACTGCGAGTCCAAGCTTTTCGTCAATGCCAGCCGGCCTCTTGGACCGGCGGGCGGCCTGTGCATCCGCCATTGGGCGCAACGGCGAATCCGAAAGAGAAACGCTCCGCCATCGGCGATAGCGGTGACGGAGCCCCATACGACCGTATGCACGGCATCACATGCCCGTCTCGCGGCCGATCACCCCCGGGCAAGCCGGCGCAAACGCTCCGCGAAGTTGGGCCAGTCGGTGCGCATGGCGGTCAGCAGTCTGCGGTTGGGCACCTCATCGATCGGCACCCATTCGATCTCCATGCTTTCGTCGTCGTTGGCCTTGGGCTCGACGCGGTGGCCGGGCTTTTCGAAGGCGAACACGGTGGTGTACGCCCACGGGCCGTGGTCCTCGCAGTACGAGCCGACCACATCGATGTCTTCCGGCGTGATGTTGGCCTCTTCATACGATTCGCGCAGCGCGCCTTCGATCGGGCTTTCGCCGTCGGCGGTGGCTCCGCCGGGGATTCCCCAGGTGCCGCCTTCGGCGCTCCACACGGCGCGATGCTGCATCACGACATGCGTCACCTCACCGGTCCGGTCGTCGCGGCGCGCGAGCAGCACGCCGGAGGCGCCGTTGAGCCCCCAATGCCTGCGGCCGCAGGCGCATTCCACCCAACCGTCGCCGGGCTGGTGCACGTTCTCCTTGGGCGGCAGCGGCTTGGCCGCGCCGGTTTGGGAATCATAGGCGACGGTCGGATCCTGATCCTCCCGAGTGACGTTCCACAAGTCGGTCCATTCCACGCCGAGCTGTGCCGCAAGGCGACGGACCAGTGGCAGGCTCAGGCCGATGATGCCGTGGGGATCGCCTTCGATGGAATCGATGAACGCGCCGCCAAAGCCTTCCAGCGTGAACGAGCCGGCCACTTCCAACGGTTCGCCGGTGGCGATGTACCGTTCGATGTCGGTATCGGAATACTCGCAGAAGTGCAATGTCGCCTTGCTCGCGCCACGCGCCACACGGCCGGTGGCGAAATCAATCAGGCAATGGCCCGTCCACAGCTCCCCCGTGGCGCCGCGCATGGCGCGCAGGCGTTCGCGCGCCACATCCGCGCTGTGCGGCTTGCCGTAGCATTCGCCGTCAAGCAGGAACATGGAATCGCAGCCAAGGATCAGCGGACCGGTCTTCGCGCGGGTCAGCCCGCGCTCCCCCTCGATGGCGTCCGCGATGGGACCGCTGGTCATGGGAATCGAAACGCCGGAGAAATCACGGGTCTTCATCGCAGCATCGGCATCCATCTCATCGACGACGGAACCTGCGGCGCCGGCCGCTTTCAGCGGAAATCCGACGACGCGTTCGCCCCGCGCGGCGGCCGCGGTGGCGGCGACGTCGCGATACGCGCGATGCACCGCCTCCGCCTTGGCGGAAGCGAGAATCATCACACGCTGCTTGATGTCGATGTCCTCAAGCGGGAATCCCATTTTCGCGGCCGCACGCTCCAATGCGGCCGGCTCGTCCACATCGGAAACACGGATCGTGGGGCAGATGCCGGCCGAGAACAGCACGTCGCGGCGCGGCTTGGATTTCGAAGCGAGAATCAGCGGAATGCTCATGCGCGCTCCACCTGCACGCCCTTGGTGTCGACGCCCAGATGCAGCACGCGCCAATGGCCGGAGGCGAGCTCCTCGGCCGCGATCTGCTCCAGCTGCTCATGCACGTCGCCATGGTGCAGCACCAGCACGCACGGGCCGGCTCCGGAAACCGTGGAGGCGAATCCGTGGGAGCGCATCTTCTCGATGAGCTTCCACGACGGCTCCATCAGCGAAGCGCGGTACGGCTGGTGCAGACGGTCCTGCGTGGCCGCGAACAGCAGCGCGTTGGCGTTCTGACGCTGGCCGGAGGCCAGGGTCGAAGGATTCATGGCTGCCGGCATCAGGCTCACACGGGACAGATTGTGCACCGCGTCCTTGAACGCCACCTGGCCCGGCAGCGCCTGGCGCGCCTTCTCGGTGGAAAGCTCGTAATCCGGCACGAACACCGCCGCCGTCAGGTCATCGGCCACGCGGTAGTTGATGGTATGGAAGCCGTTGTGCATCGGTTCGCCGCCGGGAATCGGCACGGAGCCGATTCCTTCGGGGGTCTCCATATCCCACGACATGGTCAGTCCGCCGTAGACGGCGGGGGCGACGTTGTCGGGATGCCCTTCGATGGCGGCGGCCAGTTCGAACACCGCATCGCGGTTGAGGTCGTCGTCCTGGGCGAACGCGGCGGCCGCGGCGATGCCTGCCACGATGGCCTCGGCGGAAGAACCCATGCCACGGGCCTGGGGGATGTTGTTGTGCGCGTGAAGAATGAAACCGACACGCCCCAGGCCGAAGGTCTGGCAGGCGCGGCGGAAGGTGGAGACCACCAGATGCGTTTCGTCGCGCGGCAGGGTGTCCTCACCCTCGCCCTCGATCAATACCTGCGCCGCGGTGTTCACCGGATCGGCGCTCAACGTGAATTCAAGCTCGTCGTGATAGTCCAGGGCCAGACCGACCGTATCGAAGCCGGAACCAAGATTGGCGCTGGTCGCCGGCACGCGCACGTGCACCTTGCGAGTAACTGGAGTCATACCTCGTTATCCTTCATCACATCTTCATTACAGATTACGCACCGTATTCATATACGGGCCAAGAGTCACATCAAGCCCATGGCCACGGCCCGCCGAGGAACAGCGGAATGCCGCGGCCATGAGCCTGATGCGGGAACAATCAGTTCAGCACGCGCAGAATCGACGGCTCGCCGACGACGTAGTCGAGCTGGCAGACATCCTTGACCGTCTCACGCAGCGTGAGCTCGTCGGTCATGTGGGTGACCAGACGCAGCTGCTGCAATTCGCCGTCGTAGCCCGGATCCTTCAGCGTGGGCTTCAGGTCCTGGTTCACACCGTTGATGGAGACGCCGTGGTCGGCGAACTTCGCGGCAATCGCGGCGAGGACGCCCGGGTTGTCGTGGATGACGAAACGCACCGCGAACTCAGCCTTCGAGGATTCGATCGGAGCCTTCTTCAGGTCGTTGTACAGCGGAATGACCGGACCGGTGCAACCCTGCGCGATGTGGCGGGCCTCGGTCACGACGTCGCCGACCACCGCGGAGGCGGTAGGAGCGCCGCCGGCGCCACGGCCGTAGAACATGAGGTCGTCGGCGGCCTCGGCCTTGACGAACACGGCGTTGAAGGAGCCGTGCACGGACGCCAGCGGATGGGTGTTGGAGATCAGCGCCGGGTAGACACGCGCGGAAACGCCGGCCTCGCCGTTCTCGACGACGGCCAGCAACTTGATGACCTTGTTTTCGGCGGTCGCCGCGGCGATGTCGTCGGCGGTGATCTTCGTGATGCCCTCGACGGAGACGTCGTCGATGGTGACGTTGGTGTGGAAGCCGAGCGTCGCCATGATGGCTGCCTTGTTGGCCGCGTCGTAGCCCTCGATGTCGCCGGTCGGGTCGGCCTCGGCGTATCCCTTGGCCTGGGCGTCCTTGAGCACGTCGTCGAAATCGAGGCCCTTGGTGGTCATCTCGTCGAGGATGTAGTTCGTGGTGCCGTTGACGATGCCGAGCATGCTCGTCACCTTGTCGCCCACCAGCGATTCGCGCAGCGGACGCAGGAACGGGATGGCGCCGCCGACCGCGGCCTCGAAGTAGATGTCGACGCCCTTGGCCTCGGCGGCGGCGTAGATCTCGGGGCCGTACTTGGCCAGCAGCGCCTTGTTGGCGGTGACCACGGAGGCGCCGGACTCGATGGCCGCAAGCACGAACTTGCGCGCCACGCCGGTGCCGCCGATCAGTTCGATGACGATATCGGAGTTGGTCGCCACGCTCATGGTGTCGGTGGTGACGACGGACTTGTCGATCCACGGGAACGGATCGGTCTCGGCCGGATCGAGGCAGGCGACGCCGGTCAACTCGATCGGGCGACCGATACGTGCGGCAAGTTCTTCCTTCTGCTCGACCAGCAGGCGCGCGGTCTGGGAACCGACAGTGCCCGCACCCAGCAATCCAACGCGAATCGGCGCAACATCTTCCTGTGCCAAGACATCCTCCACTTGAGACGAAAGTATTGATATGACGCGTCCATTGTACGGTTCAAACGTGACGTAGAGGCCCTCGTACGCATAAAAATGGACGGTTCCCCACGATTGCGAACATCATGGGGAACCGTCCTCGATCGAAAGCGCCCAAAACCACATACGGAAGGTCACGAAGCCTCACGCGACAGCACAAAACCTCACGTTCCGACGGAGGTCGGCGTCACATGTCGGCATCGCGTGTATCGCCGTCGCCACGTCGGCCCCGTCGGACTCGTTCCGCACCAGACCACATCCTGCCCCGCTGTCGGACGGGCGCCTTGCGCGACGCCTATTCGCTGACGTCCCAGCCCAGCAGGTCGTCGATCGTCTGACGGCGGATCATGACGTGCGCGCCGGTCTCGCCGACGCCCACCACGGCAGGAATCAGCGCCTGGTTGTAGTTGCTGGCCATGGTGCGTCCGTACGCGCCGGTGACCGGCACGGCGAGGATGTCGCCACGCTTGATGTCGGCGGGCAGGCGCACTTCGTTGACGACGATGTCGCCGGATTCGCAGTGCATGCCCACCACGCGGCACAGTTCCGTCTCGGCGGAACCGGTGCGGTTGGCGAGTCTCGCGGTGTAGTCCGCGCCGTACAGCGCCGGACGGATGTTGTCGCTCATGCCGCCGTCGACGGACACGTAGACGCGTTCGGTGACGGGGTTGCCGTCCCTGTCTTTCGCGTCGCCGCTGAGCTGCACCGGCTTGACGGTGCCCACACGGTACAGCGTGACGCCGGTCGGCGCGACCGTCCAGCGTCCAGGTTCGAAGGAGATGACGGGGGCCGGCATGCCGAGCGCGCGGTTCACCGTGGCGACCGCGTCGGCGAGACGGCCGAGCTCCACGTCGATGTCCATCGAATCCTCGCCGTCGGTGTACGCCACGGAGTAGCCGCCGCCGAGGTCGACCTCGGGCAGCGTGTACGCATCGGTGGCGTAGAAGGTCTTGCGCAGCAGCATCATGCGCTTGGCCGCCTGGATGAAGGCGTCGGCGTCGTGGATGTTGGAGCCGATGTGGGAGTGGATGCCGACCAGTTCGAGCACGTCCTGACGGCGGTAGATGTCTTTGAGCACGGCGAGCGCCGGGCCGTCCGCGACCAACGTCATGGCCTCGGCGAGCTTGCGGTCGCCGTCGGAGACCTTCTCATGACTCAGGTCGTATGGATAGCGCACGTCGTATTGCAGCTTGCGTTCGGCGTGGTGCCCGACGGACTGCGCGGCATCGTTCCCGGCGGCGTCCGTTTCGGGATGCTCGCCCAGTTTCGCGTTGCTGCCGGCCGGCGTCACGTCGGCGAGGTCGTCGAGCACGTCGAGTTTGCCGGCGTCGGCGCCCGCCGGAAGCAGTGCGACGCCGAATTTCTGGTCCTCGTGCGCGGTGGAGACGAATTCGTGGCCGCCGGCGTGGATGCCGGAGGTGACGCGCAGCATGACGCGTGCGCGCTTGCCGAGCTTCTTGGCGATGCGCGCGATGCGCTCAGGTTCGTTCGGCTCGTCCACGACGATCTTCGCGAAGCCCTGTTCGACGGCGAGTTCGATTTCCGCGTCGGACTTGTTGTTGCCGTGCAGCACCAGGCGGCGTCCGGGGACGCCGGCGGCGAGCGCGATGCGCATCTCGCCCATCGTGCAGGTGTCGATGAGCATGCCGGATTCGGTGACGATGCGGCAGATCTCCTTGCTCAGCAGGGCCTTGCCGGCGAAGCTGACATGGGTGACGGTGTTGTTGAACGCGTGCGATGCGGACTTGACGAATTTCGTGGCGCGGGCGCGCACGTCGTCGGTGTCGATGACGTACAGCGGGGAGCCGAACTCGTCGAGCAGGCTTTCCGCGGTGCGTCCGTGGAAGGTGATTTCGCCGTCGGCGTTCACCGCCGAGCCGGCCGGCCAGATTGGAGTGACTGACATGGTTTCGTTGCGCCTCACATCTTGTCGGGAGCGGTGACGCCGAGCAGGTCGAGGCCTGCGGCGATGACGGTCTGCACCGCGTCGTTGAGCTTCAGTCGCGCGGCCGCGCGTGCCGGTTCCGGGGCCTTGGCGATGCGGACGGACTCGGCTTCGGCTCCACGGGCTTCCGAATCGGTGAGCTCCATCGGCACGACGCGTTCGACGTTGTACCACTTGTGGTAGGTGGCCGCGAGGTCTTCGAGGTAGTGGGCCACGCGGTGCGGGGCGCGCAGGTCGCCGGCTTCGCGCAGCAGCGCCGGCCACTGGGCCAGAGCCGCGAGCACTTCGCCGTCGGCCGGGGTGTCGAGCAGGCTCACGTCGGCGCCTTCGTAGGTGATGCCGGCCGCGGCGGCGTTGCGGTCGACGTTGCAGGAGCGCGCGTGCGCGTACTGCACGTAGTAGACCGGGTTCTCGTTGCTGTGGGACGCGAGCAGGTTGAGGTCGATGTCGACCGGGGAGTTGTAGTCGGTGCGGGCGAGTGAATAGCGGGACGCGTCCACGCCGATGGCGTCGGTCAGGTCGTCGATGGTGACGACGTTGCCCGCGCGCTTCGACATGCGCACGGCCTTGCCGTCCTTCATGACGTTGACGAGCTGTCCGATGAGGATCTGCATGTTCTCGCCCGGCTTGTCGCCGAAGGCAGCGCACATGGCCATCATGCGGCCGATGTAGCCGTGGTGGTCGGCGCCGAGCATGTAGATGGCGATGTCGGCGGGGTTGGCCTCGCGGTGGCGCTTGTTGCGGTAGTAGGCGATGTCGGCGGCGAAGTACGCGTAGTTGCCGTCGGACTTGATGATCACGCGGTCCTTGTCGTCGCCGTGCTTGGTGGATTCGAACCAGGTGGCGCCGTCCTTTTCGTAGATGTCGCCGCGTTCGCGCAGATCGGCGATGGCCTTGTCGACCTCGCCGTCGGAGTACAGGCTGTTCTCGTGGAACCACACGTCGAAGTTGACGCGGAAGTTCTTCATGGACTTCTGGATCTCGTCGAACATCATCGGCACGGCGCGCTTGCGGAATTCCTCGCGCTGTTCGGAGTCACCCTCGCCGAGCGGGTTGCCGTCCTTGTCGGCGCCGCCGTCGACGCGCGGCATGTTCAGGATGTCGATGCCGTCGGCCTCGGCTTCCTCGATGACGCGTTGGGCGATCTCATCGATGTAC
>DKCF01000085.1:15788-16727 GCA_002451435.1 Bifidobacterium sp. UBA6881 | reverse complement strand
GTCGGACTGGCCGAACGGCACCGCATCGAGATTCATCTCCGGCCACGGGCTGTTCGAATTGGAGGACGAGGAGCCGGAACCGCCGTCGTTGACGAGCGCGCGCACCGCGAAGCTCGCCGCCACTGCCACCACGAGGAACGCGATGATGATGGCCACGACCTTCGTTTTCAGCTTGCCGAACAATCTGGCGTTGGCGACCTCCGTGCCGTTCGACGAACCGTTTTTCGGCGTGAAGCTCGGCGGCACCGCGCCGTTCCCGGCCTCGTAGGCCGCGTCGATCGCCTCCTGCTCCGCCTTCAAGGCGCGGGCGGATTCCTCACCCGGCTGGATGACGCGTCCGTCAGGGCCGATCACCGGGATGCGTCCGGTCTTCTCCACTTGGGTTTCGCCGCCGTTGTCGGAGGAACCGTCCACGGAAGGCACGGAGACCCGGATCGGGAAGGAGAACGGGGAATCGTCATCATCGATGACGCCGTCGATGTCTTCCTCACTCAACAGTTCACGGCCGCTGTTCCACCAAGACTTCACCGCGCCGCTGGTCGCCGCCACGCCCTTGGCCAGAGCCTCCTTGCTGTCCGAAAGATCGCTGTGCGGCCTTGGCGCTTCGAACGTCATCTCCGGAACGCTACCGGTTTCCGCGAGATTGTCGGGCAATGCGATGAGATCCTTGTCGAGCACCTGCAGCAGCGGGGCGTCGACGATCGAGCATTCCGAATCGACGGAAGGAATCGTCACATCCTTCTCCGTCAGTTCCTTCAACGGACGGTAATCGTCGAGCAACGCCTCCAATTCGGCCAGCGTCGCCATCGGAACGGTCGGGAAGCCGTCCGTATCGTCCAATTCAAGTCCACGCTTGCAGATCACGCGGAATTCCATCGGCACGTCATGCGGCAGGGCGTCGAGACGGAAATCGGTCGACAACGTCGATGGCTGGCGGGT
>DKCF01000085.1:8583-15706 GCA_002451435.1 Bifidobacterium sp. UBA6881 | reverse complement strand
GCGCGCGACAGATCCACCAGCATCGAGCTCACCGGAGCGTCGGCGATTTCCACACCGGAGCGCGTCAGACGGACGGTGTCCGTGCTGATGGAGAAGTGGGTGAGATTGTCCTTCTGCAACACATGCAACGCCTCGACGACCTCGCCGACGATGGACCGCATCGCGTCGTAGCTCAGCGGGCGCAGGCTGGCGGAAGTCAGATACTCGTCCAGGGAAATGCCGCCGTCGAGCTGCGTGATCACCAGCGCCACCTCGCCGGCGTGCTGCAATTGCAGCACCTGCGTGAAATGCGCGTCATGGGAGATGGCCAGCATGGATGCCGCCGCGTTGACGCTTGACAGGGCCTTGCGGTTATTGACGATGAACAGCTGGCAATCGCGTGCGAGCACATGGTCGCTTGCCTTCCAGACCTGCAGTCCGGTTTCTTCGCGCAGCGGCGAAACCAAGACATAGCGGTTGCTGATGGTATCTCCCAGCTGAGGTTTCATGGGTTCCTTCATTGCTTAATGATTCTCATGACGAATGGTATCTTCGTCGCTTTCGACACTATCGACGATTCTAGCGGTGGGGCTGGTCGGCTTTTCGGCGGATTCCTTCCGCCCCGGAATGCGCGCGGCGACCATGCCGGCGACCGACATGAGCTCCTCCGAACGCAGCGCCCACAGGGCCGCCAGATACACGACGGTGATGACGATGGTCAGCAAAATAGCCGACAGCACCGCCTGCCCCCAATTCATCGTGCCGTCGTCGGCGCCGATGCGCGCGCCGACGACGGCGTAGACGCGGTTCCTGCACAGCAGGCCGATCGCGGAGGCCACGACGGCCGCGCTGATCGACTTCGCATACGCGGTGGCCACGCGCCGCCCGTCGATGTCGCCGTCGAACCGCGCACCGAGCATATGCGCCAGCAGCGGATACGGCAGGATGTAGCTCACCGTGATGGCCACGCCGATCAAGGTGATCCATTGCGTCGGTGGAAGCAACGCGGAGCCCACGACGATCGTCAATCCCTGAATGGTCATCGTGATCGCCATGAAGATGAACGGATGTTTGCCGTCCTCGAACGCGTAGAACGTGCGCTGGATCACCAGATACGAGCTGGCGAACGGCAGGCCGATGCCGAGCGCCGCCAAAGGCGCGCTGATCAGCAATCCTTCGCGCACGCTGATCGACGGCAGCAGCGCGAGGATGATCGGCAGCGGCAGCACGACGAACGCCGTCGCGAAGAAGCACATGATCACATTAAGATTGCGCAGCGCGGAGCTCAGGTCCTCGCGCGCCTCGGCGAGATTATGTTCGGCGATGGCATTGGAGATCTTCGGAAACAGCGCCGTCGCGATCGACACCGCGATCAGCGAATACGGCAGCATGTAGATGGTGTAGGCGTTCTGGTAGGAGGCGTTGCCGGCAACATCGAGCTGACTCAGGTGGTACAGCTTGGATGCCTGGTTCGGCGCGCTGGTGGCGACGCGCGTGGATATCACGTTGACGATCTGGTCGACGAGCACGATGCCGACGCTCCATGCGGCCACGGGACCCATCGAACGCAGGCCGATGCCGTGCACGCCGAATTTCGGACGGTACCGCAATCCGATTCGCGTGAGCGGAATGAACAGCACCAGCGCCTGGAACGCCACGCCAAGCGTCCAGGTTCCCGCGGTCAACGCGATTTTGCCGGCGGTCCAGAATTCCAGCGGATGTTCCGTCGCGCGCCCGAACAATGCGATGAACGCGCCGAAGCCGATGCAGCTGATGATGTTCGCGCCGACGGAGCTCCACGCATACATGGTGAAATGGTTCTTCGCGGCGAGAATCTGCCCGACGACCGTGTACAGGCCGTAGAAGAAGATCTGCGGCATGCACCACAGCGTGAACGCGGTGGACAGCGCCATGGTGTCCGCGCTGCCGTTGACGTACAGCTTGGTCAACAACGGCGTGCACAGCGCCATGAGCGCGGTCACCGTCAGCAGAAGCGTGATGGCGAGGGTGATGAGCTTGTTGAGACGGGTTTCGGCGTCCTCGCTTTTCAGGGTGCGCACGATCTGCGGCACAAGCACGGCGTTGAAGATGCCGCCGGAGACCAGTGTGTAGATCACCTGCGGAATCATCGAGCCGGCTTGGTAGGCATTGGCGGCGTAACCGGTGGTGCCCAACGCCCAGGCGAGCAGAATGGTGCGGATTTGGCCGGTCACGCGGGAGGCCGCGGTGCCGGAGGCCATGATCAGTGAATTACGGCCAACGGAAGAACTCATTCGTCGGGATCCTTCTTACGGTTGAATTGGCGCCACAATCCCACAATGCCCAGAAGCACGGCGAAGCCGATGATGACGAAGCCGCTTTTGTCGCTGATCTGCAGCGCGCTGGTGATATGCGTGGTTTGCGTGGCGCCGAAAGTGGTGCCTTGCCGGTCGAAGAGGGCGATGGTCGCGTTCGCATCGCCGGAAGTGGAAACGCGGATGGTGAACGCCACCTGGGCCTCGCCGTGCGCGGGCACTTCCACGGTGTCGAAACGGGAGGTGACGATCTGCATCGAATCGGTCAGCGACGAGACCTTCACCGTCACCGGATACGGATGGTTGTTGCTGATTGTGACGGGCATCTTCGCCGTTTCGCTGACCACGTTGACGTTTTCCGTCGGGGTGATCGCGATGCCGTTGAACAGCAGCGAAGACAATTGCGAGGCGCCTTCCAGCATGGTGCTTCCGGACGAAGCCTCGTTGCCGAGCGCGTGCAATGCCAGTAGGTTGTGCGCCGAAACGAGCTGTTTGCGCCACGTCGTGCTGCCGGACGACGATTTTTCGGTCGGTTCGGCGAGAATGAACGAATTGAAGCGGTCGATGCCCTTGGCGGATTCCGTCAACGCGCTCAGAGTCTGTTGCAGGGACGAGCGTCGCGCGTCGGAAAGCCCGGAATCCTGAGGAAGCGCCGCAGCCGCCTCGTCGCCGCTATGCGAGGCGCTTGCCTTGCCAAGCGTGTTCAGGTCGGTGAGATTCAGCCAGGACGATTGCTCGATGGCGGACATCAACGCGTCCACGTCCGATGGATTGGAATCGGTGCCCAAGCATACCAGCAGGTTCCGTTCGGCATACGGCTGTTCCATCTGGTAGAACGCGCTTTGCGCGATGAAACGGGCCAGTCGTCCCGCGTCCGATCCCTCGCCGTCGGCGTCGCCACTGGTTGCCTTGCCCTGCGCCAGATTCGACAGCGTGCTTTGCGCGGTGAGCACGGTGACCTCGCCGGCCTCCGTGTTCACCGTGGTTTTGCCGGTCTCCACGGTGGACTGGTCGCTTCCCTCGAAATCATGGGTGGCGATGACGGTGCCATACCCTTGGCGTTTCGCCTCGGTAAGCGCTTTCATGGTCCAATTGCCGTCGCCTTGCCATGCGTAGGTTTTGGTTTTGGCGGAAGGATCGCCCAAAGCCGACCGGTAGGTCGCAAGCGCCTTGCCGGATTTCCAATCCGCCGTGTCGATGTTCGCGTTGGCGTACGCGCGGCTGTCGTTGTATGCCGTGTATGCGGTCATGTCGAACAATGCGGGCTGGGTGATGCCGTCGGCCTGCGTCGGCATGGTCATCGCCTGCAGATATGTCGGGTCGGCGATGACCTGCAGTTTGTCATGTTTGCCGAATACCTGTTCCAGTGATTTGAGACGGGTGTTGTCGTTTTCGCTGGGGACGGCGAGTTTCGAGAGCTTGCGCGAGTTCAGGCCGCCTTCGTCGACGAGTTTGTTCATCAGATCGACGTCGGTGGTCCATCCGCTGGCGGCGAGCGGTTGCACGACGGTGATGTTCATCGCCGGTGTCGATGGGGTGTTGAGCCCGTCCGTGGTGCGGGTCACGAAGGTGTGCGTGGTGCTGAGTTCCTCGCCGTTGGCCGTGTAGTCGAGTTCCACGGGTTTGGGACCCGATGAATTGATGGCCGTGAGCGATTGTTGATTCGCGTCGGCGTCGATGCTCACCTTCGTCGAGGCGCCGGGTTGCAGTTCGGGAACGTCGGCTTGTCCGATCGTATTGGATGTGGGGATGTGCCCGGTGCCTTCCGCCCATTCTTGGATGTCGTTGCGCGAAACGAAGGTGTAGAAGGCGTTCACTGCCACCGACAGCGTCCCCGCGGGAACCGTCTGGTCGGTGGTGTTGGTCACCGTTGCCTGCAGGTGGTATCCGGAGGTGTCGGTCAGCACCGCGGTAGAGGAATCGATCGACACCATGTTCACCGGCGTCCCGTCGTTCGTCGGCATCTCGTCCGCTTCGGCGTGTGGTGCGGGGGCGTATAACAACATCAACGCCATGGTCAGGGCCATGGCGAGAATCATCGATACTGCGCGTACGCCGCGCGAAACGCTCCGTGGTGCGGAATGGTTCACTGTTGCGCCTGTCTGTTGAGTTTCTTTGCGTACAACCATGCTATCTTCCGTTCGTTCGGATAGCTCAGTACGTCGTCCAAATCGTCAAAATTCACCCAAATGGCGTCTTCCGCCTCATGGTCGGGATCGCCTTCGACCGTCAGTTCGCCGCCGATCTGCCGTAACGCGAAGTGGTGCACGAGCTTGTGCACGCGCTGGCTGGTGCCGGTGAACCAGTAGTCGATGGTGGCGATGGATCCGACCACTTCGCCGAGGATGCCGGTTTCCTCGTGCACCTCGCGCACGGCGGTCTGTTGCGGAGTCTCGCCTTTTTCGATATGCCCTTTGGGCAGGCACCATTCCAGATGCCCGCTGCGCGAATGGCGGGCGATGATCGCCACACGGCCGCGTTCGTCGAAGACCAGGCCGCCCGCGGAGTACTCGCGTACCACGGGCAACTCCTGCGCGTCCAGCGATGCGAATGTGGTGGGCCCTTCCGCGGTGCGACGCTGCGGCATCATCGCGGGCGTGGGAACGCTGGGTGTGATGATGGCCTGCCGTTGCAGCGAGAGCGACTCCGATGTGTACAGCAGTTCGTCCGGAGCCAGCGGATTTTGGGTATGCTCGTCCGCAGCATGGGCAAGCATGCGTGCAAGGTCTGCGGGCGTAATCATGATTCCAACCATACTCAACCTGCGTTCAAACCCGAAACGCAACGCCTTTATTCGTCCGTAGTGTTGCGAAACCTGCGCATCATGTTCGCTGTCGGCGGGCACAGGCGGTAATTCGGGATTCACCCAAACTACCGACGTTCAGAGGCACCTTAGTGTCGGTAATTTGGGAACCGCCCAATCCGCCGACGGATACATGCATTCCAGCGTCGGTGGATTGGGGACCATATGCCAAATGACCCGCACACGCTATGCTGGTAGGGCAGAAACTGGTGATGCCGGAAAGGGATGGCGTGAACTTCGAAGTATGGCCGGAGGCCATTGAATTAGGGCGCATGTTCGCCGCGGAAGGCTATGAATTGGCGTTGGTGGGAGGTCCCGTCCGCGATCTGCTGCTGCATCGCAAATCGCATGATTTGGATTTTTGCACATCGGCGCGCCCCGAACAATTCGAGCATATCCTTCGTCGTTTCGGACATGACGGATTTTGGGACATGGGCCGCAAGTTCGGCACGCTTGGCGCGATGCGGCGCCGTGAGGACGGCACGGAGGTGAAGGTTGAGGTCACCACATACCGTTCCGATACGTATGATCCGGATTCCCGCAAGCCGGAGGTGAACTACGGCGATTCCCTGGAGGGCGATTTGTCCCGTCGTGATTTCACCGTCAACGCGATGGCGTTGCGTGTGCCCGAGCTGGAATTCGTCGATCCGTTCGGCGGTGCCAACGATTTGGCCAAGGGCGTATTGCGTACGCCCGTCGATCCGAGGCAGTCGTTCGACGACGATCCGCTGCGCATGATGCGCGCCGTGCGTTTCGTGGCGCAGCTGGGTTTCCGCATCGCGCCGGAAACCGCCGAGGCGTTGACGGACATGGTCGACCGCATAGAAATCGTTTCCGCCGAGCGCGTTCGCGATGAACTGGTCAAGATGCTGCTGTCCGATCGTCCGCGCGCCGGCATCGAGGCGCTGGTCGATTCCGGATTGGCGGATATCGTGTTCCCCGAGATTCCGGCATTGCAGCTGGAGATCGACGAGCATCACCGTCATAAGGACGTGTTCGAACACACGATGATCGTCATCGATCGCGCGGTCGCGTTGGAGACCGGTCCTGATGGTCCGGTGCCCGCGCCGGATCTGACGTTGCGTCTGGCCGCGCTGATGCACGACATCGGCAAGCCGAAGACCCGTCGTTTCGAGCCCGGCGGCAAGGTGAGCTTCCATCATCATGATGCGGTCGGTGCGAAGATGACCCGCAAGCGTTTGCGCGCCCTGCATTTCGACCATCACGTGGTCGAGGACGTCAGCGAGCTGGTCAACCTGCATCTGCGCTTCCATGGCTATGTGGAGGAACCATGGACGGATTCCGCGGTGCGTCGCTATGTCAAGGACGCCGGTCCGCTGTACGAGCGTCTGAACCGTCTGACGCGTGCCGATGCGACCACGCAGAACAGGCGCAAGGCGATGGTGTTCTCGTCGGCGATGGACGAGATGGAGCAACGTGTGCGTGATCTCAAGAAGAAGGAGGATTTCGACGCGATCCGTCCTGATTTGAACGGCGACGAGATCATGCAACTGCTTGGCATCGAACCGGGGCCGCTGGTGGGCAAGGCGTACAAGCACATGCTGGAATACCGCCTCGATAATGGTCCGGTCGAGCATGACGTAGCCGTTGCCGAGCTGAACCGCTGGTATGGAGAGCAGACCAAGTAGCAGGCCGAACGGATGATTCGGCCGGCCTCGCAGCCTCGTCAATGGCTTGACGGTGAAAAATCCCCGTCTTCCAGCAATCATGGAAGACGGGGATTTCTTGGAAACTCATGGAATGCACCGCACAATAGAAGATACGATGGCGATTCGAATCCGGCTGTTCGCAGCCGGATTCGTCAGTTCTGGCTCACCGCGTCATGCTCAGGCGCCTTCTGCAGGTTGGTCATCTTGTCTGCGGCGACGCATCCTTCGATGTTGGTGATTTCCGAGCCGGCGGCCGGAACCTTTTTGGTGTCCTTGAGGGTATCGAAGGTGGCGCCGATGACCACGTCGATCAGCTGGTCCTCACGGTCGTCCATCACCATCTCGGCGTCGGTGAAGTTGCTGTTCACCGTATACGC
>DKCF01000085.1:5758-8499 GCA_002451435.1 Bifidobacterium sp. UBA6881 | reverse complement strand
GGGGTCTGCACATTGAACTCGCGGTTCTGCAACGCGTCGCTGACGGCCGTGGCGAATCCGGAGAACTTCGTGCCGTTGAGCACGCGCACGGTGATGTTGCGGTTCTCCACATACTTGGCTTTGCCGTCCGAGGAATCCTTGGTCGCACAGGGGGCCTGCTTGCCGTAGTTCGGTTCTACCGTGGCCGATTTGACGTCGCCCAATCCTCCGACATGGAAGAAGAACAGCAGGGAGACCACCATGGCGATGGCCATGATGGCGCCGACGATGGTGAACACGATCTTCTGGCGGCGAAGGACATATGCCTTGCGCTCGGCACGTTCATCATAAGCCTGAGTCATTTGCGAGTTCCTTTTCGATAATCAATTGGCATCCACCTTACTGTCACGCGGTGATATGTGCGCGCATCATGCGCCATGCGGAGCGGCGATGCGCGTCAGGCGATGACATGCACGATCGGTCGTGCCGGGGCGTTCGTCGTGATGATGCGGTCGACGCAGCGTGCCGATTGCCATGCGTTCCGCACCTTGCGTTCGGCGTTCTCGTCCGGTACGAAGGCCATGACGGACGGGCCGGATCCGGAGACGAACGCTTGGCTGGCGCCGGCATTCAACGCTTCGTCGATTGCCTGTCCGCTGCGTGGATGTAGTGAGACCGCGGCCTTTTGCAGATGATTCGCATCGCCGCTTCCCGCGCCGATGCGATCGAAGGCGGCATACACTTCCGGCGTACGCAGTTCGGCGTGGTACGCGCCGACCAGCAGGCGGCCGGCAAATCCGCGTCGCACCAATTCGTCCACAGCGGCATCGTGTTCGTCGAGGATTTCGATGCGTTCGCCGAAGCCGGTGCCGCGCGCGTATCCTCCCGTCAGACAGAACGGCATATCCGCGCCCAACGTGGCGGCGACTTGCCGCAGCTGTTCGATGGGCCAATGGAGGTTCCACAGCGTGTCGAGCGCCAGCAATGTCGCGGCAGCATCGGCGGAACCGCCCGCCATGCCGGCGCCGACGGGAATGCGCTTTTCGATGCTTAACGCCACGTCCGGCTCATGGCCGCAGGCTTCCGCCAATGCGAACAGCGCGAGTACCGCATGGTTGCGGCGCATGTCGTTGCCCGAAGAGGCCAGATCGCCCAGGTACGCGCCTTCGATGTCCAGTGAGAATCCCGAGCCGGGCGCCTTGCGTGTGGCGGTGACGGTGTCGTACACGCCGACCGCGCAGTAGACGGTGTCGAGTTCGTGACGGCCGTTCCATTCCGCGCGCGGCGTGCCCACATGCAATGTCAGATTCGTTTTCGCGGGGCAGTCCACGCTGACGGCGGAAGGCATGCCGTTCGCCGGAAGGTCGGTATTGGGCATGACGTCGGTGTTGTTCGCATCGCCCGTATTGGTTGCGTCGCTCATGCCGCCGACACCTCGTCAAGCGCGCGTGCAAGCGCCACGAATTCGTCGATGGTGAGCGTCTCCCCACGACGGGTCGGATCGATTCCGGCGCGTTCGAACGCTTCGGACGGCACGATTTTCTTCAGCGCCGCGTGCAGGGTCTTGCGACGCTGGCCGAATGCGGCGTCGATAAGGCGGAAGACGGTCTCGCGATTCACCGTGGAGCCGTCGTCGTTGTTCGCGGACGACACATGGCCGCCTTCATGACGTTTGAACAGTACCAGCGCGGAGTCCACGTTCGGCGCTGGCCAGAACACGTTGCGGCCGATGGTGCCGACGCGTTCCGCGGTGCCGTACCAGGCGAGCTTCACGCTTGGCGTGCCGTAGATCTTCGAACCTGGCTTTTCGCTGAGACGGTCGGCGACCTCCTTCTGCACCATCACGAGGAACGTGCCGAGGTTGTCGAATCGTTCCAGCAGGGTGAGCAGGACCGGCGTAGCCACGTTGTACGGCAGATTTGCGACGAGGATGAAGGATTCGTCGTCGTTGAAATCCGGCAGATTCTCTGGGGAGATGGTCAGCGCGTCGCGGTTGACGACGCGGAAGCGGCCGGTCGCCTCCGGCATGAACTCCGCGATGGTCTTCGGCAGGCGTTCGGCCACCGGAGGGTCGATTTCCACCGCCGTCATCGTCGCGCCGGTTTCGAGAATCGCCAATGTCAGCGATCCCAGGCCCGGTCCGACTTCCAGCACATGGTCGTCGGCGGTCACGCCGGCCTCGCGCACGATGCGGCGCACGGTGCCCGGGTCGATGACGAAGTTCTGTCCGAATTTCTTCGTCGGGCTAATGCCGGCGTCCGCGGCGATGCGGCGGATGTCGGCCGCGCCGAGCAGGTGGCCCTGTTCGGCGGTGTTCGCGTTTTCTGTCATGGTGTATGTCCGTTCGCGTTGATGAGGAAGTTGGAATTGGCGCTGCGCCCGATTGGGAATCGGATCAGTACCAGTTGTATTGCTCAGACCATGCCCATGCCTTGGAAGGGCTTCCGTATTTCTGCGCGATATAGCTCAGACCCCAATCGATCTGCACTGCCGCGTCATCCTTCCAGTTGGCGCCGAACGTGGCCATTTTGCTTCCCGGAAGCGACTGCGGGATGCCATACGCGCCGGATGGGTTGTAGGCGTTCCACATCCAGCTGGATTCGCGGTTCCAGAGTTTGACCAGATCGGTCCAGTTCTGCCCGGTCCATCCGTATTGCGCCGCGGCGCCGGCCGCATAGGTCTGGGCCTGTGACGGTGACGGATGGTAGAGCCGGTATCCTGCCGTGGATCCTCCGTTGGTATTGCCGGAGTTGCTGTTTCCG
>DKCF01000085.1:0-5654 GCA_002451435.1 Bifidobacterium sp. UBA6881 | reverse complement strand
GTTTCCGCTGTTGCCCGAGTTCCCGGAATTGGAATTCCCGGAGTTGCTGTTTCCGGAGTTTCCTGAGTTGGAGTTTCCTGAGTTTCCGCTGTTGCCTGAATTGCTGCTGCCCGAGTTTCCTGAGTTGCTCGAACCGTTGTCCTTCTTATCCGACGTATCGGAATCGTTTTTCGAATTGCTGCCGTTCGAGGACTGGTGGGATCCGCTGGAGCTGCCGGAGTTGCTGCCGCCCGACTGCCCGTCGTTCTTCGAGCTGCCGCTGTTGTCGGAATCGTTGTTGCCGGAATCGTCGGATTCGTTGTTGTCCGTATCGTCGGCGGTCTTCTCAGGGCCGACCGCGATGATGCGGTCGATGGCGATTTTCGTCGTCTTCTCGTCCGTCAGCTCTTCGCTTTCCTTCACGCCATCCACGTAGGTGACGCTGTAGGTCTTCTGGATTTCGCCGTTCTGGCCTTCCTGCCGGACCACGACCTCACCTGGCTGCAACGATTGGTCCACGATGGTCTGCGTGCCGAACGGCACGGTTTCCGTACGCGTTTCCGTGCCATGGGTGACGCGCTGCACTCGGAGCACGGTTTTGCCGTTGTCCTTTTCGACGCTGACGCGATCCTCCTTGCCGACGGTGATGCCTTTGGAATCGAGGATCGATGCCGCCGGAAGCTTGCCGTTCGGTGCCACGGAGGTTTTGCCGTCCGCGATGACGGTGACGGGGCCCTTCTGGTTGATGATCAGCCCGCCGGTCAGCTTGTTGTACACATTGCCGATGTTGACGGTCACCTTCGCGGCCTGCGCTTCGTTCTCCTCGAAGAAACCAAGCAGCTGTTCGGCGCTGGTGGCCACCGTCCAGAACGGCACCTCCTGTCCGTTGATGGTGATGGTGGTCTGATAGGCGCTTTTCACCGTGACGACGTCATGGTTCTTCAGCATGCTGGTCGGCGTGGTGGATTCGACCAGATCATGGGTTTTGACCTTCACGCCCTGTTCCTGCAGCAGACGGTCGACGCTCATCGCATAGGTCGTGACGGTGGTGGTTTCGCCGTTGACGGTCAACGCCACGGTTTTGCGGGCGCCGACGCCGAAAGCCAAAGCCGAAGTGAGTGTCAGCGAAGCGACGCATATCGCGACACGAATGCGCCGATGCGTTACGAATCTCTGTGGCGTCCACCTTCTTGCCATTCGTCCTCTTTCCGATGTTTGTTCCGCCTTCATACGAGGTGTGCAACCTTGCCATTGTAACGAGCGGATTGGGACGAAATCATGGCCTGGCATCGTTTTTGCCCATACCGCCACATTTTCGGCATGAATCTCCCCACGGCGGATGTGCGGCGAGAATTGATGCGCGAAGCCGGAAGAGACGGCCGGCAATCATGGAATCCGAACAAAGCAAAGAAAAAGGGGGCAGGAGAGAAGGGGATTATCCTGCCCCCACCCGGACAAGACAAGTTGGGGGACATCTTGTCCGGTCACCAGAAGCCACAAGTTGGGGGAAGGCTTCTGGATCACTTACCCATGGTAAGAGGTCAAAGCCCGTAATGGAACGGGTTTCGAGCCTCCTGTCGGGATCGAACCGACGACCTGCCGCTTACAAGGCGGCCGCTCTGGCCATCTGAGCTAAGGAGGCTTGTACACTTAATATTTTACAAAGCGACGATTGACTAGCATAACCAGCGTGCCCACAACAGTCAACTCGAAACCGGTGCCTATGGGCACGCTGGCCATGTAGGGGGCATCATTCCCCAGTGGTGTTGGAAATGGGCTTCTTCTTCGAACCGATCGAAGGCATTTTGCCGGTCACGCCGACGTCTTCCTTCTTCAAGCCGATCGCTTCAAGCAGACCATCCTCGATGGTCTGCTGCGAAGTCGACAGGTCGTCCATGTTCCAGTACTTGCCGTTGATGGTCACGGTCGGCGTGGTCATGCTGCCCTTGTAGCTGCCGGAATCGTGCCACAGCTCAGGACGCTTCGGCGTGTATGTGTCGATCGCGTCGAGCCATTCGTCGTAGTCGCGGTTGAACGCCTTGTCGGCAACCTCCTGCGAGACGCCGGCGGCGATCATCTGCTCCTTGATTTTCGCGTCGCTGACGGACTTGTAATTCGAGCCTTCCTCAGGCTGGAAGTCCTCCGCGTACACCTTCTCCAGGAACGAGATCATGTGGTCGGTGTCGCTGTCGTGGTCGGCGAGGTACAGCGCCGCGTTCGCCACACGGCTCGAATATTCGTCGGTCGACCAACGGTCCATGAACGACATGAAGTGCAGGTCGAGGTTGACCTGTCCCGCGTCGATCATCTTGCGCAGGTCCTCATCGAGCTGGCGATGCAGATTCGCGCATCCCGGGCATAGGAAATCCATGTAGATCGAAACGGTCGGCGCGTTTTCGACGGACTTGCCGTAGCCGTTCTTGGAAATCAGCAGTCCGCCTTTTTTGTCGACGTACTTCGGGGTGTTCTTCACCTTCTGCAATTTCGCATATGATTGCTGCACCGTTTCATCGGAGGACTGCGATGCCGAGCTTTTGTGCATGTTGTGGTAGATGGCGAACGCGCCGATCGCCACGAGGATCACCAGCACGGCCACCACGATGCCGCCGATGATGGTCTGCTGCTTGCGTTCCTTTTCCATTTGTTCGGCGCGGGCCTTCATCGCCGCTGCCTCGGCGGCCCTGCGCTCGGCGCGGGTGGCGCGCTTTTGCGTGTTCTTGTTCTTTACGGCCATCCAGATTCCTTTCGAATTTCACGGCGTCATGCCGTGCACCATGATAACTGCGCAGCGCTATCGGTTCGTTGGAAATTCCGTGAAGATGCGGTTGCGCGCGGGGTCCGGTTATGCATGGGCGGAACGCATGCTTGCATGTCTACGCAATGTTCCCGCGCCCAATCGCATGATCGTCGCGCCGGGGGCGATGGCGCAGACCATCCAGCCGACCGCCGAGAAGCTTGCCTGAGTGAATCCGCTTTGCGATAGCGGCTCCTCAAGCCACGTCGGCAGGGGAACCGTCAATCCGAAGATCTGCGTGTCCACCAGTGCGAACGGCAGATCCAATGCGACGGTGGCAATCGCCAGTCCCAGTGCCGTCACCGCCAGCATCACCAGAGACCGCATAAGCGCATGCCAGAAGCCTTTGAGCAAATGCCAGGGAAGGCTCGCGACGCGCAGCAGCCAATCCGTGTTCCTGCGCACGCCGCCGCGTCGCCCCTCGCGTTCCAGCTGCGATTCCGTGTTGAATCCGACCGTTGCCAGCAGCCATGCGAACAGCATGGTCGCGCACAAGGCCATCCATGGTGAGAACAAACCGCATAGCGCGACGGGAATCGCGAACATCATGGTCGGCAGCGTGCCACGATGCAGCAGCATGCCGCGTCGCACATCGGCGGGATTCGATTGCTGCGCGCCGCGCGGTTCGAAATCATCTTCCGCCGTCGTCTCTTCGATGCCCGGCGATTCTGGTTCCTCCGGCGACGACGCCGGAGGGATCGATGCCGGAAGCGCCGTTGGCTGCGATGCTGTCGGCATCGACACGGTCGCCGTCGAAGCCGTTGCGGTCGGCGGCAATGTTGCCAATGGTGTTGTCTGCCGCGTTGTTGCCAGCCGTGTTGTGGGCAACGGCATTGCCTTCGTCTGCGGAAGCGCGCTCATCGCCGTCGTTGCGGTCGGCGGCGCCGGAGGCATCGCGCGCATCGGCATGGTCGCCGTTGCGGGCATCGAAACCGTCTCCGCGAAAGTATCCGTATCCGTCGAAGCGGCGCCATATATGGAACGATTCGTGAAAACATCCGTGGAAGGATTGGCGATACCGTCCGTGGAACGGCTCATGGAACCGCCTACGGAACTATCCGAACCATCCGCGGAACGAAGCGTTCGCGTGGTCTGCGCGATCTGCGGCAGCGTACGCGTGCCGATGGCGTCCTCGCCGGTCATGCCGTCCAATGCCTTCCACAGCTCGCGCGGATTATCGCTTCCCTCATATTCCAGCGAATCCGTCGTGTCCGTGGAACTGCCTGAATCGGCGGGGAATTCAGCAAAAGGGGGCATCACCTCCGTGGCATCCTTGGCAGCGCCCTCGTTGTTGTCCCACGATTGCGGATTGATATGCGCGTTCCAGGCATCCATGGCGATCGCGTGCAGCAGTTCATCGGGTGTGCAGCGTTTCGTGCGATCGGGATTCAACGCGGATCGGAATGCCGTCATCGTCGCCATGGGAAGTCCGCTCAGATTCGCGCTGCCAGCCGCGGCGCGTTCCAGGACCGCCATCATCGGTTTCGTGCCGAAAACCGGCTCTCCCGTTGCCGCGAACGCCAGCACGCTCGCCACGGACCACCAATCGGTCGTTTCGTCCGATTCCACGCCGTCGATGACCTCCGGTGCGATGAATCCGGGCGTGCCCATAACCAATCCGGTATGCGTCACATGACTTTCGCCCTCGCCCATGGCGATGCCGAAGTCCACCAATATCGGACCGGTGTTCGACACCATCACATTGGTCGGCTTGATGTCGCGGTGCACGATGCCGGCGGCATGCACCGCCTTCACCGCGTCGATGAGTTTGCGCGCGAGGCGTTCCAGGTCATCGCCCACATAGCGGCCATTGACACGCACGTCCTCGCGCAGATTCCTGCCCTCGATAAGTTCGGTGACGATGAACGCCAGCGCATCGTCCAGCTCCATGTCCACGATGCCGCAGACTCCGGGATGGCGCACCTTCTGCAATGCCATGGCCTCGCGGCGCAACCGTTCCCGGGCGGTGAGCTGGTCATCGCGTTCCGGAGCGGATTCGTCATCCTCGGCCAGCGAATCGCGCAGAATCTTCATCGCATACTGGTGCCCGCCGTCGTCGCGGACGCGCCATACCGATCCCATGGCCCCGGATCCGAGGCGGGAGATCAGCGTATAGCCGCCTACGAGGTCGCCTTCCTTCAGATTCAATGCGCTTAGATCGCTCATGGTTCCTTATCGTACTTCCAACTGCCTTGCGTATTCCGTGAATCACGCGGCCGGATGTCTTTCTCCAAATGTCTCCGTGCGGGTCATGCCGCGCAGACCATGCATGCAAGCCATGCACGCAGACCAGCCGCGCAGACCATGCGTGGAACGTATGCAGATTATGCGCGTGAATCGACAGGCTGGGGAAACATGGCGGTCCTTTGGTTGTTTTCCACGGAATCGAGAACATTTATCTTTCGTGTTCTTCCGCGGTTTTTGATGGTGCGACCGGGCATTGTGCGATGCGCTCTCATTGTGGATTCATTCTTACATTGCGCAGGACCGTTGCGATGCGGTCTGCTTCGGTTTCTCAGAGTACGGGTGCGATGTGTTGATCATTATGTATTTGAGGCATTGACCGCTAATAGATGAAGTCATGTTCGGAATAGTTCGATTTGATTTTTAAAGGTCCGTCCGTTGTTCGGATGCTGTTTACCGGAATGTGGTTTTGCGGGTTTATTCTGGTTTTGTTGGCAGTTCGAGGCCATGGTCATATGACAAGACCATTTTCGACACGCCGATGGAACCGTGTGTTTGCAACGGTTCCGCGCTTTTTCATGCCCGCTGGCTTGCGTTCCGCATGGTTTCCATGTATATTTTCATCTGTTGCCGCTCAGCGCGGTGGCCCGGTGTCCATCGGGTTCCACGCGTTGCTTGCGGTGGTGGTTTGAGAACT
>DKCF01000046.1:22691-23017 GCA_002451435.1 Bifidobacterium sp. UBA6881 | reverse complement strand
TCGTCGTCGTTCGGATCGCGACTATGACCGTGACGACCGTCGTTCCGACCGCCGCCGTGGCCGTCGCGATGACCGCAACCCGCGTTATGCGGCCGACGAGAACTACGACGAGTACCGCGCGGACCGCGAAGAGCGTTCCGAGCGTCCGCGCCGTCGTGTGCGCCGCGACTTCGACCCGTTCGAGGACTGATGACATCGTCGGCTGCGACGTGCAGCGTCGCGGATAATGCCGACGTCTTCCCTCGGATGCTTCGTGGCTGAGCCGCGATGGCTGTGAGCCAAGAGCCCACCTCTTTGCGAGGTGGGCTCTTTCCGTATCGGCGGGT
>DKCF01000046.1:18677-22655 GCA_002451435.1 Bifidobacterium sp. UBA6881 | reverse complement strand
GGAGGATGCGTTTTGGAAGATTCGTCCGGAAGGAGACCGCGTCCTTGACCGCAACGGATCGATGGCATGCCCGATATCGGTCCGTACCATTCAGGCGGAGTCGTCCGGGCTGTGGAAAGGCCGGGCGTCCTTCTAAGCTTGGAGACGGGTTCCGGTCTGTGGAAGGGCCGGGACGCAGACCGTTCAGCAAACCGTTCAAAGGAGAAGACATGACGCTGTTCCGCAATCTCGGACCTTTCCGTACCACCGCCATCGGCCATGGCGAGATGCCGCTGACCATCGAGAACAACCGTGGCCACGAGGTCGGCATCGAGACCCTGCACGCCTCGCTCGATGCCGGATGCCGGCATATCGACACCGCATGGGCGTACTACACGCCGGGCGAGGAGGAACAGACCGGCGAGAAGCTGGTGCGTGAGGCATTGGAGACATGGAAGGGCCCGCGCGATGAAGTGACCGTCGCCACCAAGGTCGGACTGCGTCGCGCCTGGGACGGAGACAAACCGATTTGGCCGCGCGACGGCAAGCCGGAACATCTCATCGCATACGGCAAGCAGTCCGCGCAGGCATTGGGCGTCGACTCCATCGATCTGCTGTATCTGCACCGTCATGATCCCGAAGTGCCGTACAACGAATCCTGCGAAGGCATCAAGGCGCTGCTCGACCAAGGCGTGGCGCGGTATGCCGGCGTTTCCAACGTGAGCATCGAACAGCTGAAAATCGCACAGGACGTGCTCGGAGACAGGCTCGTTGCCGTGCAGAACCAATATTCCCCGATTCACAAAGACACCCAGGACACGCTGGAATACTGTGCGGAGGCGGGCTTGGCCTTCGTGTGCTGGAGCCCGCTCGGCGGCTACCGTCATCCGTATGACGAGCATCTGTTCGATCCGTTCCGCGAAGTCGCGGCCAAGCATGGCGTGAGCTATCAGCGCGTGGTCCTGGCTTGGGAACTCGCCAAGGGCGACCACATGTTCGTGATTCCGGGTGCCCATCGTCCCGAAACCATCCTCGATTCCCTGAAGGCCGACGAACTCGAACTCACCGATGAGGAGCTCGCCTTCCTCGGTTGATTTCCCACCATCCCAAGATTCCAGTGCCGTCCCACGAAATCCTCATGATTCCGCCGGCATGAATCTGGAATCTTGGTGGGTTTGCTGGCATGAATCTGGAATTCCGTCGATTCTTGGTGATTCTGTTGGAATAAGTCTGGGATACTGGCATACCACAGATCGGCCCATCCTTGGTGCCAAATCCGCAGTTCCCGTGCGTCCAATGGTTTTGCTGTGCCAAACATGCAGTTTCGATTCGAATAATCCGGGCGTGTTCTGCATCTTTCGCACAATGAATTTGGCAAGGGCATAATTGGCACCGAGGACGGGGCAATCATGCAATACCGGTTGTTCTCCAGTGTCTCCAGTGGACATCGGAGAACATCAGAGGACGGCGAAGAAAAAATCGACGAGCAGCTTGGAACCGTAGAATATCACCATACCGCCGCAGACGCGGTTCAGGATGATGGCAAGTTTCGGACTGAATCGGCGGCTGAACAGCGACACCAGCAACGTCATACCAAAGAACCATAATGCAGAGGCGGTTTCCACACCGGTGATGAACGGCGTGGATTGGCCGACGTCCAACGTGGCGCTGAACGCTCCAAGCATCAATGTGCCGTCGATGATGGCCTGCGGATTGAGCCACGTCACCGCGCCTGCGGTCATGATGGTATGCAGTAATTCGCTGCGCGGTTCCATCGGTACGTTATGGGCGAGGTTCCGTGTCTCATCGTGGCGTTTGGTATCGGTGCGCTTGGCGAACAGCAGCCGTGCGCCGATGCGGATCACCGCGACTCCGCCTACAGCCAACACACCCAGGCGCAACCAATCGTAACGCTGCATCAGCCTTCCGATACCGAAGAAGCACGACAACGACAACGAGATGTCGAAGAGCAAGACGATTAGCGCGGTACGCAACGCGCGCTTACGGGGTTCCGTCAACGCGGAGTTGATTACGAACAGATTCTGCATGCCGATCGGCGCGACGTACGCCAATCCCAACGTCAATCCCTGCAGGAAAAATCCCATATGCCCTGGTTTCGTCAGTCGTTCAAGTTTGGTTGGATTCCTTTATAACCATCCAAACCAGCCAAATAATCGTTTCCGTATTAATGAATTTGTAGTGATGAATCCTGTAATACGAAGAAACATCTACTATCTGAGGATTTATTGTATGGCTGTGAGTACAATCATCAACCAGCCAAATAAGCAGGATTCACTCAGCCAATCAGCAATTTTGGTTGGATGGATGTATGGATTTGATGATTAGATAAGGAATGTTATGGCTCGTATCGTGCCGCTGAACATTGATTGGAAGCCTGATCGTGCATCCGGCAAGCCGGTGACCGAGCAGATTGTCGACTATATGTGCGAGCAAGTGTCGAGCGGCAATTGGCCGATCGGCTCCAGGCTGCCGTCGCAGCGCGCGCTCGCCGAATGGTTTGGCGTGAACCGGTCCACCGTCATCGCGGCGGTCGCAGAACTGTCCGACTACGGTATTGTCGAAGGGCGGCGGGGCGGTGGAACGCGAATCGTCAGCAACACATGGTCGTTGATGCTGCCGGGCGCGCCGGATTGGGCGGATTATGTCGGTTCCGGATTTTTCAAGGCCAACAACGCGACCATCCAGGCCATCAACCGATATGAATTCGCACCGGGCATGACGCGGATTGGTACTGGTGAGATCGATCCTCGACTGTTCTCGAAATCCATGTGGCGGCATGTGCTGGGCGAAGCCGCGAATGAAATCGATTCGCTGGGCTACCCGCCTCCGGAAGGATTGCCGCAGCTGCGTGAAGCGATTGCGAATCATATGCGTGACTCGGGCATCGAGTGTGCGCCGGAGCAGGTGTTGGTCACGTCCGGCGCGTTGCAGGCGTTGCAACTGATTTCCGTGAGCCTGTTGCCGGCCAATTCCACCGTGTATGCGGAAGCGCCGAGCTACATCAAATCATTGCAGGTGTTCCAATCCGCGGGCATGCATCTCGAAGGTGTGCCGATGGATGGTGGGGGCATCGACGTGCATGCGTTGAATGATTCGCTGACCGGTCGACGATCCTCTTCGTCGGTATCGTCGGTTTCTGCGACCGTCTCGACTTCGGATGACGGACGAATATCGGATGCATTGGACGCGTCCATGTCGGTGATGCCCGTGCCGTCTTCGGCATCCGCGGAATGCCGGCCATCGGGAATCGGACGAAAGCGCAGGGGAGACGCCATCCTGTACACGATTCCGACGAACCACAATCCGACCGGTATCACCATGGATGATCGGCGCCGGCGCGAACTCATCGAATGCTGCGTGGCCAATCGTCTGCCGATTATCGAGGATGGCGCGTACCGCGATCTGTATTTCGAGGACGACGCGCCGCTGCCGTTGAAGGCATTTGACGAGACGGGCATGGTGATTGCCCTTGGCAGTGCGTCGAAATCGTTGGCACCCGGATTGCGCATCGGATGGATGATCGCTGCCGAACCGATTGTGCAACGGCTCGCCGATGTGAAGATGCAGGTGGACTATGGTGCGAGTGTTTTGAGCCAGTGGGCGTTCGCTCGCTTCCTGTCAAGTGGATTGTATGACGAGTATGTCGCCGGATTGAAGACGGAACTGCTTCGGCGTCGCGATTGCGCGATGCGCGTGTTACAGGAGAAACTGGGCGATTGCGCGCATTGGAACGTGCCGAAGGGCGGTTTCTACATTTGGCTCACGTTCGACCGTCCGATGCGCATGGGCCGGTTGTTCCAATTGGCCGTGGAGCACGGCGTTCTGCTCAATCCCGGAGACATCTATGATTTCGCCGCGAACAATTCGCTGCGATTGAGCTATTCCTACACCACCCCCGAGGAATTCGCCGCTGCGGTGGAAGTGCTCGCCGCCATTGCACGCGAATTGGCCTGACTCGGGTTGGTGCTTCGTGGTTTG
>DKCF01000046.1:15936-18625 GCA_002451435.1 Bifidobacterium sp. UBA6881 | reverse complement strand
TTTGTCGAGTCCTGTGGTTTGCCGTGCCAATTATGCAGTTATGACCCACCTCGGATAATTTGTTGTGCCGAACATGCAGTTTCGACTTGAATAATCCGGGCGTGTTCTGCATCTTTCGCACAAAGAATTTGGTACGGGCATAATTGGCACCGAGGATGGGATTGAGAGTTTTTTTGGGGGGTGGATTGATTGGTGGGATTTGTCCGTTCCGGCTTGGTTCGGTCGATTAGGTTCTTCCGGGGTTGGATTGATTCGGATTGGTTGGTAAGCCGATCATCTTGGAATATTCCGGCTGTCCCGTGAATCTACGACAATGAAAGACGGTCTGAATCACAGCAATAACCGCAGAGCCGGCGAGTAAAAGGAACATACGTGCAAAGAAGAAGCAAGCCTGAAGTATTGGCCCCCGCAGGCAATCTGAGGGGTCTGAAAACCGCGGTCGATTATGGCGCGGACGCCGTGTATTGCGGCGGCAAGGCGTTCGGCATGCGTTCGGCGCCGAAGAACCTGAGTCTCGAGGATTTCGAGGAGGGAAGCCGATACGCGCACGAGCATGGCGCCCGCGTGTACGTCACCTTCAATGTGCTGCCGCGCAACAACGAGGTCGAAGCGATGCGCGAATACCTCGGCCGATTGAAAGACACCGGTGTGGACGCCCTTATCGTCTCCGACATCGGTGTGATGCTTATGGCCAAGCAGATCGCCCCGAACCTCGAACTGCATGTGAGCACCCAGGCCGGCGTGACCAACTACCAGGCGGCCAACGCGTTCTACGAACTCGGCGCGCGCCGTGTGGTCCTGGCAAGGGAGATGGATCTGCAGGCGGTGCGCGACATCCGCGCCCGCATCCCCGATGACCTCGACATCGAATGTTTCGTGCACGGCGCGATGTGCATGGCGTTCTCCGGCCGCTGCCTGTTCTCCAACTACCTGACCGGACGCGACGGCAACCACGGCGAATGCGCCCAGCCATGCCGCTGGAAGTATTCCATCGTCGAGGAAAAGCGCCCCGGACAGTACTTCCCGATCGAACAGACCAAGGAAGGCGCGTACCTGTTCAACTCGCAGGACATGAACATGCTGGCGCACGTCGACGACCTCATCGATTCCGGCGCGACCAGCCTGAAGATCGAGGGACGTTCCAAAAGCGCCTACTACATCGCCGCGATGACCAACGCCTACAAGACGGCGGTCAACGCATACATGGTGCAGCGCGGATTCGAAGACGCCGAAGGCAACACGCTCAAGCCGTTCCACGACCGCGTGATCCGTCCGGGCGATCCGGAATACGGCAAGCCGGCGTCCGCGGACGCGATCATGCGCCATGCGGATGGCGCGTTCGCGGGCAAGCCGGACATCGAAAACGAATTCCCCGCAGGAATCGACACGGCTGAAGCCAACCGGGAACCCAACAAGGAGCCGGAGAACCTCAGCTATCATGCGCGCAGCACCCGCCGCAAGTCGAACACCGCCGCGGAAATACTGCCGGAAGGCTGGTACCATGCCGGCGTGCGTCCCGCGGAGCACATTACCCTGCCGCAATGGCTGCTGGAAGAACCAGACAAAGTGGCGCACCGCGACTACTCCACCGGCTTCTACTACCCGGAGCACAAAGTCCAGCAAAGCACCGACCGGTCCGCGTACTTCCGTGCATGGCTGGTCGTCGGCGAAGTGCTCTCATGGAGCCCGGAGGAAGGCGGACGCGTCACCATCATGAGCCGCAACAAGATCGAAGCCGGCCAGGAGGTCGAATTCGTATTGCCCGGCAAAGCCCCGCTCGCCTACACCGTCCCGGACGGAGGATTCCGCGATGCCGACGGCCACTGGGTCGAGTCCATCAACAATCCGGCGCATGTCTTCTCCATGCCATGCCCGCAGGAAGTGCCGGTCAACGCGGCCATCCGGTCGCGCACCAAGAAGCCGACGCTCAAAGCCGAATAATCGAAGGAAGGCACACCAAGGAAACGACCATGAGCAACACCCAATACGACGACGCGATCCTCGACAGCAACGCGATCGCGCCCACCGACAAGAACGGCAATCCGATTCCCGTCACCATCCCCATCATGCTGGCACCCGGCATCAAAGTGGTCTACACCACGCGTCTCGGCGGCGTCAGCGAGGGCGACTACGCGCATTTCAACCTCGGCGGCAAATCCGGTGACGATCCCGAGCATGTGCTTGCCAACCGCGTGGCGCTCGCCGGCGTGCTTGGCGCGAAGATCTCGCTGATCAGCCAGGTGCATTCCGGCAGGGCCGTCGATGTGGACGATTCGTTCGTGCTGAATCGTCCGTTCGGCTTCGACGTGTCCGGCACGAAGGCCGGTGATGGTGAATCGGACGAGGAGCCGTCCGTCATCGAAGCGGACGGCCAGGTGACCGCGCAGAGGAACGTGGCCTTGGGCATGTTCGCCGCGGATTGCCTGCCGGTGCTGCTGGCGGATCCCGAAGCAGGCGTGATCGGCGCCGCGCATTGCGGACGTCGCGGATTGCAGCGCGGTGTGATCGGCGCGACCATCGACAGGATGACCGCCAAAGGAGCCAGAACCGAGCGCATCGTCGCCACGCTGGGTCCGTGCATCTGCGGCGACTGCTACGAGGTCGGTGGCGACATCGCCGACGAGTTCGACGCGCGGTTCCCGGGCACGTTCACCTTGAGCCGTTTCGGCCAGCCGGGCATCGACATCGC
>DKCF01000046.1:13708-15862 GCA_002451435.1 Bifidobacterium sp. UBA6881 | reverse complement strand
GTGTCGTCCATGCCCCGCGTCAACGCGGCCACGCAGTATCTGGACGAGGACGAGGAATTGGCCGGACTGTGCCGGACCGACGGCGAGGGCGACGCGCGGCTCGCAGAGCGTTTCCGCAAGATCCGCCACAGCCTGTGCACGTTGGAGAATCCGCTGTGGTTCTCCCACCGTCGCGCATCGCTCGCCGGCAAGAAGCACGAAGGCCGTATGCTGGCGCTGATCGTGCGCGAATAACGGGCGTCGTGCGGATATTCGCCGATTCGCGCGGCGAGGCCGACGGATGATTCGACGGATGAACTTGGCGGTCTGACGGGCATCGACGGCACGTCGGCCGGCGGAACTGGAATGGGAAAACAAGAGGAGAGAACAATGCAGGAGCAGAGGATGCCGGTCGTGGCCGTGGTGCTGGCCGCTGGCTTCGGCACGCGGTTCGATGAGGACAATCCGAAGCAGTTGGTTTCGGTGGGGGAGAAGCCGATCGTGTGCTGGAGCATCGAGGCGTTCGAGAAGAACGACCGCGTGAGCGACATCATCGTCGTGGTGAACGAGCGTGTGGGCGGCGTGGTGAATTCGCTGATCGATGAGGGCGGATACACCAAGGTGCGTGCCGTGGTGCCGGGCGGCGCCGAACGCGTCGACAGCACGCTGGCCGCGCTGAAGCTGTTGCGCGAGGCCGGCATTCCCGATGAGGCGAAGATCCTCATCCACGATGGGGTGCGCCCGTTCGTGGAGCAGCGTTCCATCGACGGTTGCATCGACAGCCTTGACCGGTTCAATGCGGCCACCGTCGCCTATGCTTCCACGGACACGGTGCTGCTCACCGACGATCTCGGAGACCGCAAGGTGGTGCGTTCCGTTCCCGAGCGCGCGAATACGTTCCGCGCCCAGACGCCGCAGGCCTTCCGCTTCGGCACCATCACCAAGGCCTACGCGCTGGCCGCGGCCGATCCCGATTTCCATCCGACCGACGATACGCGCGTGGTGGTGGATTATCTGCCTGACGAGCCGGTCGCCATCGTAGACGGTTCCGAGACGAACCTCAAAATCACCACGCACGCCGATATGCCGGTGGCGGAAGGCATCGCGCGCGGCCTCGATCCGGAACATGCCAAGGAGGAGGCCAAGGCGCGCATGCATGCTGTGTTCGCCGAGGCGTTCTCGCAGATGCACCGCCGGTAAAGACGCGATCGCCGGTAGCGGCGGCATACGGGAATCCTGAATCCGCCCAGGATTCCCGTTTTTTGTTTTGGATTTCTGTCTTAGTCTCATGCAGTGGGTTCTCCACGACGCCGGTGAGGCGTCCGGGAACGTTCCAAGACGTTTTTGGACCATGCCGACGGCTCGTCTGACATGTCGGTACGCGATGAATACACATCGACCACGTACACTGGGAGCCATGCAGCAGATCAATATCGTCATTTCCGGATTCGCGCCATATGACGGCATCGACGTGAATCCGGCCTTGCGGGTGCCTGAGGCGCTTGCCCAACGGTGGTCGGATACCGCGTGTGGCGAATCGGAAGCGGACGGCATCCCGGACAACGTCGAGGTGAGGGTGACCAATGTGACCCTGCCCGTCAGCTTCGCCAAGGCCTGGCCCACCTTGCTGGAGGCCATAGAGCCGGCCAATCCCGACATCGTCATCGCGACCGGGCTCAAGCGTTCCGCGCGGGGCGTCATGCTGGAGCGCTGCGCCACGAATCTCATGGATGCGGCGAAGCCCGACGCGGACAACGTGATTCCGCCGCGTCGGCCGATCAATCCGGAAGGGCCGGCCGCGTATTGGACCCGTCTGCCCCTGCGTTCGATATTGCGGGATTTCGCCAAGCATGAGATTCCCGCTTCGCTGAGCTCCGATGCGGGCACGTTCGTATGCAATTCGCTGTTCTATCATCTGCTTGATTGGTCCGCGGCGCAGAACAAGCGCGTGCTTTCCGGTTTCGTCAGTCTGCCGATCGTCAACGAGCGGCCGCATTCCCAGCATGGACTGCCCCTTGCGCAGCAGATCGAGGCCGGCTACGACGTGGTGCGCGAATCCGTGCGGTACTTCCTCGAACCGTCGTCGGGCGATATTCTGCTGGACTGACTATGGCTCGTCGCCGGTTGGATGGATGGGCCGTCTTCTGTGATTCTGGTTCTGCGCCGGTTCCGCGT
>DKCF01000046.1:10671-13674 GCA_002451435.1 Bifidobacterium sp. UBA6881 | reverse complement strand
GATTCCGTCATGTGCCTGTCCTCTGCGCCATGGTTCCGGCATAGGTCGGCGATTGATGAAAGGGGCCGTTTCCTCCTTTCGATGGTTTCGAACGATTTCTGTGCGCTCTGTGAGAATTATGGGACTGCCGTGAGTCGTGCATTTCATGTGCGCTAAAGTTCAATCGGATAGGCGCTGGCAGATGCGCATGGAAGGGAATTCTCGAAAGGAATCACTATGGTGGATCAGTTCCCAATCGTGCTGAGGGGGTATGACAAGGAAAGGGTCGACGAGGCGTTCGCCTCGGCACAGGAGACGCTGAACCGTCTTCGTGAACAGGTCAAGGCCAACGACCGGACGATTCTCGAACTGCAGGGCCAACTGCAGGAGGAGAAGAACAAGAAGGCCAATCCGAATTCCTTCGCTTCCCTGGGCGCGAACGCGCAGCAGATGCTCGCCAGCGCGGAGCAGACGAGCTCCGAACTGCTCGCCCGTGCCAAGAAGGACGCCTCCGCCGTGCGTGCGAACGTGCAGCTTCAGGCCGAAACCCTGTTGAACAACGCGAAGATCGACGCCAAGCACATCACCGACGAGGCCAACGCGAAGGCGGAAAGTCTGCTGTCCAAGGCTTCGGAAGAGGCGGATGCCGTGAAGTCCAAGGCGAAGCGCGAGGCCGACCATCTGCGTGCCGACGCGCAGAAGTCCGTGGTGGCGCAGCGTCAGACGGTCGATCTGGAACTGACGAATTCCCGTGAGGAGCATGACAAGCGTCTGGCCGTCGAGCGCGCCAAGCAGGAGCGCGAGCTTGCCGACATGCAGGCAGCGGCGACGGAGAAGATCGCGGCCCAGCGCAAAAGCGCCAATGAGGAGATCTCCCGTCTGAAGAGCGAGACCAACGACCAGATCGAAAACGCGCTTGCCGAGGCCAACAAGAAGCTTGCCGACGTGCGCGAGCAGGTGTCCAAGATGATGACCGACGCGCAGCGCCGCGCCTCCGAGATCACCGACACCGCCAAGGCCAAGGCCCAGGAGCTCACCGATGAGGCCGAGGTGCATCGCACCAAGACCATGAGCCAGGTCAACGCCGAGGTGGAGCAGATTCGCGCCGACATCTCCGCGCAGCAGGAAGAGGCCACGAAGAAGGTCAACGAGCTGATCAACGACCTCAAGGAGCGTCGCGAGGCCGCACGCAAGCAGGCCGACGAGCTGATCGAGGAGGCCCAGAACACCCGCGACCAGGCGGATGAATACGCCGCCAACAAGCGTGACGCCGCCGACGGCCAGGCCGCGAGCATCGTCAAGCAGGCCACCGAAGAGGCCGATCATCTGGTCGAGGAGCGTCGCGAGGCCGCCAAGAACGAACTGGAAGGCGTGCAGAAGCGCATCGCCGAGCTGCAGAAGCGCGAGGCGCAGATCACGCAACGCGTCAGCGAGTTGCGCGCGATGTTCGCCAACGCATTCGCCGGTTTCGGCGCGAACGGACTGTCCGTGGTGAATTCCGTGGACGGCGAGGCATCCGACGGACAGGGCGCGGCCGATGGCGTTCCGGCATCCGAGGAATCCGTTGAGGAGCGCGCCGCCGACGCCGGACAGAACGATGCTGTCGTCTCCGAACAGCACAATGATGACGTTTCGGAAGAACCGTCCGAGGAAGCGCAGTCCGCTTCCGCAGAGGATGAAGCACAGGAGGAACACAAGAATGACTGACATCACGCCGTTGAGCGGAGATGCGTTGACGAGGCTCGTCGATGATTTCGAGGCGAGCGACCACAACCGTATGGCGATGAACGCCGTCACGGTGGCCGGCATCAACAACGTGGCGCGCAACTATGATCGCGCGCGCCTGATGCAGCGCCGGTTCTCCACGATCGTCGACAACGGCACCGTCACCCACCAGGACCGTTCGGGCCGTTGCTGGCTGTTCAGTTCGCTGAACGTGGCGCGTTTCGTGGCCAAGAAGAACATGGGCCTCAAGGAGTTCGAGTTCTCCCAGAACTACGCCATGTACTACGACAAGCTCGAGCGCGTCAACTACTTCCTGAAGGACATGGCCGCTTTGGTCGAGGCCGGCGAACCGTCCGATTCCCGTCTGGTGCAGCATCTGCTCGCCGACGTGATGGGCGATGGCGGCCAGTGGACGATGGCCATGAACGTGTACAAGAAGTACGGCGCGGTGCCGAAGGACCTCTTCCCGGAGACGGCGTCCTCCAAGAACACCGGCGAGATGAACACGCAGCTGCGCCGCATGCTGCACACCGCTGTGGCGCATATGTACGCCGATCCGTCCTCGATCGATTCAATCATCGCCGAGGCCACTGCCGCCGGTCATCGCATCCTGACCATCCATTTGGGCGAGCCGCCGAAGAGCTTCGACTGGGAATGGACCGACAAGGACGGCGAATTCCACCGCGACGGCGAGATCACCCCGGTCGAGTTCTGGAAGAAGTACGTGGGATCCGCCGATTTGGAAAGCTACGTCTGCCTGGTCGACGATCCTCGCCAGGAGCACGCCAAGGGCAAGAAGATCGGCATCGAGCACTTGGGCAATGTCGCAGGCGGAGACGCGACCGAGTACCTGAACGTGCCGAACCAGTTCATGAAGGACTGTGTGCGCCGCATCCTGCAGGAGCAGGGCATTCCGGTGTGGTTCGGCGCCGACTGCCATCCGATGATGGATCGCGACAACGGCGCTTGGGCCACCGACCTGTTCGAATACGGCAAGGTGTATGGCTTCGATTTCGACCTGAACAAGGAGGACCGCGTCCGCTACGGTGATTCCGCGATGAACCACGCCATGGCGTTCGTCGGCGTGGATGTGGCGGATGACGGCCACACCACCCGCCGCTGGCGCGTGGAGAACTCCTGGGGCGAGAAGATCGCCGACAAGGGCTACTTCACCATGAGCGACGATTGGTTCACCGAGTACGTGTACGAGGTCGCCGTTCCGAAGGCGCTGCTTCCCGAGGAATACCTCAAGGCCCTCGAAGAGCCCGCCACCATGCTCCCCGCATGGGATCCGATGGG
>DKCF01000046.1:9234-10559 GCA_002451435.1 Bifidobacterium sp. UBA6881 | reverse complement strand
CGCGCGTGGCCAACACGCGCCATCCACGCGTGAATGCGCCGACTGCCGGTGGAATCCGTTCCACCATGCAGTCGGCGTTTTTCATATTCCCGCCCCATCCATTAAGGTGACTTCGGTGACCCATTGGGGTCGATGTCAGATGTTGAGAGCGATAGCAGCAAGGAGTGGAAGCGATGTCAGGTCTTCGCGGTCCGGATAGTTCGAAGGATGCACAGCGGTTGGATGAGAATGCCGTGTTTCCTGAGACCGTGGACGTCAACATTCGTCAGCTCGATCCGATTCCCGCTCCGCGCTATTTCATCAAGGAGCTGCCGCTTTCCGACGAGATGAGCGATCTGGTGCTCAGGTCCCGTCAGGAGATTCGCGACGTGTTGCATGGCAGGGACGACCGTCTGCTCGCCATCGTCGGCCCGTGCTCCATCCATGATCCGAAGGCCGCGCATGAATATGCGGAGAAGCTCGCCGCGGTCAAGAAGGAGCTCGAGGATCGTCTGGTCATCGTCATGCGCGTGTATTTCGAGAAGCCGCGCACCACGATCGGCTGGAAAGGTCTGATCAACGATCCCGACCTGGACGGCCAGTTCAATATCCGCAAGGGCATGTGGCTCGCCCGCAAGGTGTTGACCGACGTGCTGAACCTCGGTCTGCCCGCCGCCACGGAATGGCTCGATCCGATCACCCCGCAGTACATCTGCGACCTGATCAGCTGGGGCGCGATCGGCGCGCGCAACACGGAAAGCCAGGTGCATCGTGAGCTCGCCTCCGGCCTGTCGATGCCGGTCGGCTTCAAGAACGCCACCGACGGTTCGATCAAGCCGGCGGCCGATTCCTGTTTCGCGGCCGCGTTCGAACACCACTTCCTGTCCATCAACCTCGACGGCCGCGTGATTTCCGCGGAGACGAAGGGCAATCCGGATTGCCATCTGGTGTTGCGCGGTTCCTCGCATGGTCCGAATTACGATGCCGCATCCGTGGCGCAGGCGTTGGCCGACCTGAAGGCGTCCAAGGCGTCCGGTCCGAGCGAGCATGGACTCGTCATCGATGCGGCGCACGGCAATTGCGGCAAGAACGAGGTCCGCGAGGCCGAAGTGGTCGAGGAGATCGCCGACCGTATCGCTCACGGCGAGCAGGGCATCCTTGGCGTCATGATGGAAAGCTTCCTCAAGGCGGGGCATCAGAAGCCGGCTCCGCTCGACCAATTGGTGTATGGCCAGTCCGTCACCGACGCATGCGTGCCATGGGACCGCACCGAACAGTTGCTGCACACGCTTGCCGATGCGGTCACTGCCCGTCGCGCCCGCTGACCGGCATATACCGATGGCCGG
>DKCF01000046.1:6495-9183 GCA_002451435.1 Bifidobacterium sp. UBA6881 | reverse complement strand
GGCTGCCCGACGACCATCGGCGGATTCGCCGCGGTCATTGGCGGCCGTTCGCTGAGCGGTCGTCGGCCGGCGTGATGTTTTCCGCTGTTGACGAAGATTGCTATCCTTGGGGAAGATTGCGAACCGAGGGAAGCGAGTGCCATGCAGCAGCTGAATACGCCGGAAGATCTTCGCGCCATCAGGCGGGCGATGGATGAGGGTAGGAACCCGCTGGTCGAAACCGACGTGCCGCGCTGGGAGGACCAGGTCGGCATCAGCCGCATCGTGAACCGTCGCGTACTGGAATTCGAAGTGCTGCCCACGCCGGCGCAGGTGCTGGGCGATCTGCCGTTGAGCGAACAGGCGCAGGAGATCGTCGCCTATTCGCGTGACGAGATTCGCGCCTGCCTGTACGGCCAGGATGACCGCTTGCTGGTGATCGTCGGTCCATGTTCCGTGCATGATCCGGCCGCGGCGCTCGATTACGCGCATCGTCTCGCCGCATTGAAGGACGAGCTTGGCGGCGAGCTGCTGATCGTCATGCGTGTGTATTTCGAAAAACCGCGCACCACCGTTGGCTGGAAGGGTCTGATCAACGATCCGGATATCGACGGCAGCTGCAACATCAAAAAGGGACTGTTGTTGGCTCGCCGCACGCTGCTGGGGGTTCTGGACGCCGGATTGGCCGCGGCCACCGAGTTCCTGGAGCCGACCAGCCCGCAATACATCGCCGACGCCATCAGCTGGGGCGCGATTGGCGCGCGCAACACGGAAAGCCAGGTGCACCGACAGCTCGCCTCCGGCCTGTCGATGCCGATTGGCTTCAAGAACGCCACCGACGGTTCGGTCAAGCCGGCCGCCGATTCCTGCCTCGCCTCCGCGCGGCAGCACACGTTCTTCGGTATCGACCATCTGGGACGTGCCGCCGTCGTCAAGACATTGGGGAATCCGGATTGCCATGTCGTGCTCCGTGGCTCAAGCTCCGGTCCGAATTACGATGCGGCGTCCGTGGATGAGGCCATGCGGCTCATCCGCGAGGAACTGCCGGCCGATTCCGCGGCCGCGCATGGTCTGATCGTCGACTGCTCGCACGGCAATTCCGGCAAGGACGAGCATCGTCAGGCCGAAGTGGTGCGCGACATCGCACGTCGCATCGCACAAGGCGAGCGGGGCATCAGCGGCGTCATGATGGAAAGCTTCATCGAAGGTGGCAACCAGCCCGCGGCGCCGCTCGCCGAACTGGAATACGGCAAGTCGATCACCGACAAATGCCTGAGTTGGGAAACCACGGAGCGATTGCTGCGCGGCCTCGCCGAAGCGGTGAACGAACGCCGCTGGAAATAATCGGAATCATGCATCAGACACATCGGGAACCATCGGAAGGGAACGAACATGACAGCAATCGCCATCATCGGCGCAATGGATGAGGAAGTCGCCAATATCGCGGCGGCGTTGAACGACGTCGCCGTCACCAAGGAAGCCGGCGTCAATGTGACGCGCGGCACCTTGGAGACGAACAAGGGGACCATGGTGAACGTCATCGCGACGGTCGGCGGCATGGGCACCGTCAACATCGCGGCGACCACGCAGCATCTGATCGACGCGGACAAGCCGGACGCCGTGATCTTCTCCGGCATCGCGGGCAACCTCAACACGCATCTGCACATCAACGACGTGGTGCTCGGCGGCACGTTGCGGTACCTCGACACCGACATGCGTCTGGTGGGGCAGTGGAAGCCCGGCACCGCGGAGCATCCGGTCACGGAATTCCATTCGGACGACCGTCTGATCGAACTGGCCGACCAGGCGCTGAACGACCTCGGCATCCACCACATCGTCGGCATCATCGCCACCGGCGACTACTTCGTGGACGATCCGCGCAAGGTCGAACAGGTGATTCGCGAGACCGGCGCGGACGCCGTCGAGATGGAAGGCGCCGCCGTGGCGCATGTCGCGGCGCGCAACGACGTGCCGGCGCTCGTCATCCGCGCGCTGAGCGACAACGCCGACACCGATTACGAGGAATTCAAGGAATTCGACATCTCCGAATACGCCGACACCGCGGCGAAGCTGACGGTGAACATCGTCAAGCGCATGTGAGATCGCCGTAACCCGCCATGCCTTGCGTGCGCTGGCGCGCTTTGGCGCATGCGGCTTGCAAGCCGTGCCCGGAACGGTTGCGTTGCGTCCGGAACCGCGGTGTCGTTTCCGGAACGGTGGCGTTCGGGACGTTCGTATCCGAACAATGACGTCCGGCGGGACCGCGCTCTCGGGAAGATGTTCGTCCGAAGGCCGTTGAAGACGGTGCGGAAGGTTTTCGATGACGGTTTTCGGGAATCGCCGCGGTCTCATATTGTGGGATTCGTGATTCCGGTAAAATGAACGGCAGGGAAACTTCCGGTGGCATCGGCGCTTTTCATCGATGGAAGGTGCCGATGGCCGCTACTGTTGAACACGAATGGTGGATTATCGGAAGGTTAACGTATGGCGTTGGAGCAGGTGCCGGCTGTCGTCGTGCTGATGGCCGTCGCGGCGGTCGCGTTGCTGATCGGCCGCGCGTGGGGGCGCGCGTCGGCTGACGGCGGTGCCGGAACGAGACGCGCGAATGCGTCCGACGGCATGGGCGATGCGTCGCTGTTCGGCGCTGATGTGCCGGTGCGGTCGACGGAACGGCAGTTGGTCGCGACGATGCCGGAATCGTTGATCGTC
>DKCF01000046.1:4525-6397 GCA_002451435.1 Bifidobacterium sp. UBA6881 | reverse complement strand
AACGGCGCGCTGGCTTTCGACGAGATCCAGGACATCCTCAGATTGGTCGCCACCGACAGCGTGGTCCGCGACCGCGAACTTGCGATTCCGCTCGACCGCGCGCGAAGCGCCGCGGCGAAGAACACCGGCGGCAAAGGTCTGGAAGCCGGCAAACACATGCCCGCCGACACTTTGTACGTGCATGTGCGCATCGGGCGGCTCGCCGATGATCTGTTCGCGATTTTCCTATCCGATATGAGCGAGCAACGCCGTTTCGAAATCATGCGCAGGGATTTCGTCACCAACGTCTCCCATGAGCTGAAAACGCCTGCCGGCGCGATCTCACTGCTTGCCGAAACCATCGGCGACGCCTCCGACGACCCCGATGCGGTCAAGTATTTCGCCGGCCGTATCTCCAAGGAATCCCAGCGGCTGACGGAATTGGTCCATCGTCTCATCGACCTGCAGAAGGCGCAAAGCGCCACGGCGATGCTCGATACGCAGCGCCTGTCCGCATTGGACGTCGCGCGCGAGGCCATCGCGGAAAACCAGGTGAAGGCGGATTCGAAGCACATCGCGCTGGTGCTGTCCCTCAACGGCAAGACCATGCCTGTGGAAGATGGCGATATCGCCGCGGATTCCGCAGAATCTGCGGAATCCATCGATATCGAAGCCGACCCCGACACCATCAAAACCGCGGTGAAGAATCTGGTGGAGAACGCCGTCAACTACTCGCCGGAGCACACCACGGTCACCGTCGCGGTCGGCAACGGCTCCGGCAAGAACGCCGACAAAGTGACGATCCGTGTCGTGGACCAGGGCATCGGCATTCCGGAGGATTCTCTCGACCGCATTTTCGAACGGTTCTACCGTGTCGATCCGGCGCGTTCGCGCGAAACCGGCGGCACCGGTCTGGGCCTTGCCATCACCAAGCATTGCGTGCAGGATTGCGGCGGCACCATCGCCGTCTGGTCGCATGAGGGCGAGGGGTCGACCTTCACCATCACGTTGCCGAAGGCCCCGGCCGTCGGCGCATCCGGTGCGACGGCGGATGCCATGACGGACGCGACGACGCATGGCGCGGCCGCCGGCGTCCCCGCGGCTTCCGCCGCCGATGCCGTTTCGACTTCCGACGCCGCGACATGGGAACCAAAACGTAGTCCCAATACCACAGAGAACACAGAGGAGAACCACTGATGACACGTATTCTGATCGTCGAGGACGAGGAATCGTATCGTGAACCGCTTGTATACCAGCTCACCCGCGAAGGATATGACGTTTTGGCCGCGGCGACTGGCGAAGAGGGACTGGAATTGTTCACCAAGGGCGGCGTCGATCTCGTGCTGCTCGATCTGATGCTGCCCGGACTCGACGGCACCGCGCTGTGCCGCCGCATCCGCGAGCAAAGCCGCGTGCCGATCATCATGCTGACCGCGAAAAGCGCGGAAATCGACAAGGTCGTCGGCCTGGAAATCGGCGCCGACGACTACATCACCAAGCCGTACTCCTTCCGCGAGCTGCTGGCCCGTGTGCGCGCGGTGCTGCGCCGCAGCCAGATGGTGGCGGAGGCCTCGGAATCCCGTGACGACGACATTCCGCTGGTGTGCGGCGACATCGCCATGAAGATCGGCCAGCATGAGGTGACGGTGCGTGGGGAGAACGTCTTCTTCCCGCTGAAGGAATTCGAATTGCTCGAATACCTCATGCAGAACAAGGGGCGTGTGATGACCCGTCACCAGCTGATCGACCGTATCTGGGGCTCCGATTACGTCGGCGACACCAAAACGCTCGACGTGCATGTCAAGCGCGTGCGTTCGAAGATCGAAGTGGATCCGTCGCATCCCAAATATCTGACCACCGTGCGCGGATTGGGCTACAAAATCGACGAACCCA
>DKCF01000046.1:0-4462 GCA_002451435.1 Bifidobacterium sp. UBA6881 | reverse complement strand
CCGAATAGGGTGAATGGAAGAAAACGTCGATGGCGAAACCGTCGTAGACTGTTCACTTTCCGTTCACCGATTTTGGTTTTTCCCTCCCCAAACCTCCAATAGGCTGGAACTGTCATGAAGAAATGATGACGCGGCCAAACCACCAAGATTCAAGGAAACGCGTCGTCAGTATGTTGACAGAGGGAAAAAGAAATAATGCGTAACTCCATTCTTGTGCGCTCCATTGCCGCGGTTTCCGGCATCGTGATGCTTGCTTCCGTCGCGGCTTGCGGTGACAACACCGCCTCCACCGATTCTTCCAGCAACAGCAGCACCAAGACCGAAGCCGTGTCCGGCAACTTCTCCGGCGCGGGCGCTTCCTCCCAGCAGGCCGCGGTCGAAGCATGGATCGCCGGCTTCCAGGGAACCAACCCTGACGCCAAGGTCGCCTACAACCCGTCCGGTTCCGGCGCCGGCGTCTCCACCTTCCTGACCGGCGCCACCGCATGGGCCGGTTCCGACGCCGCCCTGACCGATGACGAGGTCTCCCAGTCCAAGAGCGTGTGCGCCTCCGGCACCGCCTTCGACATCCCGGTCTACATCTCCCCGATCGCCGTGGTGTTCAACCTCAATGGCGTGTCCGGCAAGGGCAAGACCCTGAACATGGACGCCGAGACCATCGCCAAGATCTTCGACGGCAAGATCACCAAGTGGAACGACGACGCCATCAAGAAGCAGAACCCGAAGGTCGACCTGCCTGACCTCGACATCACCGTGGTGCACCGTTCCGACAAGTCCGGCACCACCAAGAACTTCCTGAGCTACGTCAAGGACGCCGCCGGTGACGCTTGGAGCTACGAAGTCGGCGAGAACTGGCCGAACGAGGTCGGCCAGGGCGCCAAGGGCACTTCCGGTGTGATCTCCACCGTGCAGCAGGCCGACGGCACCATCGGCTACGCCGACGCCTCCCAGGCCGGCGAGCTCGGTACCGTGGCAGTGAAGGTCGGCAACGACTATGTGCCGTTCTCCTCCGAGGCCGCCGCCAAGGTCGTGGACGCATCCCCGCTCGACGATTCCGCCAAGGGCGACAACCGCGTGGTCATCAAGCTCGACCACAACACCACCGAAAAGGGCGCCTACCCGATCGTGCTGGTGTCCTACGACGTCGCCTGCCCGGCATACAAGGATGCGAACACCGCCAAGTTCGTCAAGTCCTGGCTCACCTACGTGACCAGCGACGAAGGCCAGCAGACCGCGGCTTCCGCGGCCGGCTCCGCTCCGATGTCCAGCTCTCTGCGCCAGAAGGTCACCAAGTCCATCGAGGCCATCAAGACCAAGTGAGTTTTCGAGGAAACCCCCAGACGATAGGTCTTTGATGAACAGCCATTGAGCATCCATTTCAGGCCGCATCCGCATTGCATAACGGTTGCGGCCTGAATGGTACCCATGAGTTGCGGCAAAGACGATGCGTCGGCTCTTCGGAGCGGGCGTTTCCCCAACGATTGCAATTAAGGAGAACCCGTGAGTTCGCAAAGCAAAACGGCGCAACAGCCGGTGAGCGGCAAAACCGCGGATAAGGTGTTCCGGGGCGTGGCCTACGCCTGCGGCATCCTCATCCTCGTGGTGCTGGCCGCCGTCGCACTGTTCCTGCTGTTCCGCGCCTGGCCGCTGATCGGCGGCGACCAGTCGGCCAACAGCGCCACCATCAGCAGCTTCACCGGCGGCAAGGCCTCCAACTTCTGGGGCTATGTCGGTCCGCTGCTGTTCGGCACCGTGCTGATTTCCGCGCTGGCGCTGCTGATTTCCTTCTTCGTGTCGGTCGGCATCGCCCTGTTCATTTCCCACTACGCGCCCAAGAAGCTCGCCACGGTGCTGAGCTACGTGGTCGATCTGCTCGCAGCCATCCCGTCCGTCATCTACGGTCTGTGGGGCGGTCTGGTATTGGTGCCCGCCATCTTCCCCTTCTGGAACTGGGTCGCCAAGTACCTTGGCTGGATTCCCCTGTTCGAAGGCCCCGCGGCCAATCCTTCCCGTACCGTCGCCACCGTCGCCGTCGTGCTGGCCGTCATGATTCTGCCGATCATCACGTCCATGTCGCGCGACATCTTCCTGCAGACCCCGCGTCTTCAGGAGGAGGCCGCCCTCGCGCTCGGCGCCACCAAGTGGGAGATGGTGAAGCTCGCCGTGCTGCCGTTCGGCAAATCCGGCGTCGTCTCCGCATCGATGCTTGGCTTGGGGCGCGCGCTCGGCGAGACGATGGCCGTGCTCATGATCCTGTCTCCTGGCCTCAACTTCTCCATCAAGCTGCTGCAGGCCTCGCAGAACCAGACGATTGCGGCGAATATCGCGGCGCAGTATCCGGAAGCCAACGATCTTGGCGTCTCCGTCCTGATCGGCACTGGTCTGGTGCTGTTCCTGATTACGTTCGTGGTGAACTTCGTCGCGCGTAAGCTCACCGAGAAAGCGAGTGTGTGATGACCGCCGTAGACAACAACGCCTCACCAATGGACGGCGCCCCCGTCATCGATTTCGACAAGTTCAAGCCGACGCGTTCCTTCACCGCGGCGCGCAAGCGCAAGGATTTCGCGATGCGCGTGCTCATCTCCTGCGCGTTCATCGTCGCGCTGATCCCGCTGTTCTCGGTGCTGCTCACCACCATCGTCAACGGTCTCAAGAGGCTGAATCTCAACTTCCTGAGCTACAACATGACCGGTGTGGTCGGCGGCAATCCGACGCCGTCCGGCGGCTACGGCGGCATTCTGCACGCCATCATCGGCACGCTGGAGATCACCTTCGGCGCCATGATCATCTCCATTCCGATTGGTCTGATGTGCGCCGTGTACCTGGTCGAATATTCGAACCATGGCAAGCTTTCGCGGGTCATCACCCTGCTGGTCGACGTGATGAGCGGCATCCCGTCCATCGTGGCCGGTCTGTTCGCCTTCTCGATGTTCACGATTCTCGTCGGCCCCGGCACCATCAACGGCTTCGAAGGTTCCGTCGCCCTGTCGTTGCTGATGCTGCCGACCGTGGTCAAATCCTCCGAGGAAATGCTGAAGATCGTGCCCCACGACCTGCGTGAGGCGTCCTACGCACTTGGCGTCACCAAGCAGCGCACCATCACGAAGATCGTGTTGCGCACCGCATTGCCCGGCATCGTCTCGGGCGCGATCCTCGCCGTCGCGCGTGTGATCGGCGAGACCGCTCCGTTGCTGATGACTGCCGGCTACATCTCCTCCACGAACTTCAACCTCTTCTCCGGCCAGATGACCACCCTTCCGGTGTACGTCTACCAGGAGTACTCGAAGCTCAACGCGAACTGCCCGGTCAACGCAAGCGCCTCCTGCGTGACCACCATCCCGATGGAACGCGCATGGGCCGCGGCTCTTGTGCTGATCCTCATCGTGCTTATCCTCAACCTCATCGGTCGACTGGTGGCGAAGGTGTTCTCCGTCAAGTCGGAGCGCTGAGTCGGTCAGGTAACGTCGAAATCACAGAAAACATAAGGAAATCAAATGGGACAACGTATTGATGTCAATCATCTGAACATCTACTACGGCGACTTCCTGGCCGTTGAAGATGTGAACATCAACATCGAAGCCAACAAGGTCACCGCATTCATCGGACCTTCCGGATGTGGAAAATCCACGGTTCTGCGCACGCTTGACCGCATGCACGAGATCATCCCCGGCGCCCACTGCAAGGGCGAGGTGCTGCTGGAAGGCAAGAACCTGTACGACAAGGACGTTGATCCGGTCGCCGTTCGTCGTGACGTCGGCATGGTCTTCCAGCGTCCGAACCCGTTCCCGACCATGTCGATCCGCGAGAACGTGCTGGCCGGCGTGCGGCTCAACAACCGCAAGATCACGAAGTCGGACGCGGATGATCTGGTCGAGTGGGCCCTGCGCGGCGCGAACCTGTGGAACGAGGTCAAGGACCGTCTCGACAACCCGGGCATCGGTCTGTCCGGTGGCCAGCAGCAGCGTCTGTGCATCGCGCGTGCCGTGGCCGTGCACCCGCAGGTGCTGTTGATGGATGAGCCGTGCTCCGCCCTTGACCCGATCTCGACGCTGGCCGTCGAGGACCTGATCAACGAGCTGAAGAACGACTACACCATCGTCATCGTGACCCACAACATGCAGCAGGCCGCCCGTATCGCCGACTACACCGCCTTCTTCAACCTGAAGGCCGTCGGCCAGCCGGGCCACCTCGAGTACTTCACCGACACCACCACCATGTTCAACAACCCGCAGAACGAGGAAGCCGAGCGCTACGTCTCCGGACGTTTCGGCTGATCGATCGCCAAGATGGCCCGGAAGCGGCAGCCCTGTGCTCGCCGTTTCCGGGCCGTTTTGGTATTTCCGGGTTTTGCGTTGCCGATGATTTTCCGGCTGCTTTCTGGCTGCTTTTGGCTCTGCGGTTGTTTTTTAAGGAGATCCCGGGCGGCTCAATCCTGCCGCGAGATGCATTCTGGTTCCATGGC
>DKCF01000068.1:42302-54222 GCA_002451435.1 Bifidobacterium sp. UBA6881 | reverse complement strand
ACCATGGTGCCGACCTTGTGATTCCAGCCTCATGTTCAAGGCACGTCATCCTATGGTGGAAACAAAAGATGGGCCACAGCCATTTGGCCGCAGCCCATCACATCACAAAATCGACGTCAGATCACTGACGGCCGGAGTAGTTCGGAGCCTCGGCGGTCATGACGATGTCGTGCGGGTGGGATTCACGCAGACCAGCATCGGTGATGCGGATGAACTTGCCACGTTCCGGCATTTCGGCGATGTTGTGCGCGCCGATGTAGAACATGGACTGGTGCAAGCCACCGATCATCTGGTACAGCACCGCGTTCAGCGGTCCGCGGTACGGAACCTCGCCTTCGACGCCTTCCGGAACGACCTTGTCGTTGGACGTGACGTCGGCCTGGAAGTAGCGGTCCTTGGAGTAGGACTTCTTGCCACGCGGAGCCATGGCGCCGAGGGAGCCCATGCCACGGTAGAGCTTGTACTGCTTGCCATGCAGAAGCACCTTTTCGCCCGGAGCCTCCTCGCAGCCTGCGAGGGTGCCGCCCAGCATCACGGAGGACGCGCCGGCGACCAGGGCCTTGGCGATATCGCCGGAGTAGTGGATGCCGCCATCGGCGATGCACGGAATACCGGCCGCGCGGCAGGCCTGGGCGGCCTCGTACACGGCGGTGAGCTGCGGGACGCCGACGCCGGCGACCACGCGGGTGGTGCAGATGGAGCCTGGGCCGACGCCGACCTTGACCGCGTCGACGCCCGCGTCGATCATGGCCTGGGCGCCCTGGCGGGTCGCCACGTTGCCGCCGATGATGTCGACGTTGTTGAAGGCGGAATCGGACTTCAGGCGACGGATCATGTCGAGGGCCAGCTTGGCCTCGCCGTTGGCGGTGTCGACCACGAGCACGTCCACGCCGGCTTCCATCAGCGCGGATGCACGGTTGTAGGCGTCGCCGAGGAAGCCGATGCCGGCGGCCACGCGCAGACGGCCCTGGTCATCCTTGGTGGCGTCCGGGTACTGCTCGGTCTTGACGAAGTCCTTCACGGTGATCAGACCGGTCAGGTGGCCTTCGTTGTCGACCAGCGGCAGCTTCTCGACCTTGTGCTTGGCCAGCAGATCGTGGGCGTCTTCCTTGGAGATGTTGGCCGGACCGGTGATCAGGTTCTCACGGGTCATAACCTCGGAGACCTTGAGGCGGTCGTAGTCCTCGGAAGCGATGAAGCGCATGTCACGGTTGGTGATGATGCCGACGAGCTTGTTGTCCTTGTCGACGACCGGCAGACCGGAGATGTGGAAGCGGCCGCACAGCTTGTCGAGGTCGGCGAGGGTGACGTCCGGGCTCACAGTGAGCGGATCGTTGATCATGCCGGATTCGGAGCGCTTGACGATGTCGACCTGGGCGGCCTGGTCGTCGATGGAAAGATTGCGGTGCAGCACGCCGATGCCGCCGTTACGGGCCATGGCGATCGCCATGTCGGATTCGGTGACGGTGTCCATTGCGGCGGAGATCGCCGGGACCTTCATCGTGATGTTGCGGGTGAGGTGAGTGGTGGTGTCCACCTCGGACGGGATGACATCCGTCTCGTTCGGCAGCAGCAGCACATCGTCATAGGCGAGGCCCAGCTGTGCGAAAATCGGTGGAAGTGGAGCGTACGTGGATTCTGCATTCATATCAGGAATTGTAGCCATGTGCCCACTTTAGAAATCTGGGCGGACTTCCCACGACACGGCGAAATCGGCGGAAAACCACGCCTGTTATAAAACCCACTTATACCGTATGACAAAGCGTTTAACCATATTTTGTCCGCCGCGTGTCACACGCGAAAACGCCGACGATTCGACTTCCTCATGCGAAGCCATCGCCAAAACGAACATCATATATGTACGCTTTTACGAACTTTGACGGCGCCCAATGCGTGACGCACGTACCACGATTGCCTGCCCACACCGATTCATGACGATTCGCACCGATTTACATCAGTTCATGCAGACTCATGATCTGCCGGCAGCCGCGTTGCCACCGACCTGCGCATCACCGGTCCCACGTTCGGCAGGCTTCGCCTCGGCAGTAGCATGGCCGATAAGCCGCGGCTTGGCGTGGGAGCCCGTCTGCACTTCCGCACGTCCGCTCGCATGCTGCGCGTCCGCCGCGGCGTTCTCCTCACGAAGTTCGGGAATCCTCCGCTTCAGGTACGGATACATCGTGGCGACGGTCAATACCACGGCCGCAAGAACGAATCCGATCAGCACATGCTGCGCCTTGAAGAACAGCGTCATGATCGAGCCGAATGCGATCAGCGCGGCCCAGCCCCACAGAATCAGCACGGCGCCCTGCACGGAATGTCCGATGCGCAGCATCCGGTGATGCAAATGCATGCGATCCGGATGCATCGGCGACTGTCCCTTGCTCACACGGCGGATAATCGCGAGGCACATATCCAAAATCGGCAGGAACAGCACCAGCATCGGCAACAGAATCGGCATGAACACCGGCAGATAGATGCTCGCGTGGATGGTGGCCGGGTCCAAGCGGCCGGTCATCACAATCGACGCGCAGGTGATGAGATAGCCCAGCAGCATGGAGCCCGAATCACCCATGAACAATTTCGCCGGATGCCAGTTGTGCAGCAAAAATCCTACGCACATGCCGACCATGGCGATGTCGATCAACGTCGCCATGGACGCATACGACGGCGAATTGCGGGCGATGATATACGAATAGATCGCGAAGGCGATGCCACCGATCGCGACAATCCCCGAAGACAATCCATCGAGGCCATCCACGAAATTGACCGCATTGATGGACGCGACGATCAGGAACGCGGTAATCGCCATCGACAGACTCGGCGAAGCGGTGACGAGGGAACCGAGCGGCAATGAGATGATCTGCAGACCTCCCCACGCCACGAATACGGAGATCAGCAGCTGGCCGGCCATTTTCAGCATCCAATCAAGATCCCACAAATCGTCGGCCATGCCAAGCAAGCTGATCATAATCGCACCGGCGAGAATCACCCATGCCTGGTGCGATTGCGTGAACAATCCTTCGATGAAGGGGATGCGCGACGCGAACAGCATGGATACGGTGAACCCGATGAGCATGCCCAGACCGCCCAATCGCGGCGTCGGAATCTTGTGCACGTCGCGGGCGCGCACCTCACCGACAGCGCCGATCTCAATGGCGACATGTCGAATCAGCGGCGTCATCAGATAAGTCACGCCACCGGCGATCGCCGCGATAAACAGGTAGATTCTCATGCGCCCAAAGCACCGCCATTCACAGTCAAGGCCTTACGGATCACGGATTCGCGGATCACTCCCTCTCGAAGAATCGCGATGCCGTCACGGCCATGGGGGTCGGCCGCCACCACCGTCGAGGCCACATGCCCCGGAGTCGCGCCGCCATCAAGATACAGATCCACGGCGTCACCCAGGGCGGCCTTCGCCTCTTCGACGGTCTGCGCGCTCTCTTCTCCGGAACGGTTCGCGCTTGTGGCCGCCAACGCTCCAGTGGCGCGCAGGATGCGCAATGTCGCCGAGGAATTCGGAATACGCACGCCCTGCGTGCTCTTTCCGGTGGAGGAATCGTGGCGCAGCGTGGCCAACGTGCACCGATCATCGGCCTCGGCTATCGGCGAGAAGGCGCCCGGCATGAACATCGCAGCAAGTCGGTTCAATGGCACCGGCAGTTCGAGATGCAATCCATCCATGACTTCAATGGACGGCAGCAGCACCTGCAACGACTTGTACTGCGGGCGATGCTTGGCGGCGAACACTTTGCGAATCGCCTCGATATTGCGCGGATCGCAGGCAACGCCATAGACGGTGTCCGTGGGAATCACAATCAGCCCGCCATCGTGCACGATTTCAACAGCTTCGGCAAGGGATTCGTCGGTAATGGCGCGAATCTCGCTCATGATACCTCCCTGGAATAGCCTTCAACCTCACCATTGTAAGGCAAATCTCTTCTCCGTCGAGCGCTTCAGCATATGTCCATAAACGGAGAGTCAGACGTCCTGTCTCTCCCCGTGCGGTCGATCACATGCGCCAAGCGACCGCACAAGGAGAGCAAGCCATGGTTTCTCTCCCCCTACAGTCGCCTACATATGCCAAGCGACCGCAAACGGAGAGTCAGCCGTCTTGCCCCTCCCCATACGGTCGCTCACACACGCCAAGCGACCGCACAAGGAGAGTGACCCCTTGTACTGCAGCGGGTACCCGTTCCTCACGCGCCCAGATACGCCTTGCGAACCTGTTCGTTGTTGAGCAGATCCTTGGCATCGCCTTCCATGGTGATTCTGCCGGTTTCCAGCACATATGCATGGTCGGCGATGGACAGCGCCATCTTGGCGTTCTGCTCGACCAGCAGCACCGTGATGCCCTGCTCGTGCAATCTGCGGATGATGGAGAAGATCTCCTTGACCAGTTTCGGCGACAGGCCCATGGACGGCTCGTCCATCAGCACCGTGTTCGGATGGCTCATCAGCGCGCGTCCCATCGCCAACATCTGCTGTTCGCCGCCGGACAACGTTCCGGCCTTCTGCGTGCGACGTTCCTTCAGACGCGGGAACATGTCGAAAACCATGTCGAGGTCCTTCGCCATGGACGACTGGTCCTTCAAACTGTACGCGCCCATTTCGAGGTTTTCCTGCACGCTCATGCGCGTGAACACGTGGCGGCCTTCGGGAATGTGCGCCATGCCGAGCCGCACGATGTCATGGTTGTGGGTTTTGAGCAGATCCGTGCCGTTGAACATCACGGAACCGGATTGCGCCGGAACCAGTCCGGTGATGGCATGCAGCGTGGTGGTCTTGCCCGCGCCGTTCGCGCCGATCAGCGACACGATCTCGCCGTCGTTCACCGTCAGACTGATGCCCTTGACGGCCTCGATGGCACCGTAGGAGACGGAAAGATCCTTGATTTCCAGCATCAGTCCTCCTTTGAAGCTTCTTGGGATTCCGAGGATTCCTCAGATTCCGAGGATTCCTCGTCGGAACCGAGGTATGCGGAGATGACCTGCGGATTGCTGGCGATTTCCTCCGGCGTCCCCGATGCGATGGTGCGTCCGTAGTCGAGCACCTGGATGCGCTGGCACACGTTCATCACCAGGCTCATGTCGTGTTCGATGAGCAGGATCGCGATGCCGAAACGATCGCGGATGGTGTTGATGCAGTTCAGCAGGTCTTCGGTTTCGGTCGGGTTCATGCCCGCCGCGGGCTCGTCGAGCAGCAGCAGCTTCATGCCGGTCGCCAGCGCACGCGCGATTTCCAGCTTGCGCTGTTCGCCATACGGCAGATTGGCGGCTTCGGTATTGGCAAGGCCCTCCAAGCCGAAGATCTTCAGCAGGTCGATGGCCTTGGCATGCATGTCGTGTTCCTGCCGCCAGAATTTCGGCGTACGGAAGATCGCACCGCCCATTTTGTAGCTGAACGACTGGTCGAATGCGACCAGCACGTTCTCTTCCACGGTCATCTGGCGGAACAGACGGATGTTCTGGAAGGTACGCGCGATGCCGGCGCGAACGACCTGATAGGTCTTCTTGCCGTTCATGCGCTTGCCGTCGAGGAAGAACTCGCCCTCGGTCGGCTGGTAGACGCCGGTCAGCAGGTTGAACACGGTGGTCTTGCCGGCGCCGTTCGGCCCGATCAGGCCAATCAGCTCACCGGAGTCGATGGTCATGTTGAAATCGGAGACGGCCTTGAGGCCTCCGAAGGTGATGCCGAGGTGTTCGGCACGCAGAATAGGCTCGCTCATGCCTGCTCCTTCCTGCTGCTGTCGTCCTTGGCTGCGTTCTCGTTGGCGACCGCGGCGTCGGACCTGCCATGAGCCTTCGTCTTCACCGGGTAGAACAGCTTGTTGATGAGCTTCGGCAGCGAGAACTCCCAATTGCCGAAGATGCCCTGCGGACGGAAGATCATGATGAGCACCAGCACCACGGAATAGACCAGCATGCGGTAGTCGGAGAAGGCACGCAGCAATTCCGGGAGAATCGTCAGGCCGATCGCCGAGACGATGGAACCGGTCAGCGAACCCATACCGCCGAACACCACCATGATCACATAGTTGATCGATTGCAGCCAGCCCGCCATGGACGGCGTCAAAGCGCCGATGTACTGCGCGAAGATGCCGCCGGCGATGCCCGCGAAGAACGCGGAGATCGCGAATACCATCACCTTGAGATACGTGATGTTGATGCCGGAGGCACCGGCCGCGATCTCATCGTCGCGGATGGCCTTCACCGCGCGTCCGTAGCGGGAGCGCGCGAACATGAACAGCAGCACCACGGTGACGACGGTGATCCAGAACACCACATACAGGTTGGCGAGGCGATCGATGCCGATCAGCGCCTGTCCCTGCTGCCCCTTGTCGAGGCCTTCTCCGCCCGCGACCTTGAGGTTCTGGATGATCACACGGATGATCTCGCCGAAGCCCAGCGTGATGATGGCCAGATAATCGCCATGCAGACGCAGCGCGGGGATGCCGATGATCACACCGAACAGGCATGCGACCAGCCCGCCGACGATGGTGACCAGCAGGAAGCGCACCGTATCGTTCATCGCGATGCCGTTGGCCACGATTATCTTGCTCAGCAAAGCCGCGGAATAGGCGCCGATCGCCTCAAAACCGCAGCAGCCCAACGTCAGCTGCCCGAGCACGCCGATGGTAAGGTTCAACGAGGTGGTCATGATGATCGCGATGCAGCACGTCATCAGCACGCCCTTGACGTACAGGGACACCACGCCGGTCTCGCACACGCCCATGAGCACGGCGAACAACGCGGCGACGCCAATGGCGCAGACAAGATACGACTGTTTGATGGAAAGCATTGATTTCTTCATGCGATCACACCTTCTCGCTTTCCGGCTCGCCCATCAGACCGGACGGCTTGACCAGCAGCACGATGATGAGGATGCCGAACACGATCGCGTCGGCGAACGCGGAGGTGATGACGCCTCCGGTGATGGTGCCGATATACGCCTTGGTCAGGCTTTCGACCACGCCGATCGCCAGACCACCGACCATGGCGCCCGGAATGGAGCCGATGCCGCCGAGCACCGCGGCCACGAACGCCTTCAGTCCCAGCATGGCGCCCATCATCGGCGACACCTGCGGGTAGGAGATGCAGTACATCAGCGAGGCCACCGCGGCCAATCCGGATCCGATGGCGAAGGTCAGGGTGATGGTCGAATTCACGTTGACGCCCATCAGAATGGACGCCTCCTTGTCTTCGGAAACCGCACGCATGGCCTTGCCCTGCTTGGTGCGGGAGACGAACAGCTGCAACGCGATCATGATGACGATGCCGAGCAGCACGGTCACGATGGTCGCGCCGTCGATCTTGAGGTCGCCGATGGCGAGGGACGGAATCTGGATGATCGTCGGAATGGTCTGGTAGTCGGCGCCGAACAGCGCCTGGGAACCGTTTTCCAGCAACAGGCTCATGGCGATGGCCGTAATCAGGGCGGTCATGTTGTTGCCCTTCTCGCGGACGGGCTTGTACGCCGCCTTCTCCACGATCACGCCGACCGCGACGCAGACGAGGATCGCGGGGACGACGGAAAGCCATGCGGGCAGGCCGCAGGCGATGATTGCCGGAATGGTAAGCATGAGCACGTACGCGCCGACCATGATGAAGTCGCCGTGCGCGAAGTTGATCAGACGAATGATGCCGTACACCATGGTGTAGCCCAAAGCGACGAGTGAGTACACGCTGCCGATTTTCAGACCGTTGAAGATCTGACTGATAAACATAATGATCTGATTGCCCATCATTCCCCCTTTCTTATAGATTTAGCTTTTGCGAAACGACCTATTGAAGGTCGATTCGATTTCCTTGATGAATGATGACTGTGATGAAAAATGCTTCCGGCCCGTCCACAAGCCGGCCGCCCGCGGGCGGGGCGCCAAACAGACCGTCACTTGGCCGGCTGGATGGTGCTGCGGTACGTCGGCTTGCCGTTCTTCATTTCCAATACGATCACGGATTTCTTCGGCGAACCATGCGAATCGAGCGTGAATTTGCCCGTGACGCCGGAGAAGCTCATACCGTAGATCGCATTGCGGATGTCGGCGCGGCTGGCCTTCGGACCCGCCTTTTCGATGGCCTGCTTGAACATGTAGACGGAATCGTATCCCAATGCGGTGAAGGTGTTCGGCGAGGCGTTGTTATTGGCCTTCTTATACGATTCGATGAATTTCTGCACCTTGGTGTTGGACTTGTCGTCCGGGGAATAATGCGTCGTGTACAGCACCTTGTCGTACTGAGACTTGCTGCCGGTGATCTGCAGGCCGTCATAGCCGTCAGGGCCCATGATGTACCCCTCGTAGCCCACCGAACGCGCCTGCGGGATGATGTAGGGGCCCGCCGCGGAATAGTAGTAGGGGGCGTACAGGAATTCGGCGCCCGCAGCCTGCACCTTCTGCAGCTGAGACGAATATTCGGTGTCGTCGGCGCTGGAGGAATTCTCCTCGGCCACGACCTCCAGACCGGCCTTCTTGGCGGCCGTCACGAACGCCTTGCCCACACCGGACGAGTACGGGTCTCCGGTTCCGTACAGCACCGCGACCTTGTTGACCTTGAGGTCCTCGGCCGCGAATTTGGCCGCGATCTCGCCCTGGTAGGAATCCTTGAAGCACGTGCGGAACAGATAACCGCCTGTCTCGATGGAATCCGACGTCGCGGCCGGCGCGATGGACGGCAGCTGGTTCTGGTCGGCCAGCGAGGCCACGGCACCGGTGGTGGAGGAGATCGTGGGGCCGAGAATGCCGATGACGTCCTTCTCCCCCGCGAGACGGTTGAAGGCGTTGGACGCCTCCAGCACATCGCCCTTGTCGTCCATGGACTTGAGCACGATCTTCTTGCCGAAAATGCCGCCTTTGGCGTTGATCTCGCTGATCGCCAGCTTGAATCCGCTGAGCTCGGCCTCTCCATATGCCGCGGCTGAACCGGAATTGGTGGTCACGGCGCCCAAGGTGATCACATCGCTGTCCGACAGCCTCATGCTGCTATCGCTCGTCGCATACATGTTGCCGCCGGAACATGCCGAAACGCCTATTCCCATAACGGCCGTGAGGCATAGCGCAGCCAATTTTTTGCAATAGTTGTTGTTCACAGCTGTTCTTTCTTTTCTAGATGAACCGCAGTATGTTATACCCTCAAATTGATTTTTTATCAGATTTTTTCCGCAGTAAGGAATCGCGGACGGCCGGTGTAGTCATCATGCACCGCGACTTTGCCGAATCCATGCGTATCCGCGAACGCCGACAAACGCTCCCCCTGCGTGATGTCGTGCTCCATGACCAGCAAACCGCCCGATCTGAGCAGATCCGCGGCACGCGCGATGATGCGCTCGGGAATCAGCGCGCCGTCCGCCGAACCGCCGTACAAGGCCATGTCGGGATCGTAATCGCGCACTTCCGGCTGCCGCGGAACGTCGGCGAGCGGCACGTATGGCGGATTGGTGAGCACCATGTCGATGGTGCCGTTCAGCTGGCTCAGCGTCGGCGCCTGCGTGGCGTCCGCGATTTCCAGATGATAGTCGCCCGCGACATTGGGATGCGTTCTGACGGTTTCCTCCAGATTGCGGCGCGTCCATCGCGCGGCGCGCTCGCTTTTCTCCACCGCCCATACTTTCGCGCCCGGCACCTCCGTCACCAAGGCCAGTCCGATCGCGCCGCTGCCGGCGCACAGGTCGACGGCGCGCACCGAATACATGCCATGGCGTGTGATCCAGTCGATGCCCTCCTGCACGATCAGTTCGGTTTCCTGACGTGGAATGAACACTCCCGGACCGACCTTCAGATCGAGATAACGGAACGGCGTATGACCGGTGATATGCTGCAGCGGCTCGCGTCCGGCGCGTCGTTCCACCATGCCGCGAAATTCGCGGAGCGCGGTTTCGATGGTGTTGTACGAGTCTTGTTCCATGGCTTCCATGGCTGGTTCCGAGGAATCGGACGCGTCGATTCCTCCGACACCGGCATGCTTGGACGGCCCTTCGGCACCGGCATGCCTGACCATTCCATCAAAACCCGACGCATGGGCCGCCAGCCCGTCAGGCCCATACCCCATCAGCATGGCCTTGTCGACCGTCTGCAGATCGGTGCCGAACGCCTCGGCAAGCAACAACTTGGCATCGTGTTCGGGAGTGTCGATGCCCGCCGCGCGCAATCCGGCCGCAGCGGACCGCACGGTTTCGAATACGGTCGCCACCTGTTCCGCCTTACTTCTGGTTGGCGAGACGATCGGCCTCGTCCGCCTGGATGTCGCTGTCGATCACGGCCTGCAGGTCGCCGTCGAGCACGGCGTCGAGGTTGTACGCCTTGTAATTCGTGCGGTGGTCGACGATGCGGTTCTCCGGGAAGTTGTAGGTGCGGATGCGTTCGGAACGATCAAGGGAGCGCACCTGGGAATGACGCATGTCGGCGGCTTCGGCGGCCTCCTGCTCGTGCTTCATGGCAAGCAGACGGCTCTTCAGCACGCGCAACGCGGCCGCGCGGTTCTGGATCTGGCTCTTCTCGTCCTGCATGTTCACCGTGATGCCGGTCGGGATGTGGGTCATGCGCACCGCGGAATACGTGGTGTTCACGGACTGGCCTCCCGGGCCGGAGCTCATGAAGATGTCGATCTTCAAGTCCTTCGGATCGATTTCGATCTCATCGTCGTCGTCATCGGCCTCGGGGAACACGATCACACCGGCGGCGGACGTCTGGATGCGTCCCTGCGATTCGGTGACGGGGATGCGCTGCACGCGGTGCACACCGCCCTCGTACTTGAGGGACGCCCACACACCGTCCTCCGGCGCCGGAGTGCCCTTGGCACGAATCGCCAGCTGCACATCCTTGACACCGCCCAATTCGGTGGTGTTCTCGCTCTGCAACGTCACCGTCCAGCCGCGCTTTTCCGCATACCGCATGTACATGCGCAGCAAATCGCCGGCGAACAGCGCGGCCTCCTCGCCGCCGGTGCCGGCCTTGATCTCCATGATCGTGTCGCGCGCGTCGTCGGGATCGCGCGGAATCAGCGCGGTGCGCAGCTTCTCCTCGACGGCGGGAAGCTCGCCTTCCAGACGCTTGGCCTCCTCGGCGAAATCAGGATCCTCGGACGCCATTTCCTTGGCGGCTTCCAAATCGTCCTTCACCTGCTTGTAGGCGGTGTAGGCGGAGACGATGGAGCCGAGTTCGGCGTGGCGACGACCCAGCTTGCGCATTTTGTCCGGATTCGACGCGACCTCGGGCTCGGCCATCTGCTGTTCGATATTACGGTATTCCTCAAGCGCGGTCACCGCCGCGGGGAACTGTTCGTCTGCCAATGTACGCCTTTTCTATCTGCTGCTGTCTGCTTCTCTGTATGCATTCCGACGGAAGATGCGTCGCCGGATTCTGCTCGACTTGTCAATCATATAAGGTGCCCCGGAAACCCGGATGCGCAACAAAAAATGCCAGTCCGATCACGAACTGGCATTCCATGTGCCTAGGCAGAACGCCTAAGCGGCAAGAATCACTTGGACTTCTTGCCGTAACGCTTCTCGAAGCGAGCCACGCGGCCACCGGTGTCGAGGATCTTCTGCTTGCCGGTGTAGAACGGGTGGCAGCTGGAGCACACGTCGACGGTCATGTGATCGCCCTTGTAGGTGGAGCGGGTGACGAAGGTGTTGCCGCAGGAGCAAGTGACCTGCACCGCGTGATAATCAGGATGGATACCCTGCTTCATAGTTTGTCTCCTAGAGATTCGGGGGACCCGGGTCGCCATGCCCCGATGGCACAGCGTGAACCGGACAACCTCATAAAGTGTAGGCTCCAGTGGGGACAGATCCCGCATCGCCCTAGGCATCACGACCGCACCGGAATCTTGGACATATACCGGAATCAGCGAATGCCACGACGAAACCGGATGCCGCGACACACGGTAAGCCGACGGCGAATCAATGACAGACCAGCAAC
>DKCF01000068.1:39925-42236 GCA_002451435.1 Bifidobacterium sp. UBA6881 | reverse complement strand
ATGTGCCCTCGCTGGGACTTGAACCCAGGACAAACACCTTATAAGGGTGCTGCTCTAACCGACTGAGCTACGAGGGCAACCGCCGCACAACATGCAGCTCGCACTAGTTTAACAACAGGGAGGACTTAACCCGCTTCATGAATCGCAATGGGGCGTCGATGAAACGGTACGCTCCCGATTCCGCGGCATCGGGCAACGCCGGGCACGACACAACACCGGCCGTCCGCACCAGCATGCGAGCGATGCCAGCGGAATCGCCGACCAGCCCAAAGCATTTACTTCCAAACATTCGACGCTGCATGGCACGGGCAATGGGATTCATGAGCCATCCGGAACATCTGCATACCAACGTATCCACGATTGGATTCACTAGTATGGATGATGATGCGGAACGCGCTTCAGCGCAATGCCGATGATGCGCTACGGCACGATGCATAGTTTGTTCCGCGGCAGGAGGATATGAGGATGCAACAGCTTGTGGCAGGAATCGATACGTCGACGCAGTCATGCAAAGTACGCGTGACGGACGCCGCGACCGGCGAACTCGTCCGCTTCGGCCAAGCCAAGCATCCGAACGGAACGTCCATAAACCCGGAATGCTGGTGGAACGCGTTTCGGGAGGCCGCGCGACTTGCCGGAGGACTGGACGATGTGGCCGCATTGTCGGTCGGCGGCCAGCAGCATGGCATGGTGATCCTCGACGGGCAAGGCAACGTGATCCGCGACGCCATGCTGTGGAACGACACATGCTCCGCGCCGCAGGCCACGGCGCTCATAACCGCAATGGGACAAGCAGAGGCGAATGAGGGCGAATTGCGCGAAGCCCGGGAACACGGCATCGCCGCCGATACGCTGATGGGCGACGGCGACCAGGCGATCGCCGCGCGCGGCAGACTACGTTGGGTCAAGGCCGTGGGCTCCTCCCCCGTCGCCTCCTATACCTTGACCAAGGTGGCATGGGTCGCGGAGAACGAACCCGAAAACGCGAGGAAAATCGCCGCGATATGTCTGCCGCATGATTGGCTGAGCTGGCGCATCGCCGGATATGGCCCGGTCACGGAGAGCGAAGACGCGCATCTCGATGCGCTGTTCACCGACCGCTCCGATGCTTCCGGCACCATGTACTACGACGCCGTGTCGAACGAATACCGACGCGATCTCATCGCCAAGGCGCTCGAAGCGGCGGAAGGCGCCGAAACCGCCCGGACCCACGCCAATGCCATCGTGCTGCCGACCGTGTTGGGGCCGCGCGACCAGACTCCGGTCAGAGCCGATGCATCCGTCGCTGGCAAAAACATTGACGGCGGCTGCGTCATCGCCCCAGGCGGAGGCGACAACGCCATGGCTTCGTTCGGCCTTGGCATGGGCGTCGGCGACGTGTCCGTATCCCTCGGCACTTCCGGCGTAACCGCGGCCATTTCGCAAAGGCCGACATACGATCCGACGGGCGCCGTATCCGGTTTCGCCGACTGCACCGGCCACTACCTGCCGCTCGCCTGCACCATCAATGGATCGCGCATCCTCGACGCCGGATGCGCCGCGCTCGGCGTGGACTATGACGAGCTGTCCGAATTGGCATTCGCCTCGCAACCGGGCGCGGACGGCATTACGTTGATTCCGTATTTCGATGGCGAGCGCACGCCGAACCGACCCGATGCCACCGCCACGCTTTGCGGGATGACTTTGGCCAACACCACGCGGGAGAACCTCGCACGCGCATTCGTGGAAGGTTTGTTGTGCTCGCAACGCGACTGCCTGGAGCTTATCCGCTCCCTCGGCGCGGATATCAACCGTATTCTGCTCATCGGCGGCGGCGCGAAGTCGGAAGCCGTCCGCGCTCTGGCTCCAAGCATCTTCGGCATGGATGTGACGTGTCCGGCCACCGACGAATACGTGGCCATCGGCGCGGCACGTCAGGCCGCATGGGTGCTTTCCGGCGGAACCAATCCTCCGGCGTGGAATCTGCATATCGACGGCGTGAAGACAGGCGACCCCACCGAGGACGTATACGACAGCTACGTCAGGGCACGCGGCTAATCAACGTGGTCGGCGCCTCACGCAACCGACCGCAACGTCTTGGCAACCGATCGCATGCATTCCATATTTTTGTTATCTGCGCCCTCATCATCCCCGAAAACGTCGCTTTCCGCATGAATCGGCAGTTCTTCCGCGTTTGGCGACATTTTCGGCATACGAAAATGTCGCTTCGCGCGGAAGTCATAGTCATTCCAAACACAAAGCGACATTTTGACGGCACGGATTCTCCAAAATCTCCAATTTAGAAGCCGTCAGCAAGCTCAAAACCGCCGGC
>DKCF01000068.1:39493-39813 GCA_002451435.1 Bifidobacterium sp. UBA6881 | reverse complement strand
ACCATATCGGAGAAAAACTACTCCCGGCCTTCCACCTCGGCGAAAGCGGGATCATGTTCGGGAATCTCGCGAATCACATGGGCGGGATTGCCGACCGCGATCACGTTTTCCGGAATGTCGCGCGTCACCACGGAACCGGCGCCGATGACGGAATTCGAACCGATGGTCACGCCCGGCGTAACCGTCACATTGGCACCGAACCACACATTGTCGCCGATGGTCACGGGCGACGCATGCTCCCATCCCGCCAGACGCGTCGCGGCGTCCAATGCGTGGTTCGGAGTGGCGATGGTGCAACGCGGGCCAATCAGGCAGTCCTC
>DKCF01000068.1:33805-39460 GCA_002451435.1 Bifidobacterium sp. UBA6881 | reverse complement strand
ATGGTCACATAGCCGCCGCCGCAGATCATGAAGTCCTTGTTGAGAAACGTGCCGCGACCGATGGTCAGTCCGATGCCGTAATCCACGTTGAACGGCGGATTGAACTGCACACCTTCGCCGGCGTCGGGAACCAACTCGTGGAACAGACGGTACGCCTCCTCCTGATCGTCGTAGAACACGCGGTTGATTTTCGCGCACAGTTGCGATGCGCGACCGGAGACCTTCGGCAGCGATTTCGATTTGCGGTACTGCGTCGGCCGTCCGTCGAACAATCTGGTCAGATCCTCATCGGACGCGATCAGTTCTTCCGTTTCCTTGGTCATATCATCCTCCCGCATTCACACATACGAGCAACAGCTATCCCGCTTTGCACGCATATTCATGAGGTACAGCAAAAATGCCGCCATGGACAAGATCGAACCGCATCTTCCGTCATGACGACGCGGCCCGGTGCGATTGCTCATCGCCGCATCGTGCGCGTTATGCGCCTCATCATTCATCGCCCGCCGAAACGCTGAGCATATGCAAAACGTCTGGCAAAGAGACAAGGCATAAACATAAACGCAAGGCGCACGGCATAAGAGCAAACGCCCGGTCAAGCGCGTTCAGCGGCGTTGATACGTCCAGCGACCCGCGAGCATGGTACCGACCACGTGCTTCGGCATGGAACGCATGCTCTCGGGGGTGCGCACCGTACTGGGATCAGCGTTCAGCAGCACCAGATCGGCCGCGTCGCCGGCCTTCAAGGTGGTTCGTCCAATGGCCGTGGACGAGGCGAGCGCCGTGGCGAAGTCGAGGCACTGCTCCGGCTGGAACGGCTCGCGGTCGGAGCTTTCCGTACCGAACACCGCTGCGGATATGGCCATCCACGGATCGAGCGGCGCCACCGGCGCGTCGGACCCCATGAGCAGTTTGGTTCCGACCTTGCGCAACGCGTTGAACGCATAGGGAATGCCCGCCGGATTGCCCCAGAACCGGGTGATGACGTCACGGTCGTCCATGGCGTGCTGCGGCTGGATGCTCGCAGCCAGGCCCAATCGCGCAAGCCGAGGAATATCCCGTTCCTTGAGCATCTGCGCATGTTCGATGGAACCGTGCGCTCCTGTGCGTTCCGCGCAGTCGAGCACGATGGTGTTCGCCTCATCGCCGATCGCGTGGCAGGCGATGTCGAAACCATGCTCGGTGGCCAGCTTCATGTACGACTCGATCTGTTCCGGGGTGTAGCTCAGCGTGCCGAACGTTTCCGGCGCGATGCCCGAATACGGCGTCGAACAATACGCCGAACGGGTGTTGAGCGACCCGTCGGAAATCATCTTCATGGCCCCGACATGGCCCAGGCCATGGCTTCCCGGCAATTCGTCACCCGTATGCCATCCATCGTCTATGGCCTGTTGCAATCGTTCCGGATACACGCCGGCTTGGACGCGCAGACCGTCCAAGCCTTGCGAGAATCGGTCAATCCACGTGTCGATGTTCTCCGCCATCTCGTAGTCACGCACACCGACCACGCCCTTGCTCGCGGCATCCAATTCGGCATTGCGCAGCAGGCGCATCAGCTCGTCGGCGGCTCCCGGACCCTTGTCAAGCTTGCAATACGCGTCGAACCACTCGAGCTCCCCCACCAAGCCGGATTCCCCGACATGCACGCCGAGTTTGCGAGCAGCCGCGGAATTCACCCATCCGCAGTGCATGTCGGCGCTTGAGAGCGCCACCGGCTGGTCACCCGTCACCGCATCGATGGCGGCCAACGTCGGTTGGGCATCGTCCGCCCACAGGGAATGACGGAACCGCATGCCGACCACGTACTGGTCCGGATCAAGCGTGCCGTCGGCGCGACGTTCCGCCAAATGCGCGCGCAGCATGTCCAAAGCCTCGTCAGCGCTGCGGGCGTCAATCAGATCAAGTCGTCCAAGCGTGTACGCCCATTGCGTGAAATGCGTATGGTAATCCCACAGTCCGGGGATGACCCATGTTGCCGAAGCGTCATCATGCGTATTCCTCGCGGGAAGGACCGCCGCGATCCGCCCCTGCGCAACGGCTATGTCGACCGGCTGGGAAGAACCTATGAAACGCACACTCCCAATCACACACGACTCGACCATACAGAACCTCGATTCAATAGCACCCTTGTATTGCTGTCATGGTATCCCGCGACGAAGCGCGAATGCCGACGCATCTCAATCAATTAAACATCCCTGTCGGGCATCAGCCCATACAAGAAACCGGTTATCCACACCTTGCGGAAAACGAATGGAGTTATCCACCGTTTTCATCATGCGCGGCGATCTATCCACTTATCCACCATCTTCCAAAGGCGGATAGACGGCACCGCACCGATTCCTCTACCGTTGGCATATGAGCAATGGAGCACAGTACATCGAAAACATCGCCCAGCTACGGGCCCAGACCATCGAGCAATGCATCGCCATGCAGCAGAGGACGAACAAACGGCTGGTGTTCGCACTCGGCACCGCATTGCATTTGCTGGGCATCGAAACTCCCAAATATCCCCGATTCCGATGCCCGACATCTTCTCTTCAGGCCTTGGCCACAAGCAATAATGAAAGAACGCACATTCAAGGAGTGAACTTCGTGTTATGGCAGGGACCGATCAATGAATGCGCCACGTATTACGACAGAATTCGGCACACGGATCCGGTATCCACATGGGCCATGCATGCGAATCGCATCAGCCAGGAAGAATTAGTCGTGCTCGGAGATTCCATGATGCGGAGAACCCCGAGATTCAACGGGGTGCGGCTCGAGGATTTTCATGAATACGTGGAACGTCTCAACAATTTCGATACGTATGCGAACGCCGACAGGCAGAGGGCCATTCGAGGAATCAGAAAAATGCAACAAGCCCTCCGCCTCATGCGAGAGAACACGGACTCCCCGCAAGAAAGCCGCTGCAGAATCGCCCTGATTCGGTATGGGCTTCCCTGCCCCGTGACCAATTTCCAGCTCCGCTTGCGCAATGGAAAAATCCTGTATCTGGATATGGCCTATCCGGATATAAAGGTCGTCATCGAATACGACGGTCGGCACCACGCTTCGCAATGGCTTGCCGACAGTAAAAGGCGTGAGGCTTTGGAAGATGAGGGCTGGATCTATATTCAGGCGACCGCCGAGAACCTCATGAATGAAATCGAAGAGCAGGCCCTCGCCCAACGCGCGGCCGACCGGATGAACCAAAGACTCAGCAGACCTATCACGCTCTGCCGAAGAATGCCCTCCGGAAGAGTGCACATTCGCATAGCCTCTCTCACCACTGGAAGCAGGCGAATCCTCACCTGATTTGAACTATATGTGGCAGATTTCATGGCCACAGAATCTCAAAACAGCTATATGTGGCAGATTGCAGGTCATACTCTGCGGAAAACCTTCGAATCTATGCCCCCTAATTCAGGATCACATCACATATCTGCCACATATAGCGGAAAACACTTTTCTGGATTTTCGAATCTGCCACATATAGCCTGTTTCGAATCACCGACCCCCAAAGCACCCTTCCGTGAGTCGACTCAGCACCTCAAGTATCTCAGCTTCCTCCACAACGATGCTATCGATTTTGCGGCGTCCGAGTCCACGCATCCATGCGTCGAGTTCCGTGGGATTCATGCTCCTGAACGTATTGGCATCCAAGAACAACGGCTTGTGCCTTCCGACTACCACCTCATCCGCCTCGACGGGCTGGACCTGCCCATCGAAATGGGCGAAGGCACCGTCCGAAACATCCAGCCGATCCACCTGATCCGGAAGGCGTGCGTCACTTCCCGCCACCTCTTCCGTGCCGTTCGGATTGCTCGAGGCACCCACACGGTCATCAGTCGGACATGCGCCCAACACCGCCGCATATGTGGCGTATAGCCGGCGTCGACGACCGGCATAGGCGGCGTCGGATTCTCCCTCGCGGCGTCTGCCATCGACGATATACGGCGTATCCGTCGTGATGTAATGGAAAAAATGACGGTTGATGGCGTCGCATTCCGCCCGTAACACATCCGTCACCACGTCCACGCCGGCATGTTCAAGAATCCGCAGGCCTTTGCCCGCCACAACCGGATTGGGGTCAACGGAGCCGACCACCACCCGCGCGATTCCATGCGCGAGAATCAAATCGGTGCAGGCCGGCTGCGAACCGACATGGCAGCATGGCTCAAGCGTGTCGATAATCGTGGCACCGCGCACATCGATGCCATATGTGTCGGCGTAATCGAACGCCATGCGTTCCGCGTGGGGGCCACGGTAGCGATCGTGATATCCGGTGGCGAGAATCTTGCCGTCACGCACCACCACTGCGCCGACCATCGGATTCGGGTTCACCCATCCCGCGCCTCTGCGGGCCAAATCCAATGCCATCGCCATGTATCCGTCATATTCCGAAGCATCATTCACACGTTCAGGATACTGCATGGCCATATGCCAGAACACTGCGTTCCACCCATGGCACTACGTTCCACCTCAGAGCACCACGTTCCATTCCAAGACACCGCGTTCCAAGACGCTGTGCTCACAATACCGTGGCACACGATACCGTTCGCGCGTGGGAGGAATTCGTGCCGCATTGTCAAGATACGACGGAATCCACACAACACCAATCGCGCACGGAAGGAATGCCCGCCCTTCATGCTTCAGCATTCACCGTCACGACGGAGCATACGGGAATGAGGCTATTACACATTTCCGGGGATGGCGCCTTCGCATGGGCACCATGCTTGTCAACGGCCCAAGACCCACCACACGTCGGGAACGACGTGTTTAGAATAAAACCGTACGCACAGAAAGGCGACGAATATGCAACGCGACATCATGACCTCCATCCCGTTTTTGAGCCAGCCTTCAGCACCGGCGCGGAATACGGAAGCCGACCTCGCCGTGGCGCGAGACCTGAAGGATACACTTGGCGCGCACCGCAATGGCTGCGTCGGTATGGCCGCGAACATGATCGGCGAGCGCAAACGCATCATCGCGTTCGTGGACGAGGAGTTCGGCGGCCGCATCGTCGTGATGTTCAATCCGCGCATCACCGCGCAGGACGGCGCCTACGACGCTTCTGAAGGATGCCTGTCGCTCAATGGCGAGCGCCACACGCTGCGTTACCAGCGTATCGAAGTGACGTATGAGGACCGCAGGTTCCGCGAGCGCCATGCCGCATTCGCCGATTTCACCGCGCAGATCATCCAGCATGAGATCGACCACTGCGATGGCGTGATCATCTGATTACGCTCGGCTTCTTCCCATATCGCCACCGTCATATCGCTCCATACATGGATAGACGAAAGCCTGATGGTTCTCGGGCACGCACACCCGGATACATCATTTCCGTGAGGGATGATGTCCGCCAAACGTCGCATGGTGGTGACGCTTGGCAGTATCGTTTGCGCTATTCTCACGGCCTAGGCAATGGCCATGGTGCCGATGCGCGTGAAATACTCCGTGTCCGATTCGTGGTCGATGCGCGCGCCGAGATGCCGCTGGACGGCCAACGAAGCGGGATTGCTCTTATGCACCGACAGATACGCCTCCGTGATGCCGAATTCGTCGCGCGCCTTGATGAGCGATAGCCGCAATCCCTCGGTGGCGTATCCGCGGCCGCGCCATTCGGGGGCGATGCCGTATCCGATATGCCCCGCGCCCTCTCGCAGCGCATCG
>DKCF01000068.1:26216-33687 GCA_002451435.1 Bifidobacterium sp. UBA6881 | reverse complement strand
GTTTGAGGCCGATTCCGGCGGCCTCGTTTCTCAGACTCCGCACATAGTCGGCGAAGGCTGCCCTGCCCATGCCGGCCGCGGGATTCTCGAATCCGTTCTCGTCCGCCTGAAACTCGCCGAACAACGCGTATGTCCGTTCCGGATCACCCAGCCATGTTTCCACCAATCGCATAACAGGAACATAGCACGCAGCAGTATCAGCAGCCACGGCTCAACTCACAGCCCGAGCGAATCGACCCAATCCCGGAGTTGTGCTTCGGTGGTGCCGGCCGGCATGCGCCTGCCGGCCACCCAACGGGCCGCCGGCGCGGAATCATGCAGCTGTACACCGTCCGCACCGCGCGTGCTGGTGGAGCTCGTAGCGAACGTCACGATGGTTTTGCCTGCCCAGTCCTGCGCTTCGAGCCATGTGCGCACGACGCGCGGAGCGGTCTCCCACCACAGCGGATAGCCGACGAACACCACGCCGTAGCCTTCGGCGCTCGGCGCATCCGCCGCCAGTTCAGGGCGCATCCCGCGGTGCTGATGCTCCACATAGGAGCGGCTGGACGTATCACGCCAATCGATGTCGGCGGCCGTGTAGTCCTGAGCCGCCTTGATCTCGGCCAGGTCAGCGCCAATTGACTTCGCCAGCCGCTCGGCGACCCCGCGCGTCGTGCCCGTAGCGGAGAAATACGCCACCAAGGTCTTTGCCTTCGTTTCCATCATGCCCACACCTTCCCTAGAGCCTTTTCTTCCGGTATACCAGCATCATTCGCGGCCGGCACGGTCCTTGACGAATCCAACGAACATGTCGACGGCCTCCGGGGTGTCGTGGCGGAAGAACAGGCTGGTCTTCGTGTCCAGCACGGCGATGTCCGCCATCTCCTCGTCCGTAAGCGCGAAGTCGAACACGTCGATGTTCTCCTCCATACGATTCTTATGCGTGGACTTGGGCAGAGCCACGATGTCCCGCTGCATCAGCCAGCGCAGAATCACCTGGGCGACGGACTTGCCATGAGTCTCACCGATTCTGACCAGAGTCGGATTATCGAACATGCCGGCTTTGCCCTCGCCGAACGGCGCCCATGCCTCCTGCGCCACGCCACGCTTGATCATGTTCTCGCGGGCTTCGATCTGCTGATTGAACGGATTGGTCTCAATCTGGTTGACCATCGGGGCGATCTCGTTGAAAGCGACCATGTCGGCCAGACGGTCCGGGTAGAAGTTGGAAACGCCGATGGCCCTGATGACGCCTTCCTTGTACAGCTTCTCCAACGCATGCCATGCGCCGTAGGTATCGGAGAACGGCTGGTGCAGCAGCACCAAGTCGAGATAGTCGGCGCCGAGCTTCTTCAAGGACACATCGACCGACTTCAACGTGTTCTCGTAACCGTAGTTGCTGATCCACACTTTGGTGGTCAGAAACAGTTCCTTGCGGTCGATGCCGGAATCCTTGATGCCTTGGCCGACCTCGGCCTCGTTGAAGTAGCTTTGCGCGGTGTCGATGTGTCGATAGCCGACCTCGATGGCCTCGCGCACGCAGCGCGATGCATCGTCCTTGCTGACTTGGAAGACGCCGTAGCCGATCTTCGGAATTTCGACGCCGTTAGCAAGCTTGACATGCTCCATTGTTTTTCCTCCGTATGTTCCTCGTTGATATCGGATGCCGGTTTGGATGCCGTGCATGGCTCCAACGATAAAATCCGGTAGCTTCTACCGGTCAAATCACGACACGCCGGTACTATCTACCGGTAAATACAACCGGAAATATGACATGATGGATACGCGCAAAAACAACGCGGTCAAGCCCAATTCCCCTCCAGCAACGCCGCAGCCCGCCGCGCATCATCCACAAGGAGGCCATATATGGCGATCACCGTGATACCGCCTCATGCGAGCATGAAGACCTATACGATGAAGCAGGCATGCGAATTGACCGGCATGAACTATGAAGCACTGAAGTTCTACTGCAATTCCGGACTCGTGCCGGGAGTCGAGCGGGACCAGAACAACCGCCGCATCTTCGACGAGCGGAGCATCGCGTGGATCAACGGACTGACCTGCCTCAAACGATGCGGCCTCGGAATCAAGGAAATGCAGCATTACACGCAACTCTGCCTTGAAGGTGAATCATCGATACCGGAACGCAAGGAAATCCTCGCCATCAAACGGCGCACGCTCGAGAAAAAACTGGCCGAAGTCCAGGACGCCATCGACTATATCGACCGCAAGCAGACCTTCTACGACGATGTGCTTGCCGGAAAAATCGATTATTATTCCAACCTCATCAACCCTGCAGACAGCTGCGAGTAGCCATCATCGCGACACGTCGAGCCTGCGATCATGCCGGCAATACCCACGGTCCCGTTCGTCGATCGGACGCGCCACCCTGCACGGCGCGTCCACAGCAACCACATCGGCGGGAACGTCACGCGCGACAACCGCCCCGGCGCCGATCAAGGCAACATTCCAGAATGTATATAATCACCATATGCGCATACCCACACTCTTTGCCGGTGGACTAGTTTTGCACTCATAACAGTTTTGTCAATGGCGCTCTGAGCACAGCTGTCCTCCGACAAGGCAAAAGGAACCGATTGACCGACATGCGCCAAGAAAGCCCCGAACCCGACTTAATTAAGTACCATCGCCTTGTTGCGGCATGACGACGGGGTATGGGATAATCACGGATGGTACTTTGCGCAAGGATCGGTCCGGAAAACACCGGGTTTTCATCGACGTACGCGGATTCGCGCTTCGTGCGCCGCCACAATCGCCACGAAGCGTCCTCTTCGACGGCCCACAGGTGGAACTCCGTTGACTGGCTTACGCAAAACGCTGGAATTCCAACGTTTCTTAAGGATGGAACACAACATTGGCTGAATTCATTTACCAGATGATCAAGGCTCGCAAGGCCTACGGCGACCGCGTGATCCTCGACGACGTGACCCTGAGCTTCCTGCCGGGCGCGAAGATCGGCGTCGTCGGCCCGAACGGCATGGGCAAGTCCACGCTGCTGAAAATCATGGCCGGCCTCGACACCGTCTCCAACGGCGAAGCCACCCTGACCCCCGGCTACACCGTCGGCATCCTGCAGCAGGAGCCTCCGCTGGACGACACCAAGACCGTCGGCGAGAACATCCGATTGGCATTCGGCGAAATCGCCGCGAAGGTGGAACGCTTCAACCAAATCGGCGAGGAGATGGCCAATCCGGACGCGGACTTCGACGCGCTGATGGAGGAAATGGGCAAGCTCCAGAACGAGATCGACGCGGCCAACGGCTGGGACATCGATTCCCAGCTCGAGCAAGCCATGGACGCACTGCAGTGCCCGGACCCGGACACCCCGGTTTCCGTGTGCTCCGGTGGTGAGCGCCGTCGCGTGGCGCTGTGCAAGCTGCTGCTTGAAGCCCCCGACCTGCTGCTGCTCGACGAACCGACCAACCATTTGGATGCCGAGTCGATCCTGTGGCTGGAGCAGTTCCTGCACCAGTACAAGGGCGCCGTCATCGCCGTCACCCACGATCGTTACTTCATGGACAACGTGGCCGAATGGATCTGCGAGGTGGACCGCGGCCACCTGTACCCGTACAAGGGCAACTACTCCACCTATTTGGAGACCAAGGCCAAGCGTATGGAGATCCAGGGAGCCAAGGACGCCAAGCTCGCCAAGCGTCTGAAGAACGAGCTCGACTGGGTGCGTTCCTCGCCAAAGGCCCGCCAGGCCAAGAACAAGGCCCGTCTGGAGCGTTACGACCAGATGGAGCAGGAGGCGCGCAACAACAAGAAGCTCGACTTCTCCGAAATCCAGATTCCGGCCGGTCCGCGCCTGGGCTCCACCGTGCTGGAGGCCGAGCATATCCACAAGGCGTTCGGCGACCGCGTGCTCATCGACGACCTGAGCTTCACCCTGCCGCGCAACGGCATCGTCGGCGTGATCGGCCCGAACGGCGTGGGCAAGTCCACGCTGTTCAAGACCATCGTCGGTCTGGAGCCGCTGACCTCCGGTTCGCTGAAGATCGGCGACACCGTGAAGATCAGCTACGTGGACCAGAACCGCGCCGGCCTCGATCCGAACAAGAACCTGTGGGAAGCCGTCTCCGGCGGTCTCGACTTCATTGAGGTGGCCGGCGTCGAGGTGCCGACGCGCGCCTATGTCGCCTCCTTCGGCTTCAAAGGTTCCGACCAGCAGAAGCTCGTCGGCGTGCTCTCCGGCGGCGAGCGCAACCGCCTGAATCTGGCACTGACCCTGAAGCAGGGCGGCAACCTGCTGCTGCTCGATGAGCCTACGAACGACCTTGATGTCGAGACTCTGGAATCGTTGGAAAACGCGCTGCTCGGCTTCCCGGGCTGCGCCGTGGTGATCTCCCACGACCGTTGGTTCCTCGACCGCGTCGCCACGCACATCCTCGCTTGGGAAGGCGATGACGAGAACCCGGCCAAGTGGTACTGGTTCGAGGGCAACTTCCAGGCGTACCAGGAGAATCGTGTGGCGCGTCTCGGTGAGGATGCGGCACGTCCGCATCGTCTGCACCGTAAGCTGACCCGCTAATCGCTCGGCAATCCACATTGCCGCCATGACGTTGTGCCGCTTTCCACCATGGAAGGCGGCACATCGTCGTTTTATGCCATAGTCCGCGCAATCATAGCTGCTCCATCTTCTTCACCAATGATTGATCCAGCCTCGCCAATGATTGTTCTGCCGGTCAAAAACGTCGCTTTCCATATGAATCAGCAGGCCTTCCGCGGGCAGCGACATTCTGGCCCATGCAAAATGACGCTGCCCGCGAAGAACATGGCATCCCATACGCAAAGCGACATTCCAACCACGCAAAGCGACATTCCAACCACGCAAAGCGACGTTATACGCAAAAAAGCACACCTATTCATCCGCAAAGCGACGTTTTATACGTCCGTTGATGGAATCGATTTGCTGTTTGGCGAATCCAGTCTGCTACCTTGCATATTCTCCAATTCGCGCCATCCACAATCCGCCAAAACACTGGACAATCAGTCATATGCAATGTGACGCACGATAACGTCAAACGAAATACGGCATAATACAACGCATTACGGCTGTAACAGCATACGCAACCACACGGCAATACAACGCACCACGACCGTACGGCACGCACCGTCCGCATAGCACGCAATGCATGGCACGACACGTATATCAGCAGTACCGGCCACCGGCTTCGCGCTCTCTCACGCACTCGTTACAAAACAATCCGCCGGAATTTACCGCGCCTGCGTAGACTCGGAAGCATTACGGAATTTTCATATCACAGAATCGAGGTCCGCTATGGCCCAGGCAGAGACGACTCCATTACAGCGATTGGCGAAGGTGCTTGAACTCGGCACGCCTTCCACGTACCGTAGCCACACATACGTGAACGGCGAAAGCCTGTACTTCCCCACCGGCCGCGTGTACGGCGGCCAGGTAATCGCCCAATCGTTGATGGCCGCCGCGAAGACGGTGGCGCCGTCGCGTCTGCCGAATTCCATCCACGGCTATTTCATCACCGCGGGCGATATTCGTCAGGATCTGTTGTTCGATGTGGAGAATCTGCGCGATGGGCGTTCCTTCTCGGCACGTCGCGTGAACGTGACGCAGGCGCAGGGTTCCATCCTCACCGCGATCGCCAGTTTCCAGGAGCACGACCAGCAGGGCATCGAATTCGCCGATCCGATGCCCGAGGACGTGCCGGATCCGGAAAGTCTGACCAGCGCCAAGCAGCTTATGGAACCATTCGCGGAGAAGTCCGCGTATGCCAAGTATTACGCGGAGAAGTCGCCGTTCGACATCCGCCACATCACGCGCACGATCATGCTGGGGGCCGACAAGAAGAGCGCCAGCCATGATTCCGGCAAGCAGATGGTGTGGATGAAGGCCGACGGCACGGTGGACGTGCCGCAGGCGATGCATCGCGCGATGCTGGCGATGGGCTGCGACCAGATCATGCTGGAACCGGTGCTGCGACGTGCCGGATTGAGCATCGCCACGCCCGGCATCTCCTTCGCCTCCATCGACCATTCGATGTGGTGGTACCGCGACATCGACATCAACCAATGGCATCTGTACGTGCAGGACACGCCGACCGCGGCGCACGGACGAGGACTCGGACAGGCGAAGGTCTACACGCAGGACGGCGAACTGGTGGCGTGCATGGCGCAGGAGGCCATGTTCCGCGTGCCGAACGTGCCCGGCACGGCAGAGAAGGCCTGATCCTCAGATCTTGGATTTGGTGGCGGCGGCCGCGTAACGATTGCGTTGCGCTGTTTCCTTCGTCTTCGGCTTCTCCGGACCGTCAATCGGCGGAATCTGGCACAGCCACTCCCCCACGATGCCCACGACCATATCGGCGAGGCACACGACGCCGGCGACCGCGCATTCCACGATCGCCTGGCTGTAGAAAGCGGCCTCGCCGTGCGGCAGGCTCATAAGGATCTGGCCGACATACCATCCCGTCAACGCGGCACCGGCCACGCCCAGCGCCTTGCTTGCCATCAATGTGGCGAAGGCCCTTTGCGGGTCGAGCGGCTTTAATTGCGCGCGCTTTTCGGGGTCTTTGGTGGTGTATTTATGCACCTGCAGCGCCATGCACAGCACCGCGACACCCAGCACCGCCAATACGATCGGTACAATCCATGGCGCGCCAATCAGCGGCAGACCGGAGATCTCCCCGATTTTCGCGAATCCCAGGCCTGCCAGCAAGCCTACGATTGCGGCGAGCGCGTAATACCACCAAGGTGTGCGTCGAGCCTTCATAGCGTGTCTCCGATGATCCAGTTGTCGGTCAGGAATCCCACCTGTGCGGTGTCGGGGGCCATGGCGAGCAGGAACGAGACCGGATCGCCGTCCAGATGGGCGTCCGGATCCATGTCCAGCCAAGGAGCGAGCACCGCGGCACGCTTATGCGCGGTCGGCCATGGCACTTTGCAATCCGGCTCATCGCAATGCACGCCCTCCATATCGACGAGGTCGAGGTCGAGACCGTCGCCGATGGATTCCTCGATCGCGCCGAGCGACGCAATCACGTCGCGCGCGTCCATCCGGGTGAATATCTGGATGACGGCCGCCATTTTGTCGGGCAGACCGTCCAGTTGGCTGACGTGGTACAGCGGAGAGATGCCTTCGACCTGGTTCCCGGGAATGTTGTCGATCGCCGCGATGGCCCTGCGGAACTGGTTCTCCGCGTCGTTGGATGGGCTGTCGAGCGAAATCACCGCGCGCCGCGACGCAGGTCGGCTCTGCGCGGAGGCAGCAGCTATCGCCCTGGAAGCGGCGGTGCCTTCCGGCAGTGACGCCTCTGTATTGGCTGTCGTATCGGCGACGGCATTGCGAGCGTCTTCCGAATCGGCTCCACGAGCGCCATCACGAACACCCCGCGCATCGTCGATATTCACCCCGTCAGCGGCGTTCGCGGCATGACCGCGCATCGCGCCGTATGTCGCATTATCCGCAGTACCGGGCGAGGACGTGTCGCGC
>DKCF01000068.1:14881-26125 GCA_002451435.1 Bifidobacterium sp. UBA6881 | reverse complement strand
GCCTCGTGCAGGAGCTGCGCGACCGAACCGGCGTGTGCCCCGCCCAGTTCGGCGTCCGGCTCCAGCGCCAGCCACGGTCCCAGCACGAACGCACGCTGCCAGGCACGCGGGTGCGGCAGCGTCAGATCGGGGTCGTCGCTGCGCATGCCGTCGAAATCGATGATGTCGAGGTCGAGCGTGCGCGATGTCCAATGGTCCGTTCGCACGCGCCCATGTTCGGCTTCGATGCGCTGCAGACCGCGCAGCAGTTCCTCCGCGGAGAGTTTCGTGTTCACCGACACGACCGCATTGAGGAATTCCGCGGTGCCCGCCGGCATGCCCCACGCGTCGGTGCGGTACAGCGGCGAGACGCCCGTCACCTGCGTGGACGGCAGCCCGTCGATGCAGCGCACCGCGTCACGCAGCGTGGCGGCGACGTCTCCCTGATTGCCGCCCAACGCGATGACGGCGTGATGCACCGGCCGCGCAATGTTCGCAGTATCGGCCGCATAATCGTCACCGGCACCGCAGACGACGCCCTGATCAGCACGGTCAGCGGGATTGCGGAAATCCTCATCATCGGCGCTGTGGCCGGCACAGTGGCAGCGTCCTTCGCCGCGGACACCGGCACTGGCACCATCCGGATCTTGTGCACGCGATTGCGATTGCCGCGAAACGGTTTCACGGGAACGTTCCACGGTGACGCTCACATCGTCGAACGGTACGACGATCGGCGCGTTCGGCTTGTGCACGGTCACCTGCACGCGCGCCACGGCGGAATAGCCGAGAATCATCGTCGCGATGCGATCGGCTAGCTTTTCGATCAGATCGACGTGCTCGCCTTCGATGATGGCGACGATGCCCTTGGCGATCGCGCCGTAGTCGACGGTGTCGTGCAGATCGTCGGTGCGCCCGGCGACCGACAGATCCAGAGACAACGTGGCGTCCACGACGAAGGTCTGCGCGCGCTCATGCTCGAAATCAAGCACGCCGTGTCTGCCCGCCGCGCGGATTCCCGTCAATCGAATCTGATCCATGCCAACCTTTCCTTGAAGATTCTTGCGCGTCATCGGCCGCATACGCCGATTGTCCATTCACGATGGCTAAGCGACGCGGCGAACGATGGCTACACCGATTATCTGGCCGCGTACGCGCGCCATGTATTGCCGACCGCCACCGCATCGCGGCTTTTCGCCACATCGTGCACACGGACCGCCCAAGCGCCATGTTCGGCGCACAGCGCGCTGATGGCGGCCGTGGCGTTGTCCTTGTCGTCCATATCGGCTCGTTCGATACCGGCATCCGCGAGCAGCGCGCCGATGAACCTCTTGCGCGAGGCGCCGACCAACACCGGATATCCGCTGCCGGTGAAGCGGCGAAGTCCGGCCAGCAACGGCAGGTTGTGTTCGACGCCGGGCTTGGAGAATCCCAGACCCGGATCGATGATGATCTGTTCCGGCGCGACTCCGGCTTCCAATACGGCGTCGACCTGCTTCATCAACTCGTCATACACGTCATCGAGCACACCGTGGGCGTATACCGACGTGTCGGCGTCCGGCACCGCGCCCTTCGAGCCGTTGAGCCAGCCGCGCCAATGCTGCACGATGTACAGGGCTTCAGGATGGTCGGCCACCACATGCGGGATCTCGGGATCAAGCCGGCCGCCCGACACGTCGTTGATGATCCGCGCGCCATGTTCGAGCGCGGCGGATGCGACGGAGGCACGCGTGGTGTCGATGGACAATACGGCTCCCTCGGGAGCCAGCGCATCGACCGCACCGAGCACACGGCGCAATTCGTCCGGCTCGTCCACTCTTTTGGCGCCCGGGCGGGTGGATTCCGCGCCGATGTCGATGATATCGGCCCCGGTCTCCATCATCGTCTCGCCATGCGCGCGCGCCGCGGCCGGGTCGAGCCACAGGCCACCATCCGAGAAGGAGTCCTCGGTGATGTTGAGCACGCCCATCACCAACGTGCGACCGCTGTCATGCAATGCTTTCATGTCCATCGGCATATGACTGTCCTTTCCTTGTATTTCCAGTCATGATTCCAGACGAATCCGTCCACCTGCGTTCCACGCCAGCCTGCGCCACACTCACGAATGGTTCGACAGAATGAGGCTCATGGCCTCCGCGCGGGTCGCGGGATCGCGCATGCACCCGCGCACCGCGGATGTGACGGTGCGGGACTGCGCCTTTTTGACGCCGCGCATGGCCATGCACATGTGGTCGCATTCGGTGACCACGATCACGCCCTTCGCGTCCATGCCCTTCATCAGCGCGTCGGCGACCTGCTGGGTGAGCCGTTCCTGTACCTGCGGGCGACGAGCGTAGAGCTCCACCAGCCGTGCGAGCTTGCTTAGTCCGGCCACCTGCCCGTTCGACGGGATGTAGCCGACGTGCGCGACGCCGTGGAACGGCAGCAGATGATGCTCACAGACGGAGAACAGTTCGATGTCGCGTACCAGCACCATTTCGTCGGTGTCGACCTTGAACTTGGTTTTCAGCACCTCCTGCGGATCATGACCGAGGCCTGCGAACAGCTCCTTGCATGCCCGCGCGATGCGATCCGGCGTGTCAAGCAGACCTTCGCGGTCAGGATTCTCGCCGATGGATTTCAGAAACAGGCGCACGGCCTTGCGCACGCCTTCCTCGTCATAGCCGACAGGCCCGGCCGCATGTGCGGCACGGGCCTTGTCGTCAAGGAGGGTATCGAATGGTTCGATATCGCTCATCAGTTGGTCAATCCTGCGCTTTTCTTGAGGGAATCGGGAATCGGCACCGGCGGAAGGTCGGAGTCGGGACGCTTGTCGTCGCTGAGCCAGACCTCGCGCTTCGGCGCCTTCTTGACGTTGGCGAAGATCTCCGCGAGCTCCTTTTCATTCAGCGTCTCCTTGACGAGCAGCTGACGTACCAGCTCGTCCAGAATGTCGCGGTTCTCGTTGATGACGTTCCAGGCTTCGGTATGCGCGGTCTCCACGAGCTTGCGCACCTCGTCATCGATAATCTCGGCGGTGCGTGCGGAATAGTTGTGGTTGAACGATCCCAGATCGCTCTGCTCGTCATCGGACCATTTGATCGCGCCGAGCTTGGACGAGAAACCATAGTCGAGCACCATCTGGCGTGCGATCTTCGTGGCCTTCTCGATGTCGTTGGACGCGCCGGTGGTCGGGTCGTGGAACACGACCTCCTCTGCGGTGCGGCCGCCCATGGCGTATGCCATCTGGTCGAGCAGCTGGTTGCGGGACATGGAGTAGCGGTCCTCGGTGGGCATCACCGCGGTGTAGCCGAGCGCACGGCCACGCGGAAGAATCGTCACCTTGGTCACCGGATCGGTGTCGTTCATGGCGGCCGCCACCAGCGCATGGCCACCCTCGTGGTACGCGGTGTTGCGCAGCTCGTCCAGCGCCATGCCCTTGGAACGGCGCTTCGGACCGGCCTGCACGCGGTCGATGGCCTCGTCGATGGCACGGTTATCGATCAGCTGCGCGCCGGCACGGGCGCACAGCAGCGCGGCCTCGTTGAGCACGTTGGCCAGATCGGCGCCGGTGAAGCCCGGGGTGCGGACGGCGATCATGTGCAGATCGACGTCCGGCACGAACGGCTTGCCCTTGGCGTGCACCTTCAGAATCTCCTCGCGGCCTTCGAGGTCAGGCGCCTCGACGGCGACCTGGCGGTCGAAACGTCCCGGGCGCAGCAATGCCGGGTCGAGCACGTCGGGACGGTTGGTCGCGGCGATAATGATCAGGTTCGTGTCGTTGTCGAAGCCGTCCATCTCGACCAGCAGCTGGTTCAGCGTCTGTTCGCGCTCGTCGTGGCCGCCGCTCATGCCGGAGCCGCCGCGCTTGCGGCCGACCGCGTCGATCTCATCGATGAAGATGATGGCCGGCGCGTTCTTCTTGGCCTCGTCGAACAGGTCACGCACACGCGACGCGCCCAGACCGACGAACATCTCCACGAAGTCGGAGCCCGCCATGGAGTAGAACGGCACGCCGGCCTCGCCTGCGATGGCTCGCGCCAGCAGCGTCTTACCGGTTCCCGGAGGGCCGTACAGCAGCACGCCGCGCGGGATGCGGGCGCCCAATGCCTTGTAGCGCGACGGATCCTTGAGGAAGTCCTTGATCTCCTCGACTTCCTGCACGGCGGCTTCCTCGCCGGCCACGTCGGAGAACTTGGTGGTCGGGGTCTGGCCGTCGAGCAGCTTGCCGCTGTTCTTCTTGGCGCCCATGCCGAACATGCCGCCGGCACCGCCCATACGGCTCATCATGAACCAGAACAGGCCGAAGATGATCAGGAACGGCAGCAGCGAAGTCAGCAGGTACGTCCAGACGCTGCTCTGCTGCATGGTCGCGGTCCAGCCCTTGGACGGATCGGCCTTCTCCACGGCCTTGACCACCTGCGCGGACTGCGCGTACGTGTAGTAGAACTGCACGTTCTTGCCGTAGTTCTTCGTACGGCCGGTGTCGGGATCGGTCGCGGAGAAATCGTTCGTCAGCTTCAGCTTGACCTGCTGCGTGTTGTCGACGATCTGCGCGTATTCCACGCCGCCGTTGTTCAGGATCTGCATGCCGTACTTGGTGTCGATGGTCTGGGATCCCGAACCGACGAAAAGCTGGAACATGGTCACGGCGAGCAGCGCCACGACCACGACCCACAGCCACGGCGACTGCCAGAACGGTCGCGGCCCGCCCTTGGAACCGTTGGAACCGTTGCCGTTCCTACCATTGCCGTTGTTGCGATTGAATGGATTGGTGAAGGGATTGCCGCCCCCGTTGGGACCGTTGTTGCCACCGCCATTGCTGGGCGACTGGCCCGGACCAGGAAAACTCATGCCTGACCTCCTTCGTACACGGATGGCTTGAGCACCGCGATTGAATCGAGATTGCGATACCGCTCGTCGTAGTCCAGACCGAAGCCGACCACGAATTCATCCGGAATCTCATATCCCTTGTATTTCACATCAACCTGCACCTTGCGGCGCGCCGGCTTCTCCAACAGCGCAAAAATCTCCACGGAGGCCGCGCCCCTGCGCTTGAGCTCGTCGACCAGCCAGCGCAAGGTGATGCCCGAATCGATGATGTCCTCGACGATCAGCACGTCACGGCCGCGCACGTCGGTGGACAGATCCTGACGAACGGTGATCTTGCCGCTCGACTCGGTGCCGGAACCGTAGCTCGAAAGGCTCATGAAATCCATTTCCGCGGGAATGCTCATGGCTTGGGAGAAGGCCGCAAGCGTGTTCACGGCCCCCTTCAGCACGCACACCAACAGCGGCACCCTGCCGCGATAGTCCTCACTGGCCTGGGCCGCGGCGCGCTTGATGATGTTGTCGATCTCTTCTTTGCTGATCAGCTCGTGATCAATGTCTTCTTGTACGTCAGCGATTCGCATGCCCACCATCTTGGCACACGCGAATGACGTGTTTCTGGCCGTACGCTGAATATCCGCTGAGAAGATTCACGCCCTGCCGCGCGCCGCCCGTCTCCATGATCCGGCATCTTCCGAAGCGCAGAGACGTCGCCGTCATCTCACAGTTTCGGCAGTCCGGCGACGAACGTGTTGATGGCGGATTTCGCCGCGTTGAAGTCGGTGGGGTTGTTGACGATCACCGCGAAGGACAACGCCCCGCCGTTCAGCCGGGTCACATTGCCCGTCATGGACGAGACGTCGCCGAGGCTGCCGGTTTTCACGCGGATGAGCCCGGCCTCGCTTTCATCGTTCAGACGGTCGGCGGCAGTGCCCACGAATCCCACGATCGAGAGCCCTTCCGCGGCCGCGGCGCCGGAACCCTTGGACAGATTGCGGTGCTGCACCTCGATCAGGGTGCGCGCGGTCAGCCTGGAGCTTTCCGCCAGCCCCGAACAGTTGGCCATCGACAGTCCCTGAGTGGAGATTCCGGCTTCCTTGATCGTGCGTTCGACCGCCTGCACCGCACCGGCCGGGGAATTCTCGTCGCCGGTCTTCAATGCCAGAAGCCTGCCGAATTCCTCGGCCAGCGAGTTGTCGGAATGGCGCAACATGAACGCCATGACCTCGTTGAGCGACGCGGAGCTTACCGACGCGATGGGACTGGAGCCTTCGGGAGCGGTGCCCTGTTCCACGCCATTCACGGTGATGCCCTGTTCCGTGAGCCGCTGCCGGAACGTCTCCACAGCCTCCTGCACCGGCTGCGTGGCAAGTGACGGATAGGAGCTGAATATGTCGGGGTTCTCGGGTGCGGCGCCGTTCCAATGGCGTCCGCCGTCCACGGCCATGGAAGCCGTGGGGGTGTAATACACATGGTCGGTGTCGAGTTCGGCGATGCCGTCCGGCCAACGGCTGTCGGAGAACAGCGTGTCGTCGTATTCCAATGTCACGGTGTCGATGCCCCGTTGCCGCAACGCCTGCGCGGTGTCCGCCGCGAGCGTGCCCAATCCGGCGCGGCCGTTGACGTGCGCGGAATCCGACAGTCCCGCGCCGAGCAGCATGTCGCCGTTGCCTTTGAGCACCAGACGCGCGGTGCCGTCCTGCCGCTGTTCGAGGTACGTCTCCGTGTCGAGCGTCTTGCCCATGTCGAGCTTCGACGCGGCGGCGTAGGCGGTCAGGGTCTTCATGGTGGACGCCGGTGTGCGGGCCGCGTCGATGTCGTGCTCCGCGACGACCGTTCCCGAGGCGTCGGCGATGGCGATGGAGTATTCGCCGCCGAAGCCGGAGGCGGCCTTGCCGAATTCGTCTATCAGCGATTTCGCGGCGGCCGCGTCTATCGTCCGCGAGGTGTCGAGGTCGTCCGCGACGGACGCGGCGGCGACGCCGCGGCGGGGCTCGCCGACCTTCGGGTATTCGATGTCGCGCAATGTGAGCACGCCGGGCATGACGTCGAACAGGTCGGCCGCGACGTAACCGAGGCACAGCACCACGGTCAATACCGAGGAAACCGTCACCGTGAGCGCACGGCGGCGCTCGGCACGCCGGTAATCTTCATCCGCAACGCACATCGGGAATATGCCTTTCCAATCCTGTTCGGCGTCGATCGTTCGACATCGAAGTCCGATGCCCGCTGTTTTTCTTCAGCCGCCGAAACGTTCCATAGTCTACCGCCACCATGCCACAGCACACGAACGTCCGAAACCGTCAAAGTCCATCGGACGATGCCTGCCGGCCTCCGAAGTCCACGACCGATCGAAAGACCGTGACCAATCCGGAATCCATGGCCGGCCCAAAGCCCATGCCCGATCAATTGCCCTTGTGCTCGATCGGCTTCCACTCGGACTTCGCGAAAATGGCCTGGAACGAAATCGGCACGTAGCTGAACATGTAGATCGGGAAGCTCAGCACATAGGCGAACAGCTCCTTGTTCGTGGCGCCGACGTGGTCGCGTTCCACCACGATGGTCAACGCGGCGAGCGCCATCATGCCGATCACCGACATCACGATGCCCGACGACCATCCGGCCAAGGAGTTCAGCTGGCTCTGCCATGTCACGAATCCGCAGGCCGCAAATAGCAGTCCGAGCAGGATGCGCGCGATGCCAAGCACGGTGAACGGGCACAGCAACAGCGTGAAATCCACCGCGGAGAAGTCGCGTTCCCGCACCGCGCGTTTGATCAGCGCCGGCCCATAATAACGGAACACCTGCAGGAAGCCCTTGCTCCAACGCAGGCGCTGCCGCCAGCTCTGCGCGAAGGTGACCGGCTGCTCGTCGTACAGGATCGCGGTGCCGCAATATCCGATGCGGTCGCCGTGCAGCACCGAATCCATGGTGAATTCCAGATCTTCGGTGAGCAGGTGGAATTTCCAACCGTTGTTGCGCCGCATGACCTCCTGCGAGAACATGAAGCCCGTGCCGCCGACGTGGCAGCTGTTGCCGAGCCACATGCGCGACGCCGACAGGAACCTCGATTCGCGGATGAACCACAATGCGGAGCCCGAAGACACCCAGTTGTCGGAGAGGTTCACCGAATTGCGGTAGCTGGTGAGGATCTTGAATCCGGACTGGAACGCCTTGTTCATCTCCTCGATGTAATGCCTGTCGAGCTTGTTGTCGGCGTCGAACACGAAGAACGCGTCGTAGGGGTCGGACGCGCCGGATTCGTTCATCTGGTCGAGCAGATAGGTCAGCGCGTAGCCCTTGCCCACCTGCTGCTGGTTGAATCGTTCGATCACATGGCATCCCATGGACCGCGCCACCTGCGCGGTGTCGTCGGTGCAGTTGTCGGCCACGATCCAGATATCGATGAGATTCGTCGGATACGTCTGTTCGTGCAGGCAGTCGATGAGGTTGCCGATGACGTTCTCCTCGTTGCGCGCGGAGATCAGCACGGCGTAGCGCTTGTCCATCGGCGCGTCGGGGAATTTGATCGGCTTGGCGAACAGCGAGATGAGGATGCACACCGCCTGGTAGACCATGCCGGCGCCGCCGACGACCACCAGCAGAATGTCGAGTACGCTCAGCAGTACCATCAGCGCCACCTACTCCTTGGATTGTCGTTCGCTGTTTCGTCGTTCGACGTTCCGCCATCCGTTCCCGCCGGCTCGTCTTCGGATGCGGCGCCCCGCAATGGTTTGCGTTCCGTCCTGTCGAGCAGATGCTTCGGGATGGCGATCGTCTCCGATTCGTCGGATTCCTCCGATGCGGGGGAATCGTCATGAGGTTTGATATTGTACGCCTGCTCCTGAAGATGACGCACCTCGTCGGAAAGCGGCACATGCGCGCTGGACCCCTGGACCGCGCGCGGACCGTGCAGATGCTCGCCGATCGCCTCGGCGCCCTCCACCAACTTCGACTTCTTTTCCGGGCTTGGATCGTTCATCAACGGCGAATCCACCAGATCGTAGCGCTTGGTGTACGTGCGGAAAATCGTCTGGATGGACGCGACGACGGGCAGGGCGAGGAACGCGCCGAGCGCGCCGAACAAGGAGCTGAATGCCAATACCGCGAGGAACGCCACCGCGTCGTTGATGTCCATGGTGCGCTGGGAGATCTTCGGCGCGAAGATCAGATTCTCGATCTGCTGGTAAATGCAAATGAACACCAATACGACGACGGCCTGCCACAATCCGCAGCTGGCCCATGCGAACAGCACCGGCAACGCGCCGCCGATGTACGTTCCCAGCATTGGGATGAACTGCGAGACCACGCCGCAGAACAATGCGAGCGGCAGCCAGTACGGCACATGCAGGATCTCCAGGCAGATCGAGGTGAAGAACGCGTTGAGCAACGCGAGAATCGCACGCGAGAACAGGAACGACGAGATCTGGCTTTGGCTGACGGTCCATACGAACAGGAAACGGCGCTGCGCCTCGGGAGCCATCCATTGGCATGCCGCGCGGCGCAGTTTCGGACCGGCCGCGGAAATGTAATACGTGGTCATGATGACCGTCATGAGGTTCAGCAGGAAGGAGAACAGTCCGGAGACGGTGCTCATCGCCGTTCCCGCGAAATCGGTGACCCACGAGGTCTGCACGTTCTTCAGGATCTCATTGCCGAGACTGTTGATCTCCGGCAATTCGAAGCTCAGATGCTGATTGGCGAAATCGCAGATCTGCTGGTAGAGGCCCGGCAGACCGTTGAGCAAAGCGATCACCTGCTGCACGAACAGGTTTCCGAACAATGCGAACAGCACGCCCAGAACGATCGCCAGCACCAGCAACGCGAACAATGACGCGAACGGTCTTTTCCAGCCGTGTTTCACCAACGGCACAACCATCGGCTCGACCGCGAGCGCGATGAACAGGGAGACGATGACGTCGATGACCAGGTATTCGATCTTGCCCCAGGAACGCCAGCAGAACGAGAAGACCACGATGGCGATGGCGATGTACAGCAGCGCGCGGCCGAGCCATTCCGGAGGCCTGCGGGAATCGCCTTTCGCGGGGAACAGGGTGCCGAGGTCCCAACGCTGCCCGTCCTGCCGGGAATTCGCCTCCTTCGTGGCCGTCGCTTCCGTTTGGTCATTCATCCGCTGTTCGCGTTCGCTCATGGTTCCTCATTGTAGCGATAGGTGTCGTGTACGGTCTGGAACCTATTCTTAAAACATGCTGAACGTTTCAATTGTCATCCCCGCTTGGAATGAACAGGAGCGTATCAACGATTGCCTGCTCAACGCCACCCGGCAGACCGTCATGCCACATGAGGTGATCGTCGTCGATAACCGTTCCACGGATTCCACCGTCGCCATCGTCGAACAATTCATGAGGGATCATCCGGAGGCTCCGGTGCGTCTGCTGCATCAGGATGAGGAACAAGGGCTGATTCCGACGCGCGATTATGGTTTCAACCATGCCACCGGCGATGTTCTCGGCCGCTTCGACGCCGATTGCATGATTCGCCCCGATTGGGTCGAGGTGGTGTCGGGGATCTTCACCGAGGATCCGGAGGCCATGGGCGCCACCGGACCAGTGATGTATTACGACATGCCCAGCCGGCATATCGGCCTGCGTGGGGACAATTCCACCCGGAAGCGCATTTACAAGGCCGACGGCGGGCAGCCGTTGTTGTTCGGATCCAATATGGCGTTGCGCGCGTCCGCATGGCGTCGGATCGCCGACGAGGTCTGCCGTGACAAGGCGGATGTGATGCATGAGGACATCGACATCTCGTTGCATCTGTTGGGCAAGGACCTCAAAACCGTATATAGTCCGCGCATGATCGCGGGCATCAGCGCCCGGCGCATGGACACCTCCCCCGCATCGTTCCTCAACTATATGAGGCGCTTCAAGAACACGTTCAACGCGCATCCGCAGCATTCGCGCAAGCACAAGCCGGAGATCCTCATCACGGCGTTGTACCCGGTGTTGCATCTGCTGTACCCCGTGTGGCAGAAGGTGCTCGACACCGCGGACATCAATCCGGCCGAGGCCGCCTGGATCAACGAGCAGATGGAGTTGGCGGAGCAGGAGGGGCATGAATTGTATGACGACACCCCCACCGACGAGGAGTGGAGCGAAAAACACGAAGAGGAATAGCGCTTCATAGGCGATGGTGCCGAATATGCAGGACACGCCCGGATTTCACGGGCGGAAACCGCATATTCGGCACCATCGTTTTTGTATCGGGTTACATCAGGCTCTTGTAGATGGCGAGGATGTCCTCTTCGGTGGCCTGACGCGGGTTGCCCGGAGTGCATACGTCGTGGAAGGCGTCATGCGCCAACGGTTCCAGATCGGCCTCGGTGGCGCCGACTTCGGAGATCGTGGTCGGGTTCTTCAGATCGACGGTGAGCTTGTGCACGGCCTGGACGGCTGCCTCACGAACCTTCTCCAGATCGCCGGTGTAGGCGTCCTCCAC
>DKCF01000068.1:12815-14820 GCA_002451435.1 Bifidobacterium sp. UBA6881 | reverse complement strand
TTCTCGCCGGTGTAGTCCTTGTTGTATTCCATGACCGGTGCCAGAAGGATGCCGTTGGCCACGCCGTGCGCCACGCCCAGGCGTCCGCCCAACGGATGCGCCATGCCGTGCACCAGGCCAAGGCCGACGTTGGAATAGGCCATGCCGGTGATGTAGGAGGCATAGGCCATCTGCTCGCCGGCCGGCACATCGCCGTCGGCGCTCTTGGCGAGGTTCCTGGCGATCATGCGGATGGTCTGCATCGACAGGCAATCGGACAGGCTCCACGCGCCCGGCGTGATGTAGCCTTCGATGGCGTGGGTCAGCGCGTCGAGACCGGTGGCGACCTTGAGCCCGCGAGGCATGGAATCGGTCAGGTCGGGATCGACGAAGGCGACGATCGGGATGTCATGCGGGTCGACGGCGACGAACTTGCGCTTGTTGGCGGTGTCGGTGATCACATAGTTGATGGTGGTTTCGGACGCGGTGCCCGCGGTGGTCGGCACGCCGAAGATCGGCACCGACGGGTTCTTGGTGTCCGCCACGCCCTCAAGGCTCAGCACATCCGCGAATTCGGGATTGGCGGTGACGATGCCGATGCCCTTGCACGTGTCCTGCGGGGATCCTCCGCCCAGACCGATCAGGAAGTCCGCTCCGGATTCGGCGAATTTGGCGACGCCGTCCTTGATGCATTCGACCGGCGGATTCGGCTTGACGTTGCTGAACACCTCATACGGCATGCCGGCTTCGTCGAGCACGTCGGTAACCTTCTTGGCAGTGCCGGTCTCCAACAGCACCGGATCGGTGACGATGAACGCCTTGGTGAAGCCGTGCGACTTGGCCACGGCTGGAATCTCCTTGATCGCGCCGCGTCCGAAATATGCGGTCTGGTTGAAAATCATGCGATATACCATCGATGCTCTCCTTTAAGCAGCTTCATTTCCACGGAGGCCACAGTGTCCTTGCCATGGCCAACGGTTTCATCTTATCGCCGTTTTTGAAAAACCTCTGGATTATGTCGGAGAATCGTCCGCATCCGATTTCTTGTGCCGATACGTGGACGGAACCTGATTTGGAGCGGGCCTGGAATCCGCCGACGAGCTCCGACCATACGGTAATGCGGAGCGCATATGGAAACAGGCGACATTGAAAACAAGAAAGCCTCGGATTTCTCCGAGGCTTATCTGGTGGCTCCGAGCGGCATCGATCCGCTGACCTAACGATTTTCAGTCGTTCGCTCTACCAACTGAGCTACAGAGCCATGAACAACTTGCGTTGTTCTAGCGACCACGGCCAGACTTGAACTGGTGACCTCCGCCGTGACAGGGCGGCGCTCTAACCAACTGAGCTACGCGGCCATTGCCACCTTGTTTCCAAGGTACGTACCCCCTGAGAGAGTCGAACTCTCGTTGTCAGATTGAAAGTCTGGTGTCCTAACCGTTAGACGAAGGGGGCGCTTTCAGCGTTTCCGCTTGACAACTCGATTTACTATACACAAATCTGGCAAACATGCAACCATCGGCGTGTCGAAGAGTGTCGAGTAATGGTCAAAACCACTGAAAACCGTTGAAACACAACGTTTTGCAGGTCATACGCGGCGATAGGTGAAATCATGGATCACCCGTCCCGCGGCAAGGCCCTTCTTCTCGAAATTGGTGAGCACGCGACCGGAAAAACGCTCGGACTCAACGAAATCGGCGTGTCGCATCGACGCGGCCTCGTTCGCATTGCCCTTGCCGACGTGTTCGACCGGCAGACTCACCGTGATCGAACCGTCGTTATGAAATCCGGCCATGCCGTCCATCACCTCGTGCACGTGCAGCGCGTAGTCCTCGATGTCGGTGGCGATGCGCCACGCTCCGCCGTCGACCAGCGTGCGGTGGATGTCCGCCGCGAGCTCCGGCTGTACGATGCGGCGCTTATGGTGACGCATCTTCGGCCACGGATCGGGGAAGAACGTCCATACCTGGTCGAACACGCCATCGGCCGCGGCCGCGAACAACTCCGGAGCATTGACCTGCGCGAT
>DKCF01000068.1:11971-12745 GCA_002451435.1 Bifidobacterium sp. UBA6881 | reverse complement strand
CCGGGGTCATAGACCTCCAACGCCAGGAAATTGACATCGGGATGCGCGGCCGCCGCCGCGACCACGTTCTCGCCTTGGCCGGAACCGATTTCCACGATCAGCGGATTGTCGTTGCCCCACGCGTCGCCGACATACGCCGCATCGAAAACGAAACCTTCGCGAACATCCAACGACCCCTCGCCCGCGTTGACGTCCAGCAGATAGACGTCGGAATAATTGTCCCAGGCGCGCTGCAATCGCGCGTCGAGCCTCGCCGACCTCCTGACGAAGGAAAGCACCTTGCGCCCGTACAGGGCCGGATTTCCCGACTGACGCCCCTCTTGCGCATTCCGCGCGTCACACGCATCGTTCGCACTCTTCGCGCCGCTTTGATTTCCATCGGATTGCACCGGCATATTCACATCTTGTCGCATACCCTAATTTATAGAGGAAACGCAGGAACATTGCCGCGATTCGGCACGGCAGAAGGCGCACGGAAGAACACCCCACCCACACACAACTCCACGACACGCCGAGATTTGCAAAACCCTTTCTTTGCCGTAATATTTTCTTTTGTTGTCAGTTACTCAACAGACAATGGCCGCGTAGCTCAGTTGGTTAGAGCGCCGCCCTGTCACGGCGGAGGTCACCAGTTCAAGTCTGGCCGTGGTCGCCATTGAAACCCAGCATATCCGCTGGGTTTTTCTTTTTCCACGCCGAATCTCCAGCCGATGGAACGGACACAGGCCTATAGGAACTTTTGTGGTGCTTGAGAACTGGTTTTCGGTATCAATC
>DKCF01000068.1:8716-11947 GCA_002451435.1 Bifidobacterium sp. UBA6881 | reverse complement strand
GCGGCGTTGGGATATTGAGTGCCAGTATGAGATTCGTTCCAGCCGATGCCGGTCCCGGACCTGCAGGAATTCAGCACAGTATTCAGGGCAGCCTCTTCAGTCTATGCGCCGTATTGCGGCATGCGTAATCGCCACCTGCGATAGACGCCGGTCTTGAACGAGAGCAAACCCCATAAAACGCGTGATGCCGACGAAACCATTCGTCGGCATCATGCGAACACACATCGATCGTCAGTCCTGCAACCGCTTTTCGACCCAATCGACGATGTACGGGGCCACTTCCTCAATCTGGTCAATCGCCACCTGGAATTCGTGTGCGCCACCATACCAAGGATCCACCAAATCGATTTCGTCCTCGTATCCAGCCGCCGGTTTGGGCAGATTCGGATCGAAGCTGCGGTACATATGCACCTCGCCACGCTTGGATTGCGGCAGTTGCCGCAGCAATGCGCGCATATGCGATGCGGTCATTGGCAGAAACAGATCGGTGCGTTCGATCTCGTCGCGCGTGATGCGGTGCGCGAAATGACGGGCCGGCAACTCGTAGCCGCGCTCCCTCAACACCTTCACCGCCCTGCGGTCGATGGGATTTCCGTATTCCTCGTCGCTGACGCCGCTGGATTCCACATCCACCTTGTCGGCAAGTCCACGACGCTCGAATTCGGTGCGCAGGATGATCTCCGCCATGGGGGAACGGCAGATGTTGCCGGTGCATACGGTCATCACGGTATACATGGAACGCTACTCCTCACGATTGCGGGCATAGGTGACGAAGCGGAATCCGGCGATGTCGTCGGAACCCTTGCCGGTGTTCTGCCACACGCCTTCCTGCAGCACATGCCATGCGCCGGACTCCACCAATCCACGAATGTCGGGAGCATAGGTGTCGGCGTCCACATGCATGCTGATCTGCGTCACGTACGCCTTGTCGGCGAAAGGCATGGCCTCTTTGAACAGCTGCCCGCCGCCGATGACCCAGATCTCGCTGCGGTCAAGGCCATCATCCGGAATGGCTTCCTGGCGGGCGAGGTCCAAAGCGTCTTCCAGGGAATCCACCACGGTCGCACCCGGCGCCGAATACGCGGAATCGCCGGAGACCACGATGTTGTCGCGGTTCGGCAGCGGACGGTACTTCGGACTCAGCGACTCCCACGTCTTCCGGCCCATGATGACCGGGTGGGATACGGTAAGCTCCTTGAAACGCCTCATGTCTTCCGGCAGATGCCAAGGCATGCCACCCTTGAATCCGATGGCGCCGTCGTGACCTTCCTTGTCACATGCCTGCGCCCAGATCAGATTCACCGAGAAGGTCTTGGGGAAATCGTCTCCCCAATCCTCTTCGCTCTCACGCCCGGCATGACCGGGCTCGGGTTCGTGATAGCCGCTACGGCTACTATCGTGCTCCATTTCATTCACTCCTTGAAGTCGAACTAGAGTCAGTAGTCTAACGTTTGGCGAAGACGCTCAAAGCGGGATGGGTTCAGACCGCGACCGGCGCCTTGATGGTGGGATGATGCCGGTAATCGACGATCTCGAAGTCCTCGTACCGGTAGTCGGTCAGCGAATCGGCCTTGGTGATGCGAATGCGCGGATACGGGTACGGCTTGCGGCCCAACTGCTCCAACACCTGGTCGATATGGTTGTCGTACACGTGGCAGTCGCCGCCCGTCCAGACGAATTCGCCCGGCTCGAGACCGGCCTGCTGCGCGATCATCAGCGTCAGCAGCGCATATGACGCGATGTTGAACGGCACGCCGATGAACATGTCGCACGAACGCTGGTACAGCTGGCAGCTCAGCTTGCCGTCGGCCACGTAGAACTGGAACAGCGCATGGCACGGAGGCAACGCCATCTGCTCGACCTCGGCGGGGTTCCATGCGGACACGACCATGCGGCGGGAATCGGGATGGTGTTTGATCAGGTCGAGCACGTTGGCGATCTGATCGATGGTGCGGTTCGGGTCATCCGGCGTCGGAGCCGGCCAGCTGCGCCACTGCACGCCGTACACCGGGCCCAGATCGCCGTTCTCGTCGGCCCAATCATCCCAGATGTGCACGTTGCGTTCCAGCAGGTAGTTGATGTTGCCGCCGTCGGAACCGCGCAGGAACCACAGCAGCTCGGTGGCAAGCCCCCGGAAGAACACCGTCTTGGTGGTCAGCAAGGGGAAGCCCTCGCCATGGGGCGACACGCCGGAATCGGCGAAGGCATGGCTCAGATCGAAGCGCATCTGCTGGCCGAACAGGGAGATCGTGCCGGTGCCGGTACGGTCGGACTTCAGCGCGCCCTCGGTCAGGATCTTGCGGACCAGATCCTCGTACGGCATCGGGATGTCGGTGTCGGGACGCGCGGGAATACGGGTGCGGATATCTGCGAGTTGTTCAGGAGTCAAAGCCATAGCAACACAGCTTAGCCGGTGTACGCTACACGCCATCATGGTGGCTCGTCGTCGAGCTCAATGCCTGCATGGAAGCGCCCAGCCCACGAGAGCATCATTCCCACGAGACCATGCCCTTGGGCGGACGCGGCACGCGGGCCATCAGCAGCATGCTCGCCGAGACAGGCATACATCGCGCGGCCACGAACGCCATGGCGGACGCCAATGCCCCAGCACGCCGTGCTTCACCTTGCGGAATCCGCTCCCTCGGCATCATCGCGATACGCTAGATTGATATATGGATTGGCGCGAAAGGCGCGCCATACGATACGAGGAGTTTCCATGGGCAAGAGACTGTGGGTGGAGCGTAACAAGGACGGCTCCTGGGACGCGTTCAGCGAAGACGGCGCGCACATCAAATTCGGCAAGGGCCGCGGGCAGTTCACGCCCGGCGATCTGATGAAGGTGGCGCTGGCCGGCTGCGCCGCGCTGTCGAGCCAGTTCGCGGTGGAGCACACCCTGGGCGAAGGCAAGGGCGCGCAAATCGTCGTCGACGGCACGTACGACGCCGACAACGACGCCTACATCGGTTTCGACGAGCAGGTCGTCATCGACGCCACCGATGCCGGCTTGAGCGACGAAGACGCCGAAAAGCTCAAGGAACGCGTCACCCGCCACATCGACAAGGGCTGCACGGTGAAGCACACGTATGCGGAGCCGACGCCGGTGCGCATGAACGTCACCATCAAGCACTGAGCCTTCCGCCCATCGCTGATTCGGCAAAGGGCGTTCGCCGCGATTCCTGCATGGATTCGCGGCGAACGCCCTTTTGGTTTCCTTAATGGCGTATAGGCGGC
>DKCF01000068.1:3375-8657 GCA_002451435.1 Bifidobacterium sp. UBA6881 | reverse complement strand
GAATGGCCGCGAATCGTTTCCCCATCCGCGGTCATTCGAGACGATGTCACTGACGCTTGGGATCGATCTTGGTCTCGATGGCCTCGGCGACATCGGGCGCGGCCTTGGCGACCGGCACCTCCTCGACGCCCTTGATCTCGTCAAGGGCCTTCGGCTTGACCTCGGCCGGCGAACCCGGAACGGTGTCAAGACGGCTTTCGGCCGCCTCCACGTACTTGCGCGGCACCACATAGACCGGGCCCACGGCGTGCTGGAGCAGCCCCTGGCTGGTCGAGCCCAGCAACAGGCCGGTGAAGCCGCCGCGACCGCGGGAACCGACCACGACGACATCATGGTCATAGCTGGCCTTGGTCAATGCGCCGACCGCGGAACCGGGCACCACCTGCTTGTTGATCTTCAGATCGGGGTGGGATTCCTCAAGCGGCTTGATGCGCACGTCGAGGTCGTCCTGGAAGGAGGCCATCACGCCCTCGTCCTCGGAGCCCTTGATGTTCGGAGCCGCGGAGATGACGTCCAGCTCGGCTCCCCAGGCGTCGGCGAAGTCGGCCGCGATCTGCAATGCCTTCAGGCCCCACTTGGATTCGTCGGAGCCCACGGCCACCTTGGTGATGGTGTTGTTCAGATGCATCAGGTTGCCGTCATCGTCGGTGTACGGAACCACCACGATCGGGCAGTACGCGTATGCCGGAAGGCTGGAGCTGGTCGTGCCCAGCAGACGTTCGGCCAGACCACCCTTGCCGCGGTTGCCGATGACGATGAGATTGTAGTTGCGGGACAATTCCACGAACACCGACGCCGGATCCCCGGTGACGATCAGCGTGGCCGCCTCGACGCCCTGCTCGTCCGCGATCGCCTTGGCCTTCGACAGAATCTCCTGGGCGTCGGTATGCGCCGCGTTGTCGTCGCCCATGGCGGTGTAGGTCGCATCAAACGAAACCGCGGCGTAACTCGGCAGCGAGTACGCACAGACGATCTGCAGCGTCAGTCCCGCGTGCTTCGCGTAATTCGCTGCCCACCACGTGGCCTTGTAGCTGGCGTGGGAACCATCAACACCAACGAGGATTGCCTTGTCGTTAATCATGGACGACCTCCTTGAACTTGATCCACGGCAACGCGGCCGTGCGTTGCTTCTAGGCACCAGAATACCCCGCGACATGCGCTTTGACGGTAACGACTCGGGAAAACACAAGCAAAAGGGCGTATCCGTGAAGGATACGCCCTTAGTGAACGCTAGATGGGAAGCTCCACACTACGCGACGCGTCTGATGGAATACGATCCAGGGAACATCCAGACCAGCAGATTGGTCCTGATACCAGCCGAGTAGTTTTCTGCATCGACGACCATGCCATTGCCGATGTAGATGGCCGCATGGCTCGAGTTCGCGATGATGTCGCCAGGCTGCGCCTGGGCCAGACTCGGCACCGCGTAGCCGACGGTGGCTTGCTCGCCTGAGGTGCGGGGCAGGGAAATGCCGTTCTGCGCGAACACGTACTGCACGAAGCAGGAGCAGTCCATGTTCCACGGCGGATTGCATCCGCCGTACTGGAAACGGTCATCGGCTGCGATGGCCAGACCAAGCGAGACGATGCCGGCCGCATTGCCGGTGGCCGCCGGCAGGTTGGACAAATCGGTGGACTGGCGCTCGGAGGAACGGGACGCCGTGTTGTTCTGGTTGGTCTGCTGCTGCGCGGCCTGCTGTTGGGCCTGCTGCGCAGCCTGTTCGCGGGCCTGTTGCTCGGCCGCGGCCTTGGCCTCGGCGTCCTTTTCGGCCTGAGACTTCGTCTGCGGCACATTCAGACTTTCCACTCCACCCCAATCGGAGTTCGATTCGACTTCGGTCGATGTGGATTCGCTGAGCAGGTTCTTCTTCACGACACTGGTCTTCGGGAAGGAGCGGGTGACGACGACGGCTTCCTGCTTGGCGTCATCGTTGGCGGCAAGCGCCGCCGGTGCCACACCGGCGAACGCGACGGCCGCGGCGACAAGGGCGGTAATCATCGAAAAACGTATATTCTGCTTCATCGTCGTATAGTTTACGGCACACCAAATACAAAAGGGAGACGCATTCGCCTCCCCTGACCGCCCGATGCCGAAGCTCAGTAATGGATGTACTGGAAATCGTTCACATTGGTCAAGGTGCGCGAATACGTGGTGCCGTTCATGGACGCGCCGCATTCGGACGTCACAATGGAGCCGTCTGCGTTGATCTTCTCGACGATGGCGACATGGCCATACGTGGAATCGGAACCCTCCTGCCCCGCTGCGAATACGATGATGTCACCAACGTGCCGTGGCGTGTTGTCGACCCAATAGCCGAGAGCACGCGCGGAGTTGGCCCACTGGCAGCCATTGCCGAAATAGGAGCCGACAGGCAGGCCGAGCTGCAGGCGGCGGGTGTACGCCCACCATGTGCACTGGCTGAATTCGTATGCGTTGCCGGTATCGCCCGTGGCATGGTTGGGATTGAAGCCGGCCGGCAGCGAACCCTGGTCCTGGTCCATCAACACCGCGACGTTGGGATTGCTGGCCAAGGACTTCGACAATTGACTGGTGTCGATGGTGGAGCTGGTGTCGCCGAGCTGCCATTCACCCTTGCTGTCCGTCGCATAGGAGTCGCTCAGCGAGGCGCGGTCCTCGGAACGGGAAGCCTCGTTGTCGGAGACGCGCTGGATCTGGGTGGTGGTCGTGGCCTGGTCGGCCAATGTGAAATCGGCCACATTGCGCTGCTGCCCGAAAGCCACTGCGGTGGCTGCGGTACCGGCCAGCGCGGCCAAAGAAGCGGAAGTGATGATCGTGGAATGACGTTCCGCGGCTTTGGCCGCCTCGCGCATCGCACGTCGGCTCATCGGAGCGATTTCGTTGAGCTTCTCGGCGACCGCGGGTTCAAGACCGACCACGGTGCCGCCGTTCGCCAGCTGTACCATGCGGACGGCTTTTGCGGTGTGGGTACCATGGGACGACGTGAACAACGTCTTGACGACATCGAGATTCACGCTTGGAATCCTGGCCGCTTTATGCGCCGCATGCCTCATATACCAATCACTCCTCGTAGGTTGCATCGGACCATGGAAACTTCTGGTCCCTCATGGTCACAAAACCGTCACGAAATTACAGGTTACACCAATATCGGGATACGGCATAATCCATGTGCTTCCCGATTGCCGCATGCGCGCGCTACTCAAACGCGAGCAGGCCGCCGTCGGGCATGCGTTCCGGCGTGACCGTCCGCATGCCCGTGTGCGACTTGAACTACTCCATGCGCCGTCGGCAATCGAATCGAAACAGGCGATGAACCAAGACGGAACATCATATGAACCATTCGCCGGACGCACCGTCGAAGCGTCCGGCAAGCGGCCGCGCTCCGAGACAATCCCCGCATATGACTACCCTTGTGAGTCATGACGAATACTGTGACCATTCCTTCAGACATGCTTCCGGAGGACGGACGCTTCGGCTCGGGCCCGAGCAAAATCCGTCCGGAGCAAATCCATGCGCTCGACGACGGCGCACGCAACCTTCTCGGCACCTCGCACCGACAGACCCCCATCAAGCAATTGGTGGGCTCGATACGCGAGGGGCTGTCCGAGTTCTTCCATGTGCCCGACGGATATGAGGTGGTGCTGGGCAACGGCGGCGCCAGCGCGTTCTGGGACGTCGCCTGCGCGTCACTGATCACGCGCAAGGCCGCGTTCGGCACATATGGATCGTTCAGCACGAAGTTCGCGAAGTCGGCGCAATCGGCGCCATTCCTCGAAGAACCGGCGATCTACGCCGGAGAACCGGGAACCTACCGTCTGCCGGAATACACCGAGGATGCCGACGCCTACTGCTGGGCGCACAACGAGACCTCCACCGGCGTCGCCGCACCAGTCAGGCGCGTCGACGGCTCCCGCGAACAGGGCGCGCTGACCCTTATCGACGCCACCAGCGGCGCCGGCGCGCTGCCCGTCGACATCAGCCAGACGGACGCCTACTACTTCTCCCCGCAGAAGGCCTTCGGCTCTGACGGCGGCCTGTGGATAGCGGTGCTCTCCCCCGCCGCGGTGGAACGCGCATACGGCATCGCGGAAAGCACCCGGCTGCCGGGAACGCGCCGTTGGATTCCGCCGTTCCTCTCCCTGACCTCGGCCATCGAGAACTCCCGTAAGGACCAGACGCTCAACACACCCGCGGTGGCCACGCTGGTCATGCTGGAGAACCAGGTGCGCTGGCTCAACGACAACGGCGGACTCGCCTGGACCTCGGCACGCTGCGCGCGTTCCGCCTCGCTGCTGTACAAGTGGGCGGAGCAGTCCGATTACGCGACGCCGTTCGTCAAGGACGAAGGCTCGCGCTCCCACGCGGTCGTCACCGTCGACCTCGACGATGGCATCAGCGCGTCCCAAGTCATCGCGGCGCTGCGCGAGAACGGCATCGTGGACACCAACGGCTATCGCAAGCTCGGCCGCAACCAGCTGCGCATCGGCGTGTTCCCATCCGTGGAGCCCAGCGATGTGGAAGCGCTCACGCACTGCATCGACTACGTCGTGGAACATCTGTGACGCGTTGTATGGTGACCGTATGAAAATCGCACCGATTATCGACCCCGGCGTGAGGAAGCCCTCACCGAAACCGGTACGCGTGGACCTGCGCAAGGTGTTCATGTTCGGCACCGCATTGTGGGCCATCGCATTGATCGTCTGCATGGTGCTGCAGGCGATCGGCTTCAATGTGGAAAAAGGACAGACCATGTGCGCGGCGGGCACCGTCATCGGCGTGATCATGCTGGTCTGGGAGCATTTCGACCGTTGGGACTACCGCCGTCTCGGCGAATGACCGACGACCATTGATACGACGGCCGGCATATCAGACGCCATGCGACCACGAATGTGCCCGGTGTCCTTTCCGTTCGCAGATGAAAGGACACCGGGCGCATTCGTTTTCATTCGCCGATTCGCTACTTGCCGGCCAGCGGCAACACCAGCGCGAACGTGCTCCCTTGCCCCGGACTGCTCCACACCGATGCGGAGCCATGATGCGTCAGCGCGACGTGCTTGACGATGGCCAATCCCAACCCGATGCCGTCCTGCGAATGTTCGTTCTGATTGTCGCCACGGTAGAACCGTTCGAAAATGCGATTCTGCTCGCCGACGGGAATGCCCACGCCGCGGTCGAGCACGCTCACCACGGCCTCGGTATGCTCCTCATTGGCCTTGATCGAGACGTTCACCGTGGTCCTGTCCGGCGAATACGCGATCGCGTTCTCCACCAGTTTCGCCACGGCCGCCCGAATCTGCTCGGC
>DKCF01000068.1:0-3291 GCA_002451435.1 Bifidobacterium sp. UBA6881 | reverse complement strand
CCGCGCGATGCGCCTGCACGACGGCACGCACCTGTTCCATCACATTGATGCGGTTGTCCGCCGTGGGCAGCACCGGTTCCTGCGCTTTGATCAGCAGCAGCAAGTCGGAAATCATATGCTCCAATCGGGAGCACGATTGACGCAATTGCGCCGTCTTCCGGTGAATATCCGACACGTCCGGCTCACCGCTTTCCTCCAGGGAATCAGCGAGCGCCTCCAAGGATTGCGTGGGCTTGAGCAGCTGTTCGGACACGTTGGTGATGAACGAATCACGCACCTGGGCGAACCGGACGCTTTCGCTCACATCGGAGATGATCACCACCACGAACCGTTCGTTCAGCCTGCCGACGATGACCTTCAGCCAGTTGGGCCTTGACACGGTGGCCGGTCTGACGGGTTTGGATTGCCCGACCAATGCCTGTTTCGCGATTTCTCGGGTGGTGGGCCTGCCGGCCTTCGGAGCGGCGGTGGACGCCGGCGCCGTGGTCGTGGTCAGATCGAATTGTTTTTTCCCGCCGTAGGAACGCACCTCGTGTATCGCATGAAGCACGCTGTCGTCAATGATGGCGTCTTCTCGAACCAGTCCCAGAGAGTATGCCGACGGATGCGCGCGGATCACCTCGTCATGCTCGTCGACCACGATGGAGGCCGCGGAGAGCATGGACAGCAACGCGTTCGTCGTGTCGTCCAGAGTGTCGTCGTCCTCGTCGTCCTCGACGTCCCGCTGCGTCAGCCTACGCCATAACTTCCCTAGTTCAATCATGTCTATCATTGTCGCACACCGTGGGCGCGCTGACGAACAACGCCGTTCCGCGTTCATCGACATGGAGGGAACGGGAGGGTGAATTTTATCAAAACAACTCGGGCGGGGTTCATGACTGTAACGTTTTGCCTATAAACTGGTGAAAGATTTACACAGAACCCTATGCGAAGCATTGAAAGGCAAATCATATGCGCGTTATTTTCAACGAGGAGCTCAAGGCCGTAGCCGACGATCTCGACCACATGGCCAAGGATGTCCGTAAGGCGATCAACGGCGCCGGCGACGCGCTGCTGAACCAGAATCTTGAGGCCGCGCAGGCCGTCATCGATGGCGACCTCGAAATCGACGCCTTGGAATCCAGCATCATCGACCAGTGCGTGAAGCTGCTTGCCAAGCAGAACCCCGTCGCCACCGATCTGCGTGTGGTGGTCTCCACGATGCGTCTGGCCTCCACGTTCGAGCGCATGGGCGACCTGGCCCGCCACATCGCCGAATCCGCACGCCGCACCTACCCGGCTTCGCCGCTGGCGGAACAGGCCAAGCCGCTGTTCGCGGAAATGCAGGAATTCCTGAACGCCACCGCCGACCAGCTGGTCACGCTGCTGTCCGACCGCGACGCCGCGCTCGCGGAGCGCATTATTCTCAGCGATGACAAGCTGGACGAGCTGCATAGCAAGACCTTCGGCATGACCCAAGAGGAGAACTGGAAGGGCACCAACCAGCAGCTGGTCGATGTGGTGCTGCTTGGTCGCTTCATGGAACGTATCGGTGACCACGCGGTGTCCGTGGCCCGTCGCGTGACGTTCATCGTCTCCGGCTTCGATCCGACCAAGGACCCGACCCACAGCCGGAACGACGAGGGCGAATCCATCAACTGACGCTTCTCGTTCTCCGCGGCAATCCGCGATGGGATGTATTGCAATGGGTGGCTTCCACATGTGGGAGCCACCCATTGCGGTCATCGGGCACCCATCGTCTTCAGCCATCCAGGCAGTCGCGCATCACGCAAATCGAGCGCCGTGTGTGGTGGCTTTGCGTTTTCCTTTCACAAAACGCAAAATTAGACATATCGTCTAGTTTATGACCGTAGATTTTTCCAAGGCGACGCGGCACAATGGAGTGCAGACATATCCAAAGGAGGAAGCCATGTACTATTCCAACGGCAATTACGAAGCCTTCGCACGGCCAAAGAAGCCCGTTGGCATCGATTCCAAGAACGCCTACATCATCGGCACCGGATTGGCCGCATTGAGCGCGGCCTGCTATCTGGTGCGGGACGCGCAGATGCCAGGAGACCACATCCATGTTCTCGAAAAGGACGCGGTGCCGGGCGGCGCCTGTGACGGCGCGAACATTCCGGGCGTCGGCTACGTGATGCGCGGCGGCCGTGAGATGGACAACCATTTCGAGGTGATGTGGGATCTGTTCCGTTCCATCCCCTCCATCGAGACGGATGGCGTGTCCGTGCTGGACGAATACTACTGGTTGAACAAGGAGGATCCGAACTATTCGCTGTGCCGCTCCACGAAGGCGCGCGGCGTCGACGCTGGCACGAACGGCAGGTTCGCGCTTTCCGACAAGGCTTCGATGGAGATCATGAAGCTGTTCTTCACGCCGGACGAGGAATTGTACGGCAAGAAGATCTCCGACTTCTTCGACGACGAGGTGTTCGATTCGAACTTCTGGATGTACTGGCGCACGATGTTCGCCTTCGAGAACTGGCACAGCGCCCTGGAGATGAAGCTGTACATCCGCCGCTACATCCACCACATCGGCGGCCTGCCCGATTTCAGCGCGCTGCGCTTCACACGATACAACCAATACGAGTCGATGATCCTGCCGATGATCAAGTACCTGGAAGGCTTCGGCGTGCGGTTCCACTACAACGTGAAGGTGGAGAACGTCGATTTCACCATCGGCGGCGGCATGGGACCGGTGCGCCCGCGCACCGGCACGGGCCAGGACACGATTCTGCGCAAGCAGGCCGAATTCGGCGCCTACCCGCGCAATCCGTTCAGCTCGCCGACCAAGAAGATGGCCACGCGCATCGATCTGACCGAGGCCGACGGCACGTCCCGCAGCATCGATCTGGGCGAGAACGACCTGGTGTTCATCACCAACGGCGGTTGCGTGGAGAATTCGTCCATGGGCTCGCAGACCACGGCCGCCGGCTGGACTCCGGAGATCAAGCCCGGCGGCGGCTGGGACATGTGGCGTCGCATCGCGGCGAAGGATCCGAGCTTCGGCCATCCGGATGTGTTCTGCGGCGATCCGGAACATTCGAAGTGGATGAGCGCCACCGTCACCACGCTGGATATGGAGATTCCGCCGTACATCCAGAAGATCTGCAAACGCGACCCGTTCACCGGGCATGTGGTGACCGGCGGCATCGTCACCGTGGAGGATTCCAACTGGCTGATGAGCTGGACGCTGAACCGCCAGCAGCAGTTCCGCGACCAGCCGAAGGACCAGCTGTGCGTGTGGGTGTACGGCCTGTTCCCCGACAAGCCCGGCAACTACGTGAAGAA
>DKCF01000069.1 GCA_002451435.1 Bifidobacterium sp. UBA6881 | reverse complement strand
ATGCAGAGCAAAGGTGACAAACAACAATGAGTGATTTCGTCGATCGCGTGACCGTCCACGTCAAGGGCGGTGACGGCGGCAACGGTTCCGCCGGCATACGCAGGGAAAAGTACAAGCCATTGGCGGGCCCGAACGGCGGCAATGGCGGCAATGGCGGCAACGTGGTCTTCGTCGCCGATTCGAACGCCAACAGTTTGCTGGACTACCGATTCATGCCGCATCGCGAGGCCGAAAGCGGCACCATGGGTCTGGGCGACACCAAAGACGGCTCCAAGGGCGCCGACCTGCTGCTGCCGGTGCCGGTGGGCACGGTGATCTTCGCGGCCAAAGGCGCGCAGGGCGAACGCAAGCGTCCGGGCGCGCAGCTCGCCGACCTGCGTCACGCGGGCGACCGGTTCGTCGCGGCCGCGGGCGGCGACGGCGGCCTCGGCAACGCCGCGCTGGCCAACCGCACGCGCCGCGCCCCCGGCTTCGCGTTGCTGGGAGAGCCCGGCGAGGAACGTGACGTCATCCTGGAGCTCAAATCCATCGCCGACGTCGCCTTGGTGGGATTCCCGTCCGCCGGCAAGTCCAGCCTCATCGCCGCGATGAGTTCCGCCAAGCCGAAGATCGCGGATTATCCGTTCACCACGTTGGTGCCGAACCTCGGCGTGGTCATGGCGGGCGATATGCGATACACCATCGCCGACGTGCCGGGCCTGATTCCGGGCGCCTCCCAGGGAAAGGGACTCGGTCTCGAGTTCCTGCGCCACATCGAACGCACGGAGATCATCGCGCACGTCATCGATTGCGCCACCTTGGAACCGGACCGCGATCCGATGAGCGACTACCAGGCGTTGGAGCACGAGCTCGCCGAATACGCCGACAAGCTGGAGCTTCCGCTGGGCGCCATTCCGATTCCGGAACGTCCCCGCATCATCATCCTCAACAAGGTGGATATGCCGGAGGCCAAGGAGCTCGCCGAATTCGTGAAACCCGAATTCGAAAAGCTCGGTCTCAAGGTCTACATCATCTCCACGGCCTCCCATGAAGGCCTCAAGGAGCTGAACTGGGCGCTTGCCGGACTCGTGGCCGACATGCGCAAGGAAGTCGCCAGACGCGAACAGGCCGAAGAGGACGCCCGCGTGGTCATCAAGCCTCTGGAATCGCCCCGCAACCGTCGCCGTCGCAACGACGAGGGCGGCACCGCGCTCGACTTCACCGTGGAACGCAAGGAGAACGGCAACGGCGAGGTCTGGTACGAGGTGCGCGGCACCAAGCCGGAACGCTGGGTCATGCAGACCAACTTCGACAACGACGAGGCAGTCGGTTACCTCGCCGACCGTCTCGCCAAGCTGGGCGTGGAGGACGAACTGCGGAACAAGGGCGCCAAGCCGGGCGACGAGGTGCGCATCGGCCGCGGCGAACGCGCCGTGGAATTCGATTGGGACCCGACCATCGCCGCAGGCGCGGAAATGCTCGACGGCGCCCAGCTGGGCGCACGCGGCGTGGACCTGCGATTGCAGGACCAGGACGGCCGCGTCCAGCGCCGTACCAACGCCGAACGCCGTCGCCAGTACCACGAGATGATGGATGCCCGCCAGGCCGTCCGCGAGGCCATGATGGCCGAACGCAAGGCCGGACACTGGGCCGACCCGTCCGTCGACGACGACCGGCACGACACCACGAGCCTTTTTGGACGTGGCGAGTCCGAAGACGCGGACGACGTGGAACAATAGAGACGGCAGAACAAGCCCGCCGATGTGCCGATGGCATGTCGGCGGGCTTTTATGGGCCGCGTGAGCTGCCGGGAGGTTGTATGAACACGCCATCGCAATCGCAAGTGCGCAGAAGCATCGCCGAGGCGCAGACCATCGTCGTGAAGGTCGGGTCGAGTTCGCTGACCAAACCGAGCGGCCATCTCGATCCTGAGCGTCTTGACGCCCTGGTGGCGGCCATCGCCCGCATACGGTTGATGGGCGGTCGCGTCGTACTGGTCTCGTCCGGCGCCATCGCCGCGGGATTCGGCTCATTGGGCTTCGATTCCCGGCCTACGGACATCGCCGACCAGCAGGCGTGCGCGGCGGTCGGCCAGGGATTGCTCATGGCGCGTTACGAAAGCGCCTTCGCGAAATACGGATTGCGCGTCGGCCAGATTCTGCTCACGGTTTCCGACACCGTTTCGCCCCAGCAGTACCGCAATGTTCGCCGCACGCTCGACCGTCTGCTCGACCTGGGCGCGGTGCCGATCCTCAACGAAAACGATTCCCTGGCCTCCAACGAGATCCGTTTCGGCGACAACGACCGTCTCTCCGCGCTGGTCGCCAACATCGTGGTCGCCGACGCGCTGGTGCTGCTCACCGACGTCGACGCGTTGTACACCGCCCCGCCAAGCGAGCCGGGTTCGCGGCGCATCGCCTATGTGCCCAATGTCGAAAAGGCTTTGGAGCAGGTGCAGGTCGGCGGCACCGGTTCGAACGTCGGCACCGGCGGCATGGTCACCAAAATGGAGGCGGCGCGTGTGGCGGCCGTCTCCGGCATCCCCGCGGTGCTCACCTGCGCGGCGAATGCGGGTCCGGCGATGATGGGCGACCCGGTCGGCACGGTGTTCGCGCCGATTCACGACCGTGGCTCCTCCCGTCGCCTGTGGATCGGGTTCGCGTCGCATCCGCAGGGCGTGCTGGTCGCGGACGCCGGCGCGGCGAAGGCGATCTGCGCCGGTTCGGCCAGCCTGCTCGCCGCCGGCGTGCTGGAGGCGCGGGGCGATTTCGCGGCCGGTGACGCGGTGTGGGTCGACGACGAGCAAGGCAGGCATCTGGCGAAGGGTCTTGTCGGATTCGACTCCGAGGAGATTCCCCAGATGCTGGGACGCAACACCGCGCAGCTCAGACGGTTCCTCGGCGAGGAATACGCGCATCCGCTGGTGCACCGCGACAACCTCGTGCTGGTGTGACTTGACGCCTCGAACGGTGCTGGGGCGGACGCGGCGTGCAGCGGGTTTCGTCTCGGTGGCCGGAACGCCGATCACGCGGAATCCGATTCCGTCCAAGGCATGTCGCACCCCTTTGTTTTTTCGCGTGCCGGGTCTAGCATGGCAAGCATGACTATGGCTGACTGGCAGATTCTATCCGACCGTATCAATCATGTGGCTCCCAGCGCGACGCTGGCCGTCGATTCCAAGGCGAAGGCGATGAAGGCCTCCGGAATCGACGTCATCGGCTTCGGCGCCGGCGAACCCAACTTCCCGACCCCGGCGCCCATCGTTGCCGCTGCCGCCGCCGCGGTGCAGGACCCGAAGAACTACCGTTACACGCCGACCGCGGGCCTGCCCGAGCTGCGCAGGGCCATCGCGGACAAGACGCTGCGCGATTCCGGATACGAGGTCGATCCGAACCAGGTCATCGTGACCAACGGCGGCAAGCAGGCCGTCTACGAATCCTTCCAGATCCTGCTCGACGAGGGCGACGAGGTCATCATCCCGACGCCGTACTGGACGAGCTATCCGGAGGCCGTCAAGCTGGCCGGCGGCGTCCCGGTGCCGGTATTCGCCGGAGCCGACCGCAATTTCGAACCGGATCTGGACGACATCGAGGCCGCGCGCACCCCGCGCACCAAGGCCATCATCGTGAACACGCCCAACAACCCGACCGGTGCCGTGTGGAAGCCGGAAACCGTCAGGGCGATCGCGCAGTGGGCCATCGAGCACCATGTGTGGGTCATCTCCGACGAGATCTACGAGCACCTCAACTACGACGGCGCCAAAACCACCTACATCGGCGCGGCGGTCCCCGAGGTCCGCGACCAGCTGCTCGTGCTCAACGGCGTGGCCAAGACCTACGCCATGCCCGGCTGGCGCGTCGGCTGGATGATCGCGCCGCTTCCGGTGGCCAAGGCCGCTTCGAAGCTGCAGGGGCACATGACGTCCAACGTCAACAACATCGCCCAGCGTGCCGCCATCGAAGCCGTTTCCGGCACCTTGGACGCCGTCTATGAGATGCGCGCCGCCTTCGACAAGCGCCGTCAGACGATCGTCGCCGCGCTGAACGACATCGCGGGCGTGAACTGCCCGACGCCGACCGGCGCGTTCTACGCGTTCGCCGACGTGACTGAACTGCTGGACAAGCCGCTCGGCCCCAACAAGACCGTCTTCTCCAACACGTCCGAGCTCGCCGCCGCGCTGCTCGACGAGGGCCATGTGGCCGCGGTGCCGGGTGAGGCGTTCGGCGCGCCCGGATATCTGCGATTCTCGTACGCGCTTGCCGATGACGACCTGGTCGAGGGCATGCGCCGCATGAAGGAGTGGGCCGAGGCCTGATCCGCCGAGACGCTGCGGCGAATAAAACGAATAAGATTCACGTTTCGCGAGACATGCCGGGGCGTGAATCTTTTTTCGTTGGAAAATAGCGGTTTTGCGACTATGCGATGAAAGTGGATTGGACGAAATCGCAAATACCCGCTACTATTTCGTCTTGGCGGTTTTGCCGCTTACTTCTTGCGTGGTTTTTCGCATAAAATCCTCGCCAGCAAGTAGCAACGGCAGAGTACACCTAGGGAAGTGGCGCAATTGGTAGCGCAACGGTCTCCAAAACCGTAGGTTGTGGGTTCGAGTCCCGCCTTCCCTGCCAAGTTTTCTTATAACAAACCAGGGCGGAGGATTTACAATGGCGAAGACACGCACCAGCGAAAAGGCTGTCAAGCCGAACATCTTCATGCGTATTGGTTTGTTCATCAAACAGATCATCGACGAACTCCGCAAGGTTGTGACCCCGACCAGCAAAGAGCTGTTTTTCTGGGCCCTCGCCGTGTTCATCTTCGTGCTGTTCCTCATGGCACTGGTCACCGGCATGGACTTCGGCCTGGGCAAGTTGACCCTGTGGATCTTCGGCTGACAACAACTTGAAGGTGAAACTGCATGACTGACGAAGTGTTTTCCGACAACCTCGACGAGGCGCCCGAGGCCGCTGAAGCCGCCACGGCTGATGCCGAGGCCGCCGCAGCCGTTGAGGCGCTCCCGACCGCCGAGCAGGAGTCCACTCCGGTGGACGCTCCCGCCGATGAGGCTCCGAAGGCCGAAGTCGAATCCGACGATGACGAAGAGCAGGATGCCGGAGCCAAGGCAGTCGAGGAATTCTCCAAGAAGCTGCGCACACTCGAAGGCAAGTGGTATGTGCTGCACACCTACTCCGGCTACGAGAAGCGCGTGAAGACCAACGTCGAGTCCCGTGTCGCCAGCTTCGGCTTGGAAGACCAGATCTTCCAGGTGGAAGTGCCGATGGAGGAAGTCGAGAAGCACACCGAAAAGGGCAAGAAGGTCATCACCCGCGTGCGCGTTCCCGGCTACGTGCTCATTCGCATGCTTCCGGACGAGAACGCCCGCCGCATCGTGCGCGAGACCGAAGGCGTCACCGGCTTCGTCGGACCGACCAAGGACCCGGCGCCGCTCACCCGCAAGGAAGTCGTCTCCATGATGGCTCCGATGATCGCTTCCGAGGCGCTCAAGGAGGCCGGCGACAAGCCGGCCGCCGCCAAGAAGCGCACGGTCGAGGTCTCCTACGCCGTCGGCGATCAGGTCACCGTCACCGATGGCCCGTTCACCACGATGGCGGCAGTCGTCTCCGACGTCGAGCCGACCACGCAGAAGCTCACCGTCCTTGTATCCATCTTCGGCCGTGATACGCCGGTGGAGTTGGGCTTCAACCAAGTCGAGAAGCTCGCCTGA
>DKCF01000103.1 GCA_002451435.1 Bifidobacterium sp. UBA6881 | reverse complement strand
TCGATGGTGGCGGAACTTGGGCTGCCCACGGTGGTGGCCCTCACCATGAACGATCTGGCCGCACGCCGCGACTGTCGCATCGAACCGGCGCGGCTGTCTCAGCTGCTTGACGGCATGCCGGTGGTCTCCTTGGATGGACGCACCGGCGAAGGACAGGACCGACTCGCCTCCGCGATCGCGGCATCGTTCGCCGGCACTCCGCTGCCGCAGGGACTGCGGATTCCGGCCGATGACGCCATCGACGTGCGCGAGTGGACCGAGTCGCGTGCCGACGCGCGCTTCGACTGGACTGCGCGTGTGCTTCGTGGGCTCGACCTCAAGGCATCCGACAAGACGACGCTGTCCGACCGCGTCGACCGAGTGCTGCTCCATCCCGTATTCGGCATTCTGGTCTTTCTGGCGGTCATGTACACGGTCTTCCAGGCGACCACCACGCTGGCAGGCCCGATGCAGGACTGGTTCGACGTGACGGTGCGCGGATGGTGCACCGATGGTATCGACTGGCTGTTCGGACTGTTCGGTCCGTCCGCGTCCGACGGCTGGCTGTATTCGCTGCTGGTGGACGGCGTGCTGGACGGCGTGATCACCGTGCTGACGTTCATTCCGGTGATGGGCATCATGTTCCTGTTGCTGTCGATGCTCGAGGACTCTGGCTATCTGGCCCGCGCCGCGTTCGTTATGGACCGTGCGATGCGCGCGTTGGGATTGGACGGCCGCGCGTTCCTGCCGATCGTCGTCGGATTCGGCTGCAACCTTCCCGCATTGGCCGCCACGCGCACCCTGCCTGATTCGCGCCAGCGCGTGCTGACGGGCATGCTCATCCCGTTCGCCTCATGCTCGGCGCGTCTCACCGTGTTCCTGGTGCTCGCCCACGCGTTCTTCCCGCAGCAGGCCGGTCTCGTCGTGTTCCTCATGTACGTCGCCTCCGTGTTGCTCATTCTGCTTGTCGGCGTGCTGTTGCGGCACACCATGTTCCGCGGACTCACGCCGGAGCCGCTGATGCTCGCCTTGCCTCCGTACCAGTGCCCGCGTGCCGTGCAGCTGGTGCGTTCGGTCGTGGTTCGTCTGTGGCAGTTCATCCGTGGCGCGAGCGTGATCATCATTTCGATGATCGTGGCGCTGTGGCTGCTGCAAGGCATTCCGGCGACCGCGAACGCAGGCGGTTTCGGAGAAGTGGACGATGTGCACGATTCCGCATACGGCGTGCTTGCCGATGCCGTGTCTCCCGTCTTCGCGCCGGCCGGTTTCGACGATTGGCACGCCTCCGCCGCCCTGATCACCGGATTCGTGGCCAAGGAGGTGGTGATCGGCTCCATGTCGCAGTCCTACCATGCGGATGAGCCTGACGAATCCGGACAGAACGCCGACAAGGGAACGTTCGGCCAGAAGCTGCGCGCCTCGTTCGAACAATCCTCGCACGGGCACGGCAAGGCCGCGGCCATAGCATTCCTGCTGTTCACGCTTGCGTACACGCCGTGCCTGGCTACGGTGGCGGAGCTTCGACGGCAATATGGCACGAAAGTGGCCGCGCAATCGGTGTGCCTGAGTCTTGCGGTGGCGTATGTGCTCGCCGTCGTCGCATTCCAGTTGCTGCGATTGGTGCTGTGACCCATGGTCTGGCATGGTCTGGGCTCACGGAGTTGGCGGCATACCACCGATCGGACGAAGACGGCGCATGGATTTGCGAACGGAACGGCCGCACGGGGGAACATCGTCGCCGATGTGGTCGCGGACCTGGATGCCGGACTGACGGTACGGCAGATCGCAGCCAACCGGCATCTTCCGGTCGATTTCGTCGATATGGCCATCACACGAGCGCAGGAACGCGGTCTGCTGCAGGTGACTGACCTTTCTCCGCGGTCCATGTGCGGCGAGACGACATGCCAGCCCGACCCATCCTCGCTGATCTGCGCCGGATGCCCGTTCCGTCCTAGGGCCGACGGTCGCGCCGCGCCGCGTCGATGAACCGGCATACAGGCAGCAGGTACAGAAAACATGCGAACAGGATACTGGACGTCGGAGCCCCGACCGAAGACAACGGCACGCCGCTGGCGATCGCCCACGGAACAAGCGGCGCCGTCACCACGGCGGTATCCTCCAGATCGATGGCGCGTCGCTGCCTGTCGGATTCCAGGTCGCGGCACAGCTGGTCGGTCAGCATGATGGACAGCGTCTGGTTGCAGGCGACGGCTCCCGTGACCAACGAGGTGACGCAGGTGGCGCCGTATACGCTGATTTTCCCCGCCAGCGATGCGATCAGCCGGTGTATGCCATTCAGCAATCCCGTTTCTTGGAAAATGCCGGAATACGACGAGGAGATGCAGACGATCAGCATCACCTTGACCATGGAGACGATGCCGCCGCCATCGATGAGCCGCGCCACCTGGGCGTCCGCGCAATGAAAACCGAAAACCAGCGCATGGCCGACGCTTGCCCAATCCATATGCTGCACCAGCACGCAGATCGGCAACGCCGTCAGAATGCTCGCGCCCATCGTGATGCGCACGTCGATGCGGGCGATCGCGCAGACGACCAGCACGACTGCCGGAAGCACGGTGGTCCAGTGCAGGTCGAACGCGCGCGAGAACAGGCCGGACGCGTCGATCGATCCCGCCGAGGAATGGGAATACAGCGCGAGTCCCTCGTAGATCACGCAGGTCGCGGCGAACGGCAGCGCGGCGGTTCTCAGCATCAGCCGGATGGTGTCGAAGATGTTCGTATGGGTCAGGGTTTTGACGAGTTGCGCGCTGGTCGACACGGGAGAGCATCGGTCCCCGAAGTACACGCCCGAAAGGATCGCTCCGCCGAGAAGCGCCGGTGAGATCTGCATGGACGTGCCGAGCGTCATGGTGATGACGCCCATGGTCGCCGCCGACGCGAACGACGAGCCCGTCAATAACGACATCAGGCAGTTCAGCAGGAACGTCAGCAGGATGGCCACGTGGGGGCGTATCAGGGCCGTGGTGTTCGCCACGATGAACGGCACCGTGCCGGCCGCGCGCCACAACGTGGTCAGCAGTCCGATCAGCACGAAGGTGACCACCACGATGCTGGCGGCGCGCATGGTCGCGAACCCCTTGCGGATCATCGCACCCCAATGGTGGCCCGTCACACGTCCGTGGATAAGGAAGATGATCACGCCCGCGGCCAGCGCCGGCACAATGGACATGCCGCTGGCGATGCAGCCGATCAGCGCCGCGCAGAACAGGGCGATGGTGATGAATGCCGCCATATGGCGCGTCTCCTTTCAGAGTGCCCGGCTTCAAGGAATTCCGGATTTTTGATTCCGGATTTTCGAACTCGGCACATCGGACCAATCGTTCCGTGGCCTCGGATCGGAGCCATTCGGTCCGGCCGTGGCGCATGGTGTGGTCGAATCGTTCGACATGGCCGCATCGCACGATGTCGCGGAAGCGTGCGGGATGCGGCAAAAAACCAACATAAGGCTAACAGGGTTGCCTTTGCCGCGCGGGATTCGTATCACGAAGCTGCGCGGATTGACTGCGAGAGCCGCTTGCGCGGAGTGTTGCGTGCGGCATCGCGTCTACAGTATTCTGTGGCGCGGGCGAATCGAGAGAAAGGGTGCGGATTCCAATGGCCGAATCGCTGCAAAAGACGCGAACGAACGGTGGCGACGCATCTGACCGGAAGGATCCCCCGCATGAGGGCATGAGCGTTCCCAAGAACGTCGCCCGTCTGATGATGCTGGTCAACGCCGCCGTATGGGGTTCCGGATACACCATGCTCAAACATGTGCAGGGCGTGATGACCACCCAATGGATGATGTTCTTTCGCATGACCGCCTCGGTCGTGCTGATGGCGCTGGTGTTTCTGCCGCATCTGCGGAAAATCAGCATGGGACGCTACATCGTGCCGGGTTTTACGCTCGCATTGACGTACTGGCTCGGCTTCATGTTCCAGCTCAAAGGATTGGAAACCACCTCGCCGGGCCGCAACAGCTTCTTCACCGACACCTACTGCGTGATGGTGCCGTTTGTGCTGTGGGCTTTGACGCGCAGACGCCCCAGCATGCAGCATATCGTCGCGGCGCTCGTGTGCGCGTTCGGCATCGGACTGGTCTCGTTGAGCGGCGGCGGCGCCGAGCTCGCCGGCATGGGCTTCGGGGATGCGATGACGATCGTCGGCGCGCTGTTCTTCGCGATGAATCTGGTGGTCGTCGGCATGATGGGCAGGAAATTCGACGCGGTCGCGTTGATGCTTATGGAATTCGCATGGTGCGCGGTGTTCTTCGGCGCGGGCGCGGCGTTGTTCGATGGCGCGCCATCGGCGTCGTGGATGCGACTGGACGTGGTGCTGTGCCTTGCCTATCTGGTGGTCGGCTCGACCATCGTCGCGCAAATCTTCCAGACCATCGCCGTCCAGAACCTGCCTGCCACGGAAGGCTCGGTGATCCTGAGCACCGAATGCATCTTCGCCATGGTGGTCTCCGTGGTCTTCGCCGGGGAAAGGCTCACCGTGCCGTCGGTATGCGGATTCGCCGTGATCTTCGGCGCGATCCTGCTTTCCGAAGTGCGGCTTCCGGCGCGGCGCAAGGCCGAATGAGCATCGCGGAACCGAATGCCGGCCATGACATGCCATGTTCTGGACATCGCCATGATGCGACTCGGACGGCTGGTTAAGCTTGGTTTCCGATACCACATGCCGATGGTGGGGAATTGCCCCAAGGCGTGTGACCGCCGTGCGGATGAATGCCGTCGGATTCGACGGCGCATATGCCGATTCGTATGAAGAACATGGGTAGGAGAGGGTAGTCGATGATCGCCGGAGTGTCTGTCGTCACATTGCTGCTGGTGCTTGTCGCCGGCATCGGCGCGGGATTCGTGGGATACGCGGTTGGCGCGTCCTCGCTGATCTCCTACCCTGCGTTGCTGGCGTTCGGCATCCCGCCCGTGCTGTCCAACACCACGAACACGGTGGGCGTGTGCGGCACGGGCATCGGCGGACTGCTGTCGGCTCGCAAGGAGCTCAAAGGGCAAGGGCGCCGCGTCGCCGTATACGCATGCATCGGACTGGTTGGCGGCATCATCGGCGGACTGCTGCTGCTGGAACTGCCCGCCAAGGTGTTCGAATTCGCGGTGCCGCCGCTGATCCTGTTCAGCGCGTTGATCATCGCGCTCAACCCACGCAAGAAGGCGGCCGCCCGCGACGCCGTGGCACAGGCCCTGCCGCAATCGCATCAGGGCGAACGCGCCGCGCGGATCGCGCGTAAAACGGCAGAAGGCAATCTCCGCAACGATCCGTGGTGGCTGTGGCTCGGCGTGAGCTTCGTCGGCGTGTATTCCGGCTACTTCGGTGCCGCCGCGGGCACCTTGGCGCTCGCGATTCTCGACTTGGGCAAAATCGGTCCGTTCCACCAAATCAACGCGTTGAAGACCGTAGTGGGATTCGGCGCGAACATCTCCGCCGCGATCATGTTCATCATCCGCGGTTCCGTCTATTGGCCGTTCGCCATCATGATGTGCCTCGGATGCACCATCGGCAGCGCCATCGCTCCGCCCGTCACCCGGCATATTCCGGAAAACATCATGCGTGTGGCCGCCGTGCTCACCGGCATCATCCTCGCCGTCAAACTCGGCTGGAGCACCTATTTCTAGAATTCCCCGAATAGGGCAGCGTTTGGGCATGCCCGCGTATGTTTTCGTTGCCCGGCCATTCCGTAGGTGGTTTTTGGGCTCCGTAGGCGGTGAGTGCCGGGAACCTGTTTGGAAATGGCTTGATATCAAGCCATTTCCAAGGCCGGCTCCGAGAGCAACCACCTATTGAAAGGCAAAACCACCTACGGAAACGGGGGAGCGTCGATGTCAAATGCTGTTATGAATGATTTGACTGATTAAGGAATCCACTCGCGGGTCCCATTGCGGTCGGCCGTCGCGAGGTCAGTTGTGCATGGCCTCGATGTTGTTGCCCTCCGGGTCGTGCACGAACGCGGCGTAATAGGTCGGGCCGTAGTTCGGGCGCGGGCCGGGCTGTCCGTTGTCGGTGCCGCCGTTGGCGAGACCTGCCTTGTGGAACGCCTTCACGGCATCGTCATCGGCGGCTTCGAACGCCACATGAATCGGGGCGACGGCATCGCCTTCGGCCGCGGTGGAAACCCACACCGCCGAACCGTCTTCCGCCACGAACGCCTGCACGCCCGGGAACGACGGTCCCTTGGCGTATCCAAGCGGCGCAAGAGCGGCTTCATAGAACGGTTCTTCCTTCGCGAAATCCTTCACCTTGACGGACACATGGTTAATCATGAGCGTTTCCTTTCCACTACGGCGTGTATGACGCGGGAGGCCGATTTGGCCATCAATTCCGCATCCTAGACCGTTGCGGCGCGTTATGGAAGAGCGCACCGGAAAGTGCCTTGGTTACCTGCGGGATACTGTTGCGTGATTCCGACGAGATTCGGAGTCGTATGCGATCAACGGTGTGCCGCGGTCATCGGGTCGGCGTGTGACGGGGCATTCACGGTATGCCGTGCCGATGGTTCGCACTGTGGCGAATCGCGATGCAATCGTGCGGCCAACATATGACCGTTGCGTGCTCGGCGAATCATTTTCCTATGGATTTTCCACGTTATGCTTGTAGGAGGCCAAACGTACTAGGCGAAGGAGCATTGTCATGGCGGTTGTTGACGAGGCGAAGCTGCGGTACCTGGACTTCCTCTCCCGGGAGGACCGCGTGCGGCATCATCGGTATGTCGAGGAGATGAAGCAGTACGACATGATGCGCTCCGGCGACATCAACGCGATCGCTGAAAGCGCGCGCCTTTGGGATTCCGGACTGTATGGCCACCTGTCGAACGATCCGCTCAAAAACGCGAAATACCGGTTCATCACCACCGTCACCCTGGCCACGCGCTTCGCCATCGAAGGCGGCATGGACGAGGAGGATGCCTACAACGCCTCCGACCTGTATATCCAGGATCTCGACAATTGCAAGGACGTCGGGGATGTGGGCCGCCTCCACACCGATATGATGACGTTCTTCACCTGGGCGATGGCGGATATGCAGAAGGTGGAGACGCATTCCAAGCCCATCAACGAATGCATGGACTACATCCACTACCATCTGCACGAGAAGATCACCGTGCCGATCCTCGCCGAACACGTGCATCTGAATCCCACGTATCTGTCGGAACTGTTCAAACGGGAAACAGGCAAGGCGCTGTCCCAATACGTCACCGACAAACGCATGGAAGCCGCCGAGAACATGCTCAAGTACTCGCAGTACAGCTTCGATGAGATCGCGCAGATCCTCGCATACCGGTCGCAAAGCCACTTTTCGAAAGTGTTCAAAAAGCATTCCGGCATGACGCCGGGGGAGTACCGTGCCAAGTACGCGCAGGCCGGCGTCTGGCCGGAGTAGTCGGCCGCGGAGTGCCATGCCGTTTGCGGTGAACCCAAGGTGACGGCATTGCGAAATTCGGGTGTGCCGAGCATGAAATCGGCGTGATTCCATATGCGGAACGCGGCTGAATCGGCTACGGTGGGAAGCATTCGACGATGATGCGCGGCGCCGTCGGTCAATCGAATACGCGATTCGTCCGCTCGTGAGATGAACGGAACGGGACGGTGGTGGCCGCGCGCAGGATGTGGATGAACGAAAGTAAGGAATAAACGAATATGGGAATGCCCCTTGATCTGTATGTGATCCGTCACGGCGAGTCGGAGGCCAACGTCATCATCAACGCCGGCGAGAACGGCGATGATTCGCTCTACACGCAGGACAACGTCACCGTGCCGGACCGTTCGTGGAGGCTCACCGCCACCGGCCGCAAGCAGGCGGACTGCATCGGCCGCTGGCTGGTTTCGCAGCAGCCGTTGTTCGACCGCTATCTCGTCTCGCCGTTCGTGCGCACGCGCGAGACGGCCGCGACGATGGCCCTGCCGAAGGCGAAATGGGAGGAGACGCGCGTGCTGCGCGAACGTTCCTGGGGTGAGATCAACACCATCACCAAGGACGATTTCAAAACCAACTACGCGCGCAACTGGATGTTCAAGAACACCGATCCGCTGTACTGGCGTCCGCCGGCGGGCGAATCCATCGCCGACGTGGCCGAAAACCGCGTGCACAACCTGCTCACGGCCCTGAACCGCAAATCCGACGCGGAATCCGTGGTGATGGTCAGCCACGGCGACCTCATGCTCGCGCTGATGCTCACATTGGAGGACCTCTCCGACGAGGAATTCATGCACCGCGCGGCATCCGACGATTGGAAGATCACGAACTGCACGTGTTTCCACTATTCGCGCCGTGATCCGTCGACCGGCCGCACGCACAAACGTTTCCGTTGGGAGCAGACCGCGCGTCCGGTCTTCGACGAGAAGGACGGCCGCTGGACGGTGAAGGTGGACGAATGGCGTTCGTTCAAACGCCCGGTGCTGTCCAACGGCGACCTGGTCGACGTCGTGCACGCCGTCGACCGTCACCTGTGACGTTCGTTTTCGCGGCGGCCGCCGCGTGATGGATCTCCGCGATGGGCCGCATACCATTGGCGATTGGCTCGTCGTCTGCGTCGTTCGTGGCATCGCCTTCGATACGGTGAACGACCGTGGCGGAAATTCTCCACGGGATTGCGGCGAAACGTGCCGTGTACCCACTGCCATTACAATGGCCTGTGGCGCGCGGCACGTTTCGTCACGCCGCGCGGGAGAGTTAAGGAGACAATCGCATGTCCAACCCCATCGCGAGCCTGTTCACGTGGAAGCTCCACGGCGACGGCAAAACGCTGAAGCCCGGCGAGGTCGTCGAACCCGACGAGCGCCTGACCTGGCCGCGCACCGCGGAAATCGGTGCGCAGCATGTCATCGCCATGTTCGGCGCCACGTTCCTGGTGCCGATTCTGACCGGTTTCGACCCGTCCACCACCCTGTTCTTCACGGCCATGTCGACCGCGCTGTTCCTGCTGATCAACAAGAACGTGCTGCCGAGCTATCTGGGATCCTCCTTCGGATTCATCGCCCCGATCACGGCGGTCACCACCGCGCACAAGGGCATCGCCGTCGCGTCCTTCGGCATCATGGTCACCGGTCTGCTGCTGGCGTTGATCGGCATCCTGGTGCATTACGCCGGAGCCAAATGGATCGACGTCATCATGCCGCCGGTCGTCAACGGTGCCATCGTGGCCATCATCGGCTTCAACCTGGCCCCCAGCGTGTGGGACAATTTCCAGAAGGCCCCCGACACCGCCATCGTCACCCTGCTCGCCGTGCTGCTCGTCGCGGTGCTGTTCAAGGGTCTGCTCGGACGCCTCAACATCCTCATCGGCGTGATCATCGGTTATGCCTACGCCTGCATCCGCGGCCAGGTCGATTTCTCCGCCATCGGCAAGGCGGCATGGATCGGTCTGCCCCATTTCCACACCCCGCAGGTCGATTTCTCCATCCTGCCGATGTTCATTCCGGTCGTGCTCGTGCTCGTCGCCGAGAACGTCGGCCATGTCAAGTCCGTCTCCCAGATGACCGGCCGCGACTATGACGACCAGATCGGCACCGCCCTGTTCGCCGATGGTCTGGGCACCACCATCGCCGGTTTCGGCGGCGGCTCCGGCACCACCACCTACGGCGAGAACATCGGCGTGATGGCGGCCACCAAGGTGTACTCCACCGCCGCGTACTGGTGTGCGGCCGCGTTCGCGCTGATCCTGTCGCTGTGCCCGAAGTTCGGCGCGATCATCAACACCATTCCGGCCGGCGTGCTCGGCGGCGTGACCACGCTGCTGTACGGCATGATCGGCATGATCGGCATCCGCATCTGGGTCGAGAACAAGGTCAACTTCGACAAGCCGGTCAACATCATGGTCGCAGCTATCACCATGATCATCGCCATCGGCCAGTTCGCGTTCGCCATCAACGGCATCTCGTTCAACGGCATCGCCATCGGCACCATCGTGGTGCTCGTCGCCTACCACGGCCTCAAGGCCATCGGCAAGGCCACCGGCACCATCGCCAAGGACGATCCCGACGTGCTCTGACCGCATCCGCGCCGATCCGGTCGCTCCGATGACCTGACGATGCGGCTCGATTCCGCCCGTCCGTCGCCATGACGGACGGGTTTTCGCGTTTCTGGGGCATGGCCAGCCGCCAATGGGGGAGGGTATTCCGGACGTATGGCCGGACTCATGGAAAGTAGCGGCCGTGGGGTATCGTTATACAGTTTGCGCAACGTGCGCAATGTTTGACATGAAAGGCCATTGTGCCCGATACCACTTTGAATGAACATGTAGATGCCCTCGCCGCCGACTTCGATGAAATGGGCGAGGAAGAGGAACGTCCCCAGACGTTTGCGGAACTGGGCGTTCCCGGTCCGCTGGTCCGCGTCCTCGCGGCGGACGATAAGAAAACCGCCTTCCCGATCCAGGCGGACACGCTTCCCGATTCCCTGGCGGGCCGCGACATCCTCGGTCGTGGACGCACCGGCTCCGGAAAGACGCTCGCGTTCTCGATTCCGCTGGTCGCCCGCCTCGGCGAGGTGGACGCCGACGATTTCGAGAACATGAGCCAGTTCCGCCATGAGGTCAACCGCGTGAAGCAGGAGCACGCCGAGGAACGCCGCTCGGAGGATTTCGTTCCGCATCCGCGTGGCCTCGTGCTCGCCCCGACGCGTGAGCTCGCCAACCAGATCAACGACGTGCTGATGCCCCTTGCGCAGATCTACGGCATCAACACCACCACCGTGTACGGCGGAGTGCGATACGCCCGCCAGATCCGCGACCTCAGGGCCGGCGCCGATATCGTCGTCGCATGCCCCGGACGCCTCGAGGACCTGATCGAACAGCATGCGTTGACCTTGGAGAAGGTCGAGGTCGCCGTCATCGACGAGGCCGATGAAATGGCCGACATGGGCTTCCTGCCGCCGGTCAAACGACTGCTCGGCCAGGTGTCGTTCGACGCGCAGATCATGCTGTTCTCCGCCACGCTGGACCATGGCGTGGACGAGGTCGTGAACACGTTCCTCTCCGATCCGAAGGTGCACAGCGTCGACACCGCCACCGCGGCGGTCGACCAGATGACCCACCATGTGTTCGAGACCACGCAGGGCGACCGCCACGCCCTGGTGCGTACCCTGGCCTCGGGCAAGGGACGCCGGATCCTGTTCACCCGAACCAAATTCCAGACGCAGAAACTCGCCAAGGATCTCACTAAGAACGGCATCCCGGCAGCGGAACTGCACGGAAACCTGAGCCAGAACCAGCGTGACCGCAATCTCGCGGCCTTCGAATCCGGCGACGTGAACGTCATGGTGGCCACTGACGTCGCGGCCCGAGGCATCGACGTCTCCGGCGTCGAACTCGTCGTGCAGGTGGAGCCGCCGGAGGACCCGAAATCCTTCCTGCACCGTTCCGGCCGTACCGCCCGCGCCGGCCATTCCGGCGACGTGGTGACCATCGTGCTGCCGAACCAGCGCCGCAGAACCCGTCGCATGCTGCACGAGGCCGGATTGAAAATCAAGCCGATCCAGGTGACCCCCACCTCTCCGGAGGTGCTGGAACTCGTCGGAGAGCCGGCGGAACCGGTATACGGATGGACGCTCGATCAGTCCCAGCCGGCAGGCAACCCGCGTCGCAGGAAGCACGGCAAGGGCGATTCCGGCGACGAGCACGAGAAACACCAGCACCGTTCCAACGGGCGCAACAAGGACCGTGGCAAAGACAAGGGCGGCAAGCCGTTCAAGTCCGAACGCAACGGCCACGACGAGCGTGATCGCCATGCGGAACGCGGTGAGGACGAACAACGCTTCGAGCCGAAGAAGAACCGCGCCGAACGCCGTGCCGCCAAATTCCAAGGTCGCGACAACCGCGAGCTGGAGGCGCGTGAGCAACGCTGGGAACACCCCGAAATCCAAGAGGAGAAGCGCGAACGCCATGAGCGCAAGCGCAACGACAAGCGCCGCGAGAAGTACGCGCGTCTGCACGAACAGCAGCGCGACAAGGCCGAACGGTCACGCGAATCCGACAAGCGTTCCGATAAGCGCGGAACGGACGGCAAGCGCGGCCAATCCGCCGGAAAGTCGAAGCAGTTCTCCAAGCGTCAGGGCGCGCCGACCAAAAAGCAGCGCAAATCCGAAGCACGCGCCGAACGCCGTTACGAAGAGACTCGCCGCGGCGAACGCCATGTGGAGCAGCGCCACGAACGCGATTACGACCGTCGCAACGGACAAGGCGGCAAGCGCATCCATCGCAAGGAGATCCGCGTCATCCGCGATGAACGTTCCGAAGACGCCAAGCGCCACGACCGCCGCATGGAGGCCAAATACGGCAACCGTTCCGCCGACCGCAAGGGGCACGGCGAGCGCCACGACAAGCACGCGGGCCAGCCGTACCGCAAGCATGCGAAGATCCGCAAGGCGCCGTTCCGCATGCGTTGACGTGACGGGATGAGCCGATGCGCCGGCCCATGGCCGGCATGCAGAAGAGTCCGCATATTCCATCACCGAATATGCGGACTCTTCCGTGTCTTGCGGACGTTTCCGCCTGATGTCTCTAGAGGCCAATGCGGATATGCCGTCCCCATGGGCGCAAATTCTCATGGCATGTTTTCCGCTGATGCGTGGTTTCCGTCGGATTCCTTGCCCTGTTTGCGAAATCGGTTCCGAAGATGAACGTGTTCCGATGATTCGTGGACTGCAACTGGCGCATTCTTCGCATCGGAACGTGGCGATCGGAGATGAGCGGCATGCGCCAATGGCCAATGGACGTGAGCCTGGTCGATGGATGGATCTTTCGCGCGTTGCCGGACTTGAGACGCCGAACCATCCTGGGATAGCTCGGGGCTACACTGAACAACGGTTTGTCAGTACAACTTTCCTGATGGAGGGAACCAATGTCAGCTGAAGCGAATGTCGGTGTCGTCGGTCTTGCCGCGATGGGCGGAAGCCTTGCGCGCAACCTCGCGCACCATGGCAACAAGGTGGCCGTGTTCAACCGCACCTACGCCCGCACCGAAAAGCTCATGAACGAACATGGCACGGAAGGTGAGTTCTATCCGGCGAAGACCCTCAAGGAATTCGTCGACAGCCTCTCCAAGCCGCGCACCGCCATCATCATGGTCAAGGCCGGCGCGCCGACCGACGCCATGATCCACGCGCTCGCCGACCTGATGGAACCGGGCGACATCATCGTCGATGCCGGCAACTCCTACTTCCCGGACACCATCCGTCGTGAGAAGGAAATCAGCGCACGCGGACTGCACTTCGTCGGCTGTGGCGTTTCCGGCGGCGAGGAAGGCGCGCTGCTTGGCCCGTCCATGATGCCGGGCGGCTCCGAGGAATCCTGGAAGACCCTGAAGCCTATTTTCGAATCCATCGCTGCCAAGGCCGAAGGCGAGCCGTGCGTCACCCACATCGGTCTCAACGGCGCCGGCCACTTCGTCAAGATGGTGCACAACGGCATCGAATACTCCGACATGCAGCTCATCGCCGAAAGCTACGACCTCATGCGTCGCGGCTTGGGCATGACCCCGGCCGAAATCGGCGACGTGTTCGGTGAATGGAACAAGACGGAGCTTGACTCCTACCTCATCGAGATCACCGCCGAAGTGCTGCACCAGGTCGACAAGAAGACCGGCAAGCCGCTCGTCGACCTCATCGTCGACCACGCCGGCATGAAGGGCACCGGCACCTGGACCGTGCAGACCGCGCTGTCCCTGGCCGTGCCGGTCACCGGCATCGCCGAAGCCGTGTTCGCCCGCGGGCTGTCCTCCGAGGCCGAACTGCGTGAGGAAGCCCAGAAGCAGGGCTTCTCCGGCCCCGACGGCAAGCTCGACCTGAACGACGAGGAGAAGAAGGCCTTCATCGAAGACATCCGTCAGGCCCTGTACGCCTCCAAGATCGTCGCATACGCCCAGGGATTCAACGAAATCACCACTGCAGCCAAGGAATATGGATGGGACATCGACCTCGCGGCCGTGGCACGCATCTGGCGTGGCGGCTGCATCATCCGCGCGAAGTTCCTCAACCGTATCTCTGAGGCGTTCGAATCCGGCGAGGCCAACGTGTCCCTGCTGTTCGCCCCGTACTTCAAGAACGCCATCGAAGCCGCCGAGAAGTCCTGGCGCAACGTGGTGGCCGAAGCCGCCCGCAACGGTTTGCCGACCCCGGCGTTCGCCTCGTCGCTGTCGTACTTCGACGGTCTGCGTTCCAAGCGTCTGCCCGCCGCCCTGATTCAGGGCCAGCGTGACTTCTTCGGCGCCCACACCTACCAGCGCGTGGATCAGCCGGGTGCGTTCCACACGCTGTGGGCCGAGCCGGGTCGCGAGGAGATCGAAGCCTGAGACCTCCTGCGGAACTGGTTGCGACCAGTGATCCGAAGCGAATAGCAAAAAGGCGTCTCCGCAATATAGATTTGCGGAGACGCCTTTTGCTATTTACAAGGTCACAGCTTGGAGGCGGCGCCTTCATCGATGAGCCAGAGCAGTTCCTCGCCATCGGCGTAGGAGCTTGGCGCGTGCGGATTGTCGCGTTGCGCGAAGGCGGCTTTGACCGCGTCGGCTTTGCGGGCCTCGGAGGTGAATACCCACGTATGCTTCGACCGGGCGATCATCGGCACGGTCAGCGTCAGACGCAGCGGCGGCGGCTTCGGCGAATCACGCACGCCGGCCACCAGTACATGCGGATCATCGATTTCCGATTCGCCGTGGTCCGGGAACAAGGACGCGAAATGCGCATCCGGCCCCACGCCGAACATCGCGATATCCAGTGCTGGTTCATCGCCCAATTGCTCGGTAAGCTCGCGTTGGTACTCCGCGGCGGCTTCCGCCAGTACGGTGTCGGTCTGCTCGGGGGAAGCCGCCGCGATCTCCTCGGTGCCGCGCGTATCGGCCGGCATCGTGTGGATGTTCGCCGATGGCATACGACCTTCCTCCACCAGTGCGCCATACCATGCTTCACGGGCCTGCTTCGCATTGCGGTCGTCATCATCGGAGGCCACGAAACGTTCGTCGCCCCACCATACGTGCACGCGGCTCCAATCCACGGCATCGTTCAGCGGACTGGCGTTCATCGCGGCGAACACGCGGTTGCCGTCGGTGCCGCCGGTCACGGCGATGTCCACACGTCCGCGATTCGGCTCCGACAGCAGGTCGATGATGGTCAGCAACGTGCGCGCGGCCACGGCCTCGGCCAGCACCTGCGGATTCGGATAGACAACGGTTTTGCGTTCTGTCACTTCTGCTCCTTGGACAATGATCGGTGGATGCCCCCATACGGGCTCTTCCGAGTTTCGCTTCTTGCGAATCGCCTCAAAAAATCATCGACACCTATCGATACCCACCGCCAGTGGATTGGTTTCCCCTCCCAATCCACCGACGGTAGGGTGGACGTGTATCACGTCGCCTGATGATCGGCGCGGTTTCAGTGCTTCGGATTGATCAGATCCCAGCCGCGCGTTACCACTTCGGCATAGATCTCATCGGGGTAGAGACGCCCCAGCTCCTCGCTCAGGCACTCCTCGATGGTGCGTGCCGGCACGCTCATCGTCTGCGGGGACTGGCCGGGAACGCTCAGCATGGCGATTCCATCATCGGTGGACGGACGTTCCAAGCTCAGCGTGCCGTCGGAGCGCGTCAGATACACACCCGTCACGGCGGTCGCCGTCGGGTCGTCCTCCACGACAACCGGAACGTTCAGCCGCAAACGCAGCCAAGCGGCCAGCAACGTGGTCGGCAGGAAATCGGCGGGGCCCGTCACCCGAACGCCGCTCACCGGCAGGTGCGGCGGCTGGTCGAGCATGGAGGCGATCATCGCGCGCCATACGGTCAGACGGGTCCACGACATATCCACGTTTTCCGACGACCAGTTGCGGCGCAGGTCATCCATCGTGCGCGCGGGATTTGATGAATTCATCGCGTCCGTGATGCGGCTGCGCGCCATGGAACCCAGCAGATCGGAGGAAAGGTTCGCCGGCGCCTCGTTCGGCCACCAGGCGACCACCGGCGCATCCGGCACCAACAGCGGAATCACCAAGGTGTCCGGATGGTGCACAAGACCGCCCAGCGGGCGCAGCACGATGATCTCGCCGGCGCCAGCGTCCGAGCCGAAACGCACTTCGGCGTCAAGGAAGGTGTGGTGTTCTCCGCCTTCGACATCCGGTTCCACTTTGCGCGAGCTTGGCGCGATCGCGATCACACGGCAGGGGTGTTCGCGGCTGGCGCTGTTCGCCACCTCAAGATCATGCTCCAGCTCGGAGTCGTTTGTGGAAATCAGCAGGGTGAGCACACGGCCCAACGCTGCCTCGCCACGTTCCTCATGCAATTCATCGATTTTCGCCGAGATCTCGCGGGTCTCGGTGTTCTTCAAGGTAATGATCACGGCATCCTCCAACGATGTCCATCGCGGGCAAGCATCTCCACTGCCTCCTGCGGTCCCCAGGTTCCGGAACGATACGGCTGCGGCTGGCCCAGCGTGGACCAGAACTCCTCGATCGGATCGAGGATCTGCCAGCTCAGCTCCACCTCGCGCGTGGTCGGGAACAGCGGCGGATCGCCCAGCAGCACATCCAGGATCAGACGCTCATAGGCTTCAGGGGAGGATTCGGTGAACGAACGTCCATAGCTGAAGTCCATGGACACGTCACGCACCTCCATCGAAGTGCCGCCCGGCACCTTCGCGCCGAAACGCATGGTCACGCCCTCGTCCGGCTGCACGCGAATCACGATCGCGTTCTTGCCGAGCTCCTTGGTGGCGGTCGATTCGAACGGCAGGTGCGGCGCGCGCTTGAAGATCACGGCGATCTCCGTCACACGCTTGCCCAGACGCTTGCCGGTGCGCAGATAGAACGGCACGCCGGCCCAGCGGCGGGTGTCGACGTCCAGACGGATCGCGGCATACGTTTCGGTGGTCGATGCCGGATCGATGCCCTTCTCGTCCAGATAGCCGGCCACCTCATGCGAGCCCTGCCAGCCTGCGGCGTATTGGCCGCGGGCCGTATGCGCGGCCAGATCCTTCGGCACACGCACCGCGGACAGCACCTTCGTCTTCTCTGCCGTCAGATCGGCGGCGGAGAACGACACCGGTTCCTCCATGGCGGTGAGGGCCATCAGCTGCAGCAGGTGGTTCTGGATGACGTCGCGTGCCGCGCCGATGCCGTCATAGTAGCCGGCTCGACCGGCCACGCCGATGTCCTCGGCCATGGTGATCTGCACGTGATCGACGTAGTTGTTGTTCCAGATCGGCTCGTACATCGCGTTCGCGAAACGCAATGCCAACAGGTTCTGCACGGTCTCCTTGCCGAGGTAGTGGTCGATGCGGAACACGCTCGACGGGTCGAACACCTCGGAGACGACGCGGTCGAGCTCCTTGGCGCTGGCGAGATCGTGGCCGAACGGCTTCTCGATGATCACACGGCGCCAGGCACCCTCGGAGGACTTCGCCAGACCACAGTCGGCGAGCTGGCGGGAAACCTGCGGGAACGCGCGCGGCGGCACCGACATATAGAACGCGTGGTTGCCACGCGTGCCGCGGTCGCGGTCGAGTTCCGCCACCGTGTCGGAAAGACGTTCGAACGCCTTCGGGTCGTCGAACGTGCCCTGGACGAAACGGATGCCGGCAGCCAGCTGGTTCCAAGTGGATTCCTTGAACGGGGTGCGGCAGCGGGCCTTCACATGTTCCTTGACGAAATCCCTGAAATGGTCCTCGGTCCAATCACGGCGGGCGAAGCCGGTCAATCCGAAGCTCGGTGGCAGCAGACCTCGGTTCGCCAGATCGTAGATGGCGGGAAGCAGCTTTTTGCGGGAAAGATCTCCGGTCACGCCGAAAATCACGATACTGCACGGGCCGGCGATGCGGGGAAGCCGCAGGTCGCGCGGGTCGCGCAACGGATTCGACCACTCTCCGGACGTGCCAAGTAAGGATGAAACGGTTTCAGTCATGTGCTTCATAGTAACTCGATGGCCGCGATTCCCGTTGTGTCCATCCGCATATCGCAAACCGTCTTTTCGTGGGTTTTCACAAAAAGACGGCATTTCATTCCCGTATGTGAGCAACATCACAGCCGATGTCCACGACTGCGGCGGTCGTGGATCGAGACCCGGGAATCCCGCGATCCGTTTGCGAATTAAGGTAGGCGGCATGACGTTTACATGGGATGCCAAACAGTACCTGAAATTCTCCGACCAGCGCACCCGCCCCAGCCGCGACCTATGCGAAAGGCTGCCCGCCGACGACGGTACGATCCGCAAGGCCCTCGACATCGGTTGCGGCCCGGGCAACAGCACCGCGTTGTTGCGAGAGCGCTATCCCCATGCGCGAATCATCGGCATCGATTCCTCCGAAACGATGGTCGAGTCCGCGCGGGTCCAGCATCCCGACATCGAATTCGCGGTCCAGGACGCGACCGCGTTGGAGAAGCTGGACGACGATTTCGATATCGTGTTCACCAACGCGTGCCTGCAGTGGGTGCCGGACCACCGCACGGTGATTCCCGAAATGCTGCGTCGCGTCAGGAACGGCGGCATCGCCGCATGCCAATTCCCGGAAACCATCAGCCAGCGCACGCACACCATTATGCGTGAATTGGCCGTGGAACCGCCGTTCGACCAATACATCGGCAGCGGCGGTGTGCGACCTTATTGCCATCTGGGTGGTGACCGCTTCGATGTCAGGGCCTATTACGACCTCATCGCGCCGATGGCAAAACAGGTGAGCGTCTGGGAGACCACGTACTGGCATGCGCTCGCCGGTTACGAGGGCGTCGTCGAATGGTACCGCGGCACGGGCATGCGACCGTATTTATCCCAGCTTCCGACGGACGATTTGCGTGAACAGTACGAGCGCACGTTCGTGAATCGTTTGCGTGCCGTTTATCCGGAACAGCGCGATGGCACCGTATTGTTGCCGATGCGGCGCTTCTTCTTCGTCGCGCAGATGTGACTGCCGCGGACGGACGCCTAGCGTCGCGGATTCCCGCCGTTCATGAATGATGCGATTCGCCGGGCGGCGGCGCGGGGAAGAAGCCGTTCCGCGAACGCGCCCGCTTTGGTGAGCGCACCGTGGTAGGCGAGTGTGTCGCCGCGCATCATCCTGCGGTACGCGTACGCCGCGAGCTGGCGTGCCGTCGCCGGTCTGGTCATGGTGAAGAAGTTTCTGCCGTGCATCCGCGCGGCCTTGGCGAAGCCGGTGGCGGTCGGCCCTGGGCATACGCAAGTGATTGTCACGCCCGTGCCGCGCAACTCGTGGGCCACGGCCTCCGAAAGCGAGCGCACGAACGCCTTCGACGCGAAGTACGTGGCCATATACGGTCCGGCCATCATCGAGGCGACCGAGGAGATGTTGAGGATTCTGCCATGTCCCGCGTCGCGCATGTCGCGGCCATACCGGTAGGTGAGTTCGGCGAGCGTCTCCATGTTGAGTCGCATCATCCGCCGCTGCCTGTCCCAATCGGCGTCAAGGTAGCCGGTCCAGTCGGCGAAGCCCGCGTTGTTGACGAGGTATTCGATATGGATCGCCTGCGAATCCGTGAAGTCATGAAGCTTCCGTGGCGCGTCCGGCTCGCTCAGATCGATGGCGAACGTCTCCACATGCACGCCGAAACGCCGTTCGAGGCGACGTCTCACCTCGTCGAGCCGGTTCCGGTCGCGTGCGGCGATCACCAGATCGTGTCCGTTCGCGGCGAACAATGCCGCCAGTTCGCGTCCGATGCCGTTGGATGCTCCGGTGACCAATGCGTATCCCATGGCAGCTCCTTCGTCGTGGTCCCACCCATGTCGTCGATGAGCATCGGCGATGATGGTCTCGCCGATGCGCCTGCCATCCCACTATAGATGCCGGCTTTAGATGCCGGGTGGGGGTCCGTTTGGATTCCGGCGGGGGCGAGGCTCTCGGGAGACGCGAGGACGACGACGTCGATGGCCGGATTGCCGGCGCGGCGTTTGCGGTCGGGATGATGGACGTTGGATCCGCATGGACGATTCGACTTGCAGCTTGTTATAAGCAAAGCCGATATGCGATGGGGTGTTTGCCCCGCCGCCGCGCCACTACCATGGGATGAACACATGGATGGATGGGGCACGAACGCGCACACGGGAAAGGAGCCGAACCGGATGACGCACCACAACGGGGGAGCGAGGGCGCGCGCATTGAAGGCGGCGCTGCCCAAGGTGCTGCCGATCTGCATCAGCTTCTTCTTCCTCGCCATGTCGTACGGCGTGCTGATGGGCACGCGTGGCTTCTCCTTCCTGTGGCCGTTGTGCATGAGCGCGCTTATCTACACCGGTTCCATGGAGTTCGTCACCGTGAACCTGCTGGTTTCCGCGTTCAATCCCTTCGCCACGTTCCTGCTGGCCGTGATGATGGGCACCCGCCATCTGTTCTACGGGCTGTCCATGCTCGGACGGTTCAAGAACATGGGATTGAAGAAACCGTATCTGATCTACGCCATGTGCGACGAGACCTTCGCGGTCAACAACAGCGCGCGCATTCCCGAAAACGTCGACCGGGGATGGTTCTACTTCTTCGTCTCCCTGCTCAACCAGGTCTCATGGGTGGCGGGAGCGACCTTCGGCGGCGTCATCGGCGGCAGGATCACCTTCGACACCGACGGTCTCGATTTCGTCATGACGGCGCTGTTCGTCGTCATCTTCGTGGACCAATGGCTCACCACCACGCGCAAAAGCCACATGGCCGCATTGACCGGCATCGTGGTGCCGGCGATCTGCCTTTCGTTGTTCGGCGCGGACGATTTCATGATTCCCTCGCTGATCGCCATGCTGGCGATGTTCCTGTTGCTCCGTCCGTATCTCGACGATCTGAAGGAGCCGGAGATAGATGTTGCCGATTCACGGCAGACAACAACGAAGGGAGCGGATGACGGTGCCGATGGCCGCCATCCGCGGAAGGAGCGCGAAGCATGATGACCATGACCGTCTGGCAGGGCGTCGTCACCATCCTCATG
>DKCF01000001.1:8926-9099 GCA_002451435.1 Bifidobacterium sp. UBA6881 | reverse complement strand
GAGTTCTCAAACCACCACCGCGCGCACGACCCGCGGCCCGGAACCATCCGAACCACCCGCCGAGCGGCAGCAAGGGATTAACTTACACGCTCCCGCCCGCATACGCAAATCAAGACCCTTCAGACACCATCAAAACCATTGAAAACAAACGATTCCACCGGCGTGTCGGAAAA
>DKCF01000001.1:7512-8825 GCA_002451435.1 Bifidobacterium sp. UBA6881 | reverse complement strand
ACCAAAACATGGGCGTGTCGCGGTGGTATGTATGAGAGGTATGAGCAAGAAAATCGCAGTATTGACGGGCGCGGGAATCTCCACGTCCGCAGGCATCCCCGACTTCCGCGGACCGGACGGCGTATGGACCAAGCATCCCGAGCAGACGAACGTCTATGACATCGACGCATTCCTCACCAGCGAAGAGGACCGCGAGTACTCCTGGCGTTGGCAGAAGGAGTCACCGGTATGGAACGCGCAGCCGGGCACCGCGCACAAGGCACTCGTCAAATTGGAAAAGGCAGGTCTGCTGACGCTGCTGGCAACGCAGAATTTCGACGCGCTGCATGAGAAGGCCGGCAACAGCAGCGACATCATCGTCAATCTGCATGGCACCATCGGCACATCGCACTGCATGAAATGCCACGCCAAATACAACACCGCCGACATCATGGCGAATCTCGACAATGAGCCGGATCCGCACTGCCATCGCAAGTTGCCGTACAGCGGCAATATGCCGTGCAACGGCCTGATCAAAACCGATGTCGTTTACTTCGGCGAGGCGCTGCCGGATGGCGCAATCGAAAAGTCGTATCGGCTGGCCACGCAGGCCGACGAGCTGTGGGTCATCGGATCCACGCTGGAAGTGATGCCGGCCGCGAGCATCGTGCCGGCCGCAGCGCAGGCGGGCGTGCCGATCACCATCATGAACATGGGCCGCACACAGTACGACCGTCTTGCGACGCGTCTGATCCGCGACGACATCGCGGTGGCGCTGCCCAAGCTGGTTGACGAAGCAATCGCCGCCAACAACTGAAACAGTCGAACAAGACCATCGCCGTATGCCGGCGATGACATGCGGCAGAACAGGAAGGACCCGGCTCACGAATGAACCGGGTCCTTACGTTTTTCGGCCGTACCCGCCGAAATCAGTAGATGCGCTTGGGCTGGAAGCCGGCCTCGCGCATCGCCGCGAGGATGCGGTCGATATGGTCGGGACCATTCGTTTCCACCGTGACGCCCAACGACACGGAATTCGTGTAGTGGCTGGACGCCTTGAACTGGTCATGGTCCAGCGCGATGACGTTGGCGCGCTGCTCAGCCAGGATGGTGGCCACCTTGACGAGCTGACCCGGGGTGTCCGGAAGCTCCACTTCGAAATTCATGATGCGGCCACGGGCGATCATGCCCTTCTGAATCACCGTGCCGATCGATACGGTGTCTTCGTTGCCGCCGGAAAGGATCGGCACCACCACATGCGGGCCCTTCGCCTCGGCGAACTTGCGCGAACGCAGATTGAGATGTTCCAACGCGGCCAGAGACACCGCGCCGGC
>DKCF01000001.1:1616-7404 GCA_002451435.1 Bifidobacterium sp. UBA6881 | reverse complement strand
CGCGAACGTCAGGTCGCCCGGACGCTTCACGGCCACGCCTTCGGCGGAAGTGCGTACTTCATCGGCGGGAACGACCCGGCCGGCGGACAGCGAGTTCTTCCATGCCGGGCTGCCTTCCGGAATCGCGCCGATCACGCGCACTTCCGGCTTGAACGTCTTGATGGCGAGCGCCACGCCGGCGCCCAGGCCGCCACCCCCCAGCGGCACGACCACGTCGGTGACGTTCGGCACGTCTTCGAGGATTTCAAGGCCGATGGTGCCTTGGCCGCACAGCACCTCGTAATCGTCGAACGGCGGCACGTAGATCATGCCCTCCTTGTCGCTGAGCTCCTGCGCGTGCGCGGCGGATTCGTCGAACACCTCACCGTAGAGGACCACGTCGGCGCCGTATGCCTTGGTGGCGTCCACCTTCAGCGGCGGGGTGATCTGAGGCATGCAGATGGTGGCCTTCGCTCCGCGTTCGCGTGCGGCATACGCGACGCCCTGCGCGTGGTTGCCTGCGGAGGCGGTGACGATGCCATGCGCCAGCTGTTCGTCGGACAGGGAGGCGATCTTGTTGTATGCGCCACGGATCTTGAACGATCCGGTGACTTGGAGATTCTCAGGCTTGAGCAGAATCTCGTGTCCGGTCATTTCGGACAGCACCGGGGACGGAATGATCTCCGTGTGGCGTGCGGTGCCGTTCAGTCGTTCGGCGGCCAGTTTCAGTTCAGCTGCGTGATCGCGCTGCAATGCTTTGAGAACCTCGTTTTGTTCCATGAACGCCATTGTAAGGTTGGCCGCGCACAAAATCGTTTTTCGAGCCGGAAGACGATTCATGCCAGCACATATCCCGCAATATGTTTTGTCAATCAACGATTTTTGAAATATCGGAACAGCTTCCGTTCCTGGACGGTCAACAATGCCAGGAACGTTCCGCCCAATGTTGCAAGCAATGCTCCGATAGGCACGCGTAGCATCGTATCCGCCAATACCGCCGCGTCGTCAGTAGTGTTGTCCGACCATATCCAAGCCAATATCGGACTTGACATGATGATTGCGCATGCCGCCCATGCAGCGGTCTCCATCATGATTTGCGCAATCACCGCATATTTCGGCACTCCGCAATGCAAGGCGGATGCTAATTCCAGACGCCGTAACCAAATCGCAGTCGCGCCAAGCATCAATCCGGCCACGGCGGCGATTGCGGGAGCCCATGCTGTGATACGTTGCCGATAACGCGCGGCAGGGTCAAAATCCGTGCTTTGACTGGTGTTGAGTCGCGAAATAACCGGTCTTTCTTCACTGTCGGCGGCATCCTCCACGGTGGCCAACCGTAGCAGGCTCTCAATGTTGTCCGGCACCGGCCACGCTTTGACCAGACAGGAATCGAATCGTTCCGCGTCGTTTGTCGGAACAGGTTCCAAAACGGCATATGAATATCCGCTTTTCCGGCCATCATCCGGCCACTGGTATATTCCGCCGATGTCAGCCGTGCCACCATTCTTAAGCGCTACGCTTTCGCCTGCCGTCGCCTGCAACGGCAACGCGGCTTCGGCGGAAAGCCAGATTCCGGTATGCGTATTTCTCGTGTTCCGTTTCGCATCGTTTGCCGTATTTGTGGCATGCATGTCGGCCGCGCCATCATTGGCGGAGCTTACGTCGCCGGTGGAATCAGTAAAAAAATCGATGGCTCCTTCCGTAACCTCAAATGCGGGAACGCCAGTGGACGGTAATGCCGCGAAAGTGATTTTGCCGCTTGCCTGTCGCACAGCGCCTGCCTCCCTCACCCCATCAAGCATCGATAACGATTCGCATGCCACCGGATTAATACGTTTCGCATATTCGATGACGTATGTCGATCCTCCAGACGATACGAAATCATCCACCTGCTTTTGGATGCGGGTGATTGTGATGAGATCGGCGCCGCAGAGCATCACAATCACGGCCATAAGCGTCATTGCGAAACCGCAGGCGTGTGTCGTGCCAGTGACGAGGTTTCGCCAGCATTCCGATAGAACGCCAGTCAATTGCATGGCGGGATGCGGATTACCGGTATCGCGATGCGTTCGTTTGATGGTCATGCCGGCACCTTCTCCGCTGAATCCGACTTGAAAGCATCCATGCAATCATCGGATTGATAATCGCGCAAGTCGATAAGATCGGTACAGGCATCACGGGTGCGCGGATCATGCGTGGCGACGACCACGATCGCGCCGGACATCGAAAGGTTGTTGAGTCTTTCGTTCACCGTAATCGCAGTAGACAGGTCCAATTGGGCAGTGGGCTCATCCACCAGCATCAGTCCTGCACCTGAGGCGATGCCCCTCGCCAGCATCAACCGCTGCGCTTCACCACCGGAAAGGTCTTTGAACGGCTTATCCGCCGCCTCTTCCAAACCAAATGCATCCATCAATTCCCTCGCGTGGAAATCAGCGTCGCGCCGGCACTCACCTTGCGCGATAAAAGGCAGCGACACATGATCCAATGCCGTACGCCGAGCCGCTCCATGCGGATTTTGCAGCACCCATGTCACACGGCCGCAATCAACGCGGCTCACGTCACCGGCATACGGCTTCGTCCACCCCGCGATGATGGACAACAGCGTCGATTTCCCCGAGCCGCTAGGTCCGACCAGCGCATACACTCGGCGTGGCCGCAACGTCAAGGTGAGATGGCGGAAAAGCATGTCTTCGCCAGTGGAGTCGAAGGCATGTCCGACATCGTTCAAATACACCGCCCGAGTCGGATGTGCGTCATAATGGCCGGTTCGTTCCATGTCGATCACCTGCAAGGATTTGGATTCGTCGGCTTTATTTCGACATTGTCAATACTGACGTTTTGCTCAAATCGCACCATGGTTTTCCCAAGCTGGCTGGAAACGATGGCAACCGGAACGGATTTACCGGAAGATACCACACATCCTTCATTCCCCGATGCGCGCACCACCGATGACGGAGGCACGGTAATCACATCGATCGGCTGTTTCAATTTCCAACGATACGACACATTCACCGTGCCGCCACCGCCCTCCGATAATGTTCCTGAGCCATTCGCCGATGAGGTAACGGCGTTCCCGGAAAGCGTAGCCAAGCGATATTCCGAACTCGACATGACGGCTGCCAGCAGCGCGGAATCCGTAAGTTCGGCGGCATCGGCGGGCACGTCGAATGCGGTGTCGCCAATGGTAAGAATACGATCTCCCGCAAGTCGCTGAGCATCGTTGACCGGCAGCGTCGCTTTGACGGGCACGGCGGCAGACACAAACACCGCCTGCCCTATGGTGGTTTGCTGTCCGACTGCGATGGAGCAGGAATCGACGGTCAATGAGTCAGCAGGCAACCACATGAACGTGCCAGGCCCAATCGTCCATTGTGATTCAACTGTGAGCCGTTTCGCCCCGACACTGTCGGCGAGCGCATTGTAAGCGGTGATGGTATCCCATGTCATCGTGTCGGAATCAGGCGCGGCATACCCCAGATTGCGCAACGCCTGATTCAGCGCCCAAGCGTCAGCACCTTTCATTCCGCTGGTCAATGCTCGATACATCGGTGTTTGCGTGTGCAGCGCGACCAATGGCGTCGCATCCACCGATGCCAGTGTGCCACCCGAGGAAATCGTCATACCGGGAACGCATGTCGAAGCGGTCACTGTTCCGGATACAGGCGACGTGACCGTGAGAGCCGAGCCGACGCTCACGGATAACGTCACCGATTGTGAATCGTCAAAAGACGCAGAGCTCACATGTATGGAACCGGCGTCCACCGTGGATTCCAAAGATGGGGGAATTCTCGCCTGCGAAAGTATGAAGCCGCAACCTAATCCCACAGCGAGCATCGTGCATGCCAGCAGCACGATAATCGATGCGGAGACCATGCCACGAGCGGACTTGCGTTCGGCGCGGTGAAACCACCGTTTTCCGATTTGCCGAGTGCTTGGCATCCTGCGATCCGGTTGTGTATTTTTGCCATTCATCGGCGAACTCCCCCTACTCCGTTATTCAGAAGTCTCCGTCTCGCAGGCGAACCATTGCTGAGCCTCTTCGCTCTCCGTATCTTCATAATATTTGCCGAAAGGAGTATCCAGCAATGGGTCGCGGCCAGAGGAATCCGGTTTGGCTTCCATTATCTTCTGGTACTCCTCATAGGAAAGATCAGCGTCAAGAAGTCCATGCCGTTTACGGCAATCAAATATCTTGCGCTTCGAATCGGCTTCGCTCACATGGTTTGGATTTGCGTGAATCTCCTGATCCAACGGAATGAGCTCGTAGTATCCCGTTTTCGTACGGCATTGATCGACATGCTCATTCAATTGGTCGGGGGTATATTGCGAGAACTGGTCCGACACCGACTCGCTGCCATCCTCTCGAGAGTAGCTGGATGACAAATCATACTGCGCCAGACATTTATTGTAGGATTCCTGGAATTCCTCGATTTCCGCATCTGTGATCGTGCCGTCACGAAGAATTTCACGAACTAAATCACTATCGGTACGAGAATACATCCGCTGTATTTCGGTACGCCAAGGATTAGTCGTTTTATCCGTCGATGCGGCACCGTTCGAACATGATGCAAGAATCAATACGGCAAGACAGAAAACCGGTATCGCATGGAATCGTCTTACCATAGCTTTTTCCAGTTCGCCCCATAGCTGTACTGCGAGTACAGATTTGTTGTGGGCGCGACCGAATTCACGCCATTGCCCTTCCACGAACCGTACCGCATGACTTGGAAACCGCCGCATATCGTTTTCCTAACATCACACCACATTGTGCTTCTCCTTCTAACTTGGTTCCAGCCTCATTGCCGGGACCTTAAACACTTACGAATATAAGAAAAACCATGCGTCAACACGCTTGATACTCTTGGTGGTGTAGTTCCTTCAACTACATCGCGATTCTCGATTCCACTATGAACGCTCACCGGTCCATAATGCTACGGCCTCCGCCGCGGTACGCACATGAAGCTTCGCCTTGGCACGGGCCAGAAGCGAATTAACCGTGGATTCCTTACATCCCATACTCTGCGAAATCCGTTTATTCGTTAATCCCCGAGATTTAAAGGCAAGGGCTTCCTGCTCACGTATGGACAACAGACGTCTAGCCGTTCGGACGCTCTTCCTTACGCGCAGATGCGCAACCGACGAGGTCTCGAAACCACCTCCCCACGTACCGCCGCATGCCACACTCACGATTGCGGATCTCAACACATTCCAATCGCTCTTGCCGACAATACCTTGCGCTCCAGCAGAAATAGCCTCACGCTGATATGTCTGCGTAGGAAACGACGTCACTATCAATAATCGGATCTTTCCGGTACGTCGACGTATCGCATAACACACATCGGCACCGGATAATCCTCTTGATTCCGGTCCCAATGCCATATCCACGAGCATCATATCCGGAGCATGATCGGTATCCATAGCCAAACTCAATGCCTTTTGAGCAGCCGTGGCCGTCCAGAGCACTGAACCAGCGCCCGACGAGTTGATGATACGCGTCAAACCGTCAATCGCGAATGGATCATCATCAAGAATTGAAAAGCGGTGCGCCTTCGTCGCATCCGTCATGGCAGAAATGCCTTCGTTTTTCCCCATTTTGCGACTCCCCTGTCCCAAAAGCTCTCCGTTGCCTAGTATAACGGAAAAATGGCTCCCCCTCATATTCCCACACATATCGCGGCCCAAAAGACCAAAGCGTTTGACCGCTATGCGCGGCTGAACGCTTTGGTCATGAATCATACGATGCTTAATCGGAATCAAACCAATGTCGAATGCGGCTCAATCAGAGTTGAATCACCATTCCTTCCCA
>DKCF01000001.1:0-1532 GCA_002451435.1 Bifidobacterium sp. UBA6881 | reverse complement strand
GCGACCTCCGTTGGCACGTCGGCGGATTTGTCGGTGAGGTTGACGATGACGAGCATGACGTCGTCGCCGTGCTTGCGGGTGAATGCGTACACCCGCTCGTCATCCGGCGCGACGAGATCCCATTCGCCGGCCGCGACGGTGGCGTTGTTGTGGCGCATGGCGATGAGCTTCTTGTAGAACGTGTAGACGGAGTCGGGATCGTCGAATTCCTCGGCGGCGTTAATCTCCACATGGTTCGGGTTCACGTCGATCCATGGTTCCGTCGCGGCGTTCGGCGCGGTGAAGCCGGCATATTTGGACGCGTCCCATTGCATCGGAGTGCGTGCGTTGTCGCGGCCGATCAGCGCGAGCGCGGCCATCATAGATTCGGATGACTGGCACTTGGCCTCCTCCACGCGCTGATGGTATGCGTTGATGGCCTCCAGATCGCGGTATTGGCTGAGTTTGGTGAAGTGAGCGTTGGTCATGCCCAATTCCTCGCCTTGGTAGATGTACGGGGTTCCGCGATGCATGTGCAGCAGCATGCCGAACGCTTTGGCGCTGAGTTCGCGTGATTCGCGGTCGGCGTCGTTCCCCCAGCGGGATACGACGCGCGGCTGGTCATGGTTGCAGAAGAACAGGCTCGCCCACCCCGCGTTCCTCACGGCCTGCTGCTGGTCGGCGAGATGCGTGCGCAGGTTTTTCACCGCGAACGGCACGGTGTTCCACTTGGAGCCTTCCTGGTCGATGCCGACGTGGTCGAAAAGGAACAGCATGTCGAGTTCCTTATCGGTCGGATCGGTGATGTGCTCGTTGCGTTCCGGCGTGATGCCCGGAGCCTCGCCCACATTCATGTAGCCTTCACGCCCCTCAAACACCTCGCGGCGCATCTCGGCGAGAAACCCGTCAAGACGCGGACCGTCGGAACAGAACGGGAACGGGCTGGAATAGCCTTCCTCGCCGACCGGATTGTCGGCGATCCGCGAGCCTTCCTCGCCGGGCAGTTTGCCGTTGGCGTCGATGGTTTTGGAGATCTGGGTGATCACGTCCATGCGGAAACCGTCGATGCCGCGGTCCATCCACCAGTTCATCATCCGGTAGACGGCCTTGCGCACTTCGGGATTCTCCCAGTTGAGATCGGGTTGTTTCTTGGAATACTGGTGGAGGAAGTATTCGCCGCGTTTCGGATCGTACTGCCATGCGGAGCCGCCGAAGTAGGAGCCCCACTGGTTCGGCTCGGCACCCGGAGTGCCCGGTTCATGGCCGGGTTTGGCCGGACGCCACCAATACCAATCGGCGTGCGGATCGTTCTTGTCGCGCGAAGCCTGGAACCAGGCGTGCTCGTCGGACGTGTGGTTCACGACCAGATCCATGATGACCCTCAGACCACGTCGGTGCGCTTCGGCGAGCAGTTCGTCCATGTCTTCCATCGTGCCGAACAGCGGATCGATGGCCTGATAGTCGGCGATGTCGTAGCCGTTGTCGTCCTGCGGGGACTTGTATACCGGCGACAACCACAGCACGTCCACGCCAAGGTCCGCGAGATAGTCGAG
>DKCF01000005.1:12878-16688 GCA_002451435.1 Bifidobacterium sp. UBA6881 | reverse complement strand
CGATTGCGTTCCGCATGCTTATGTTTTTGCGATCGTCGACCTGACGACCGGCAATGGTTCTGCCCGCAAGAAACCAATAACGACAAAGGGTTGGGGTCCACCGATGTTCTCGGTGGACCCCAACCCTTTTGATTTCGGCCTTATACAGACCTGTTAACAAAGCTCAGCGCTCGGAACGGTTGATGGCCGAGATGATGGCCTTCAGCGAGCTGGTGACGATCGAGGTGTCGATGCCGACGCCCCACACGATCTGCGCGTTGTCTTCCTCGCCGATCTGGCATTCGACGTAGGAGGCGGCCATGGCGTCGGTGCCGACGGACATGGTGTGCTCCACGTAATCCATCACGGAAGCCTCGACACCGAAGTTGCTCACGGCGTTGAGGAACGCGGCGATCGGACCGTTGCCGATGCCGGAGACCTCACGCTCGACGGGCTCGTCGGTACCGGGGTTCACACCACGGTCGAGAATCCTGGCCTTGAGCACGGTGTCGGAGCCATCCTCACCGGAGGAGACGGACACCTTCAGCAGCTTCAGACGGCCCCACTGCTTCAGGGATTCGTCCTTGCTGTCACCGACCACAACGCCGGCGGCGGTGGCGCCGGATTCCTCGACCGGCAGGTACTCGTCCTTGAACAGACGCCAGATGTCTTCGTCCTTGACTTCCTTCTTGGTGGTGTCGGCGAAGTTCTGCACGACCTTGTCGAATTCGATCTGCAGACGCTTCGGCAGATCAAGGTTGTGGTTGGTCTTCAGCAGGTAGGCCATGCCGCCCTTGCCGGACTGGGAGTTCACGCGGATGATGGCCTCGTACGTACGGCCGATGTCCTTCGGGTCGATCGGCAGGTACGGCACCAACCACACGAAGTTCTCCAAATCGGCGCCGGCGCGGTCGGCGGCGGCCTGACGGGCCTCAAGGCCCTTCTTGATGGCGTCCTGGTGGGAGCCGGAGAAGGCGGTGAACACGAAGTTGCCGGCGTACGGGTGACGCTCGGAGATCTTCAGCTGGTTGCAGTACTCGACGGTCTTGCGGATTTCCGGAACGTTGGAGTAGTCGATCTGCGGGTCGATGCCCTGGGTCAGCAGGTTCAGGCCGAGGGTGACGAGGTCGACGTTGCCGGTACGCTCGCCGTTGCCCAGCAGGCAGCCTTCCACACGGTCGGCGCCGGCCAGCACGGCCAGCTCGGTGGCGGCGATGCCCATGCCTTCGTCGTTGTGCGGGTGCAGCGAAAGCACCACGGCGTCACGCGGCACGAGGTGGTTGGACATGTACTCCACCTCATCGGCGAACACGTTCGGCGTGGTCATTTCCACCGTGGCCGGCAGATTGATGATCATCGGGTGTTCCGGCGTCGGCTTGATGACGTCGATCACCGCGTTGCACACCTCGGCGGAGTATTCCGGTTCGGCGCCGGTGAAGGACTCCGGAGAGTACTCGTAGTACAGGTCGATGCCCTTGGCCTCGGCTTCCAGCTCCTTGCACAGCTTGGCCGCGTCGGTGGCGAGCTTCTTGATGCCCGCCTTGTCCTTGCGGAACACGACCTCGCGCTGCAGCACGGACACGGAGTTGTAGAAATGCACGACCGCGCGCTTGGCGCCGCGCAGCGCCTCATACGTCTTGCGGATCAGGTGCTCACGCGCCTGGGTGAGCACGACGATGGTGACGTCGTCAGGAATGAGCTCACGTTCGATCAGCATGCGGATGAAGTCGTAATCGGTTTCGGAAGCCGACGGGAAGCCGACCTCGATCTCCTTGAATCCCAACGACACGAGCAGGTTCCAGAAGCGCAGCTTGCGCTCGGAATCCATCGGGTTGACGAGGGCCTGGTTGCCGTCACGAAGATCGACGGAGCACCAACGCGGCGCACGCTGCAGTCGCTTGCCCGGCCACGTACGCTCCGGGAAGTCAAACGGCACCTGCTTATCGTATGCGACGTACTTGTTGTACGGCATCTTGCTGGGCTTTTGCGGAGCTCCAATGTAACGCGCCGGAGGCAGCAGCGGGTCGTTGTTCCCTCCGTTGGATGCCGCGGCCACCGCCGCGAGATCAAATACCGATGATTGATCCTGACCCATCACTCCTCCTTACTGTGATTTCGGACGCACCCTGCGCCCGTCCAATATGTTACGCGCATGTTACTTTCACATGCTGCCGCCAATCCTAGCGGCAACCCGTCCCATGATTCGCCGGCATTTCGCGATATGGCGGCTATTTTGGCCGTCATGGGCGGCTTTTCACCCCATATCCAGATTTGCCGCGTTACAGTGAGCATCATGAGCTTGCGATTCAACGGCGACGGCACGTTCCGTGTGCTGCAGATGGCCGACATCCAGGATGGTCCGCATGTGCGCGAGGATACGATCCGCCTGATCGACGCCGCCATAAGGAAGGCGCATCCCGATCTGATCGTCTTCACCGGCGACCAGATCCGCGGCTACGACCCCGCGTACATCGACACCTTCCTGCGCAGACGCGGGGAACGCCCCGGAACGCGGGTGCGCGCGGTCACCGAATTCGAGGCGAGGCTCCAAGGCATCAAACGGCATCCGCTCACGAAAACGCTCCTGAACACGCGGCCCACCGACGACCATTGGATGATCGACGGCATCGGCACCGATTCGCCGAAGCTCGTCAAACGCGGCAACGGCACCATCAACAAACTGGAATCATGGGCACAATCCATCAACCAGATTACCGCCACGACCTTGCTCGACGCCACGCGGCAGAAGGTGCGCGACACGTTCGCCGCGTTTCTTGGACCGGCTTTGGAGGCGCGGATCCCCTTCGCCGCGACCTACGGCAATCATGATTTTCAGTGCGGCATCCTCGCCGACGAGCAGGACGGCATCTACCGGGAATTCTCCGGCTGCATGAATCCCGTCGCGGGCTCGTCACCGTTGGCGTTGGAACCGGGCACTTTCGCGCTGCCGATCGAATCGTCCGACGGCTCGGGACGCATCGCGATGAGCGTGATGATGGTGAATTCCGGCGATTACGCCGATGCCGATGATTCCGACGCCGCTGATGGCACGCAATCGGTCGCCGCATACGCGAAGTACGCTTCGAATTCACGCGGCTGGGATCTGGCCGATTCCGACGGATACGGCACGCCTTCGCCGGAGGCGATCGCCTGGCTCAGGGACGTGCAAGACGAATTGGGACGCCGCAATGGGGACGGCCAGGCGGTTCCCGCGATCGCCTTCCAGCACATTCCGCCGCAGGAGTTCTACGATTGCCTGCGCGAAGTGCCCGCATACACGCCGAATGCCGTGGAGGGCGCGCGCAACTTCGCCGGGCACTGCTATGTGCTGAACCACGACGTGTGCCGACCGGGATCGCGTTTGGGCGAGGCGATCGGCTGCGCCGATGAGAACGTGGGCGAAGTGGAGGCATTGCGTGAGGCGGGCGGCTATTTCGCGCTGTTCTGCGGGCACGACCACAAAAACGCGTTCGTCGGCCATGTGCACGACCTCGATCTGGGATACGCGCCGACCTGCGGATTCGAATGTTACGGGCCGAAATCGCGGTTGCGTGGCATTCGCCTGTTCGAATTCAACGAACGCAATCCGATGGCATACGTGACGCGCATGCTCACTTGGGGTGATTTGATCGGCCGGTATTCCAGCAACGAAGTGCGCGTGTTCTTCGAGGACCACTGCGTGACCGATCTCATCGGCGTGCGCAACGAGCTGCGCCGTCCACAGGTCGCGGCCACCGTGCTGGGCGTCGGCGCGGCGACGCTCGGCGCGATTGGACGGACACTGCGCGTGATGTTGCGCAACGGCAAAACCGAATAGATAGGCGAACGAGC
>DKCF01000005.1:11148-12778 GCA_002451435.1 Bifidobacterium sp. UBA6881 | reverse complement strand
GCGATGCAGTACGCATTGCCCAGCCATGTGTGCCGGGAATTCGGCCACACCGCGCCCAACCGCGGGGCGTTCTGGCTCATCCAGATGCTCGGCACGCGGCCGTCCGCGGAACGCGACCCCAACAGATTGAAACCGTTCTTCTCCAACAGCCATTCCGGATGCTGCGTGGCGATGGCCAGTCCTTCTTCCAAAGTGAGCGGCGTGCGTTCGTCGGAATCGATAAGCTTGCGCGCCACATCCGGCTCGCGGTTCACATAGCAGGTGCCGGTATGCGGCTCGACCACCAGGTAGAACGGGCCTTCCGGCGGCTCGAAGCCGTCCTGCGGCAAAAAACTGGCGATGTCACGCGGAGGCATGGTGGTGAAACCCGCCATACGGTAAATCGAAGTACGCGCGATCAGCGATTCGGGAGAAACCAGCTCGCGTGTGGGGACCAGCAGAATCTGCGTACCCAGATCATCGTCGCCGGTGCGCTGCTCAAGCGCGCGGATCAGCGGACGTGCGAGCGCGCGGAACGCGGCCGCCGACATATCGGCCACATCCGGATACCCCAACGCCACTATTCGGTTCAACTGCTTTTGCGCTTCTTCTGATGCCTTCGACATGGCTACCAGTGTACGCGAGTCGTTTTACGGCGCTCATGGACGGCCACGGCGTTTGCGGCGCGCCAAGACCAGCATACGGATAGCCTTATGGGCTTGTTTCCATGATTACGTAAGATTGAACAACGCGTGTGGCCGCCCACGAAGTCATTTTGGGCCGGCTGGTCGACCTCAAGCGTACATCATCGAAACCGTTCCAGCATAAGCGAGAGGTTGTTATGTCCGAAAAGATCAAAGTCGGCATTCTCGGAGCTACGGGCATGGTCGGACAGCGCTTCGTGACGCTGCTCGAGAATCATCCGTGGTTCGAATTGGTCACCCTTGCCGCGTCCGCGCACAGCGCCGGCAAGACCTATGAAGAGGCAGTCGGCGGTCGCTGGAAGATGGAAACCCCGATGCCGGAGTTCGTCAAGAACATGGTGGTCAAGAACGTGGCCGACGTCGAAGACGTGGTCAAGGACGTCGATTTCGTGTTCTCCGCGGTGAATATGCCGAAGGACGAGATCCGCGCGATCGAAGAGGAATACGCGAAGACCGAGACCCCGGTCGTGTCCAACAACAGCGCGCACCGTTGGACCCCGGACGTGCCGATGGTGGTGCCGGAAATCAACCCGCAGCATTACGAGGTCATCGAGCACCAGCGCAAGCGTCTCGGCACCAAGCACGGTTTCATCGCGGTCAAGCCGAACTGCTCGATTCAGGCCTACACCCCGGCTCTCGCCGCATGGCAGGAGTTCGAGCCGCATGAGGTGGTCGTCAGCACGTACCAGGCCATTTCCGGTGCCGGCAAGACGTTCAAGGACTGGCCGGAGATGCTGGGCAACATCATTCCGTTCATTTCCGGCGAAGAGGCGAAGTCCGAGAAGGAACCGCTGAAGGTCTTCGGTCACGTGGACGAGGAAAAGGGCGAGATCGTGCCGTTCGACGGTCCGCTGCGCATCACCTCGCAGTGCATCCGCGTGCCTGTGCTCAACGGTCACACGGCCACCGTGTTCATCAACTTCGGCAAGAACCCGACGAAGGACGAG
>DKCF01000005.1:10609-11063 GCA_002451435.1 Bifidobacterium sp. UBA6881 | reverse complement strand
CAGTATCTGACCGATGACGACCGTCCGCAGGTCAAGAAGGATGTGGATTACGAGGGCGGCATGGGTGTTTCCATCGGCCGTCTGCGTGAGGATTCCATCTTCGACTGGAAGTTCGTCGGCCTGGCGCACAACACGCTGCGTGGCGCGGCCGGTGGCGCTCTGGAAAGCGCCGAAATGCTCAAGGCGCTGGGCTACATCACCAAGAAGTGATGTGTCGACTTTTCTGAGTCCGCATGGAAAAGGCCGGTTCTTCGGGACCGGCCTTTTCTCGCACTGCCACTCGTTCCTTCAGAGCCGGCTTTCTCGTCTTATCGCGCTTTCTTCAGACTATCTATTTCGGTCGGCTATTCCACGCATGACGCATCTCTCTATCAGCAGAAACGTCGCACGATTCTAAATTTTGAGGGCAATTTCAAATCGTGCGACAACAATCACCATCTCCATGCGATTTCAT
>DKCF01000005.1:10391-10585 GCA_002451435.1 Bifidobacterium sp. UBA6881 | reverse complement strand
CCCCCGAACTCAGCAAAAAGAGCGATTTCAAGTCTGAAACGGCATTGGGCGTCGCACGATTCGATTTTTCCTTCATTTCCTTGAATTATGCGAAAAAATGAGCAGACGCAGCGCACGGAGAAACGAACGAGCTCGGCAGAACGATGTCGAGCGACGCAATCAGGATGACAATGGCGCGGAATCGGAATGGTGCA
>DKCF01000005.1:4915-10376 GCA_002451435.1 Bifidobacterium sp. UBA6881 | reverse complement strand
CAGCAGCGATCGGCGAGAGGCCGGCCACAACGCAAAAGGAGCGCGATTACAAAATCGCGCTCCTTGGAATCATATTCCGCCGAAACCGGCAAGTCGTGGGATCAGCGGCCGGTACCGCCGTACACCACGGCCTCAACCTGGTCGGCATCCAAACCGTATGCGGTGTGCAGCGCCTTGACGGCGTCCTGCAGCTGCTCCAGCGGCACCAGAGCGGCGATGCGGATCTCGGACGTGGAGATCATCAGCACGTTCACGCCCTTGTCGCTCAGCGCGTTGAAGAACTTGGCCGCCAGACCGGAATGGGTCTTCATGCCCACACCCACCACGGCGACCTTGCCGACGTTCGGATCGACGTCGAACGTCTGGTATCCCAGCTCGTCCTGCTTCTGCTGCAGCACTTCCTTCACCTTCGCGGCGGCGGTGCCCGGCACCGTGAAGGAGATGTCCGCGGTACCGGTGGACGCGGACGCCTGCACGATCATGTCGACGTTCACGCCGGCCTCGGCCAGCATCGTGAACACCTTGGCGGCCATGCCCGGCTCGTTCGGCACGCGGCGCACCGTGGCCAGCGACTCGGTGCTGTCGTGCGCGACGCCGGAGATGATCGGAACCTCAGGGCCGAGATCGGGGAACAGATCGCCCAAGGACTTGTTGTTTTCGCTCATGTTCTTACCTTCGTTTGTAAAGTCTTGCGATTATTGCGATTGCCGGACTCAGATGTTCGGCAGCTTGCGCGGGTCGACGCCTTCCGGCACAATCAGCGTGCCGCGGCGGTGGGAGAAGGAGCTGCGCACATGCAACGGCATGCCGAAGCGCTGGGCGTATTCCACGCAGCGCAGGGCGAGCACCTTGGAACCGCAGGACGACATCTCCAGCATCGATTCGTAGTCGATGACCGGAATGCGGCGCGCGGTCGGCACGATACGCGGGTCGGCGGTGAACACGCCATCGACATCGGTGTAGATCTCGCAGATGTCGGCGTCTAACGCCACGGCCAGCGCGACGGCGGAGGTATCGGAACCGCCACGGCCGAGCGTGGTGGCGTCACCGCCTTCGTTCACACCCTGGAAACCAGCCACGATGGCGACGGAGCCCTTGTCGAGCGCGTGACGCACGCGGTCGGGCTTCACAGCCTTGATATGCGCGGTACCGAACTGGGCGTCGGTCATAAAACCCGCCTGGGAGCCGGTGAAGGAATACGCATGGGAACCAGCCGCATGAATTGCCATCGCGAGCAAACTCATCGAAATACGCTCGCCTGCGGTCATCAGCATATCCATCTCGCGTGCGGGCGGGTTGGAGTCGATGCTGAGCGCCTGATCAATCAGGTCGTCGGTGGTGTCTCCCATTGCGGAGACGACAACGGCCACATCATTACCGGCGTTCTTCGTTTCGATGATGCGTCGGGCCACGCGCTTGATCGATTCTGGGTCGGCCACGGAAGAGCCGCCGTACTTCTGCACGATGAGAGCCACAACTAATCCAATCTTCTTCAGTATTGTTGCCTGCCAGCCATTCTAGGTAGGCGAGACGATTATAGGAAAATTACGATTTGTCAAGCGCGAACGCGCCCAGCATGCGGAATTGCCCGCATATTCATGGCATGATATGCGTTGCCGGCGGATTCATGGATTGTCATACATGGATTCTTCCGTAAAAAATCCGTCGATTCCGCCTTTCGCGTAATTCGTATCAGACGACTGTCAGACGGCTTGGTGGTCAGTTGTCAGACGGCCCGGCGTCCGGCCAGCGCACGGCTCAGGGTGATTTCGTCGGCGTATTCGAGGTCGCCGCCGACCGGAAGGCCGCTCGCCAGCCGCGTCACCTTGATGTCGGTCTGGCTCAGCAACTGCGACAGGAAGCTGGTGGTGGCCTCGCCCTCCACGTTGGGGTTGAGGGCGAGGATCACCTCTTTGACCGTGTTGTCTTTCAGGCGTTCGATGAGTTTGGCGATGTTCAGGTCGCTGGGCTGCACGTTGGCCATGGGGTTGATGACGCCGCCGAGCACGTGGTACATGCCGCGGTATTCGCGCGTGCGTTCGATGCTCATCACGTCCTTCGGTTCCTCGACGACGCAGATCACGCTATGGTCGCGGCGCGGATCGGCGCAAATCGGGCATGGGCTCGTCTCGCATACGTTGCCGCAGATGTCGCAGAACCGCACTTTTTCCTTGACTTCCGTAATGGCGTCGATCAATCCCTGCGATTCCTCATCGGACGCGTTCAGCAGATAGAACGCGATGCGCTGCGCTCCTTTCGGCCCGATGCCGGGCAGATGGGCGAATGCGTCGATCAGGCGCTGGATGGCGCCGTCATAGGCCAATGCCATGGTTTCATGCCTTTCTTGGTTTCGGATTCGATGCGGACGCGCGACCGGTTCCCGTTCGCCATTCGGCGCGTCTCGGCCACGATCGCGGAATCACCGCATCGCCGGCAAGCGTTCCGCGGATTTCCGCCAATGGCTCAGTCGTTGGTCTCCAAGGTCTTCTTGACGTGCATGTTGCGCGGATTGCGCGGATCGTCCGCGGTGAAATCCTCTACTTTCTTCACTTCGAACAACTTGCTGAGATCCTGCACGCTCATCGCGTTGGACGATCCGAGCGATTCGTCGTTCATCGAATACTCGTCGTCTTCCGCCGCGACTTCGGGTTTGGCCGGCGTGTCGGAGGCAAGCCGCTGGCTCCACGGGTCGTTCCCCTGCTGCGCGCCATGATTTGCATTCGCCATCGCCTGATGCCGCAGGTCATTCCGACGATCGATGGGTCGAGGCTCTTCCGGACCGGCCTGCACCGGCATGGGCGCGCCCCACGGATCGTCCGCCGCCGAAGAAGGCGCGGGCTGCGATTGCTCGGATTGCACAGGCTGCCGCGGCGACGTGGCCTCCATGGAACCATCGCCTTGCGGAGTCGGCAGCGGCACCGCCCATGGATCCACGCCGTCATCGATATTCGGCACGGCGACATGCTTGGCATGGTGTTCCGGAGAGTTGGCACGATTTGCGTTTCCACCGTTCCATGAGGCATCGGCCTGCGACGATTGCCTTACGGGCATCCCCCACGGATCATCGATGTCGGATTCCACATCAGGTGCCGCAGTGGGCTTCGCATTGGACTCCACACCGGACTCCGCGGCGGAAGACGTTTGCTGCGCGGCCGCCACGTGCCATGGGTCGTCATCCAATGCAGCGGACGGCGAGGCGTCGCCACTCCACGGATCATCGGAAATCGCGGGTGCCGCGACTCGGTGCGCATCGTCATCCGATGCGCTCCCCGCCGTCTCGTCTTCGTTCTTGTGCTGGCTGGACGGTTCCTTGCCCTCGTCGGCAACCGTCGCGCCTCCCAAGGACGCGGTCAGCTGCGTGGCGGCTTTGAGCTGTTCCTGCACGAGCTGCGCCTTGATTCGAGCCTGCTCTTCGGGGCTGAGTTTGCTCCATGGTATGGATTGCGACCCATCCGCCAGCTTTCGCGCCGGCGCGAGCGTGACGCCGGGGCCGAAGATTTTGCGCACCTCGGCGCGGACGATGCTCACCACATCGGTGGTGCCATCCACGGATTCCTTGGCCACGGCTTTGGCGAAGGCGTATTTGCTGAGCGGTTTGTCGAATTTGATCCACAGACGGCTGGTCTTCTCGTCAAGCAGGATGCGCGGCACCTTCTCACGGTTCACGTAGAGGCGCACGTCGTCAGGCAGTCCCGCCACCAGCGCATCCCACCGCTGATCCGGAGTACGGTCATCGTGCACCGGTACCGATGGCTGCGACGTCATGGACACCGCCTGATGCCCAGTATTCTGCGCCTCATGCGAAGTCTCCCCCATCACCTGTTTGACCTCGGCAAGCACGGAAGCGGCACCCGAAGCGACGGCGTCCGCGGCATTCGTCGGCGTCGTGGACGGGCGGACTTCGGCACGTTTCTCCTTCGGATTCTCCAACTGGTCTGTCGTCGTGTTTGGTTCCGAAGCCGTCTTCGACGCGGCCTGCTGCGCACGGCGGCGCGAACCCGCCATGGAATATCGCGGCGACGCGGATTCCGCGGCATTCCGCGACGCTTCCGCCCCGCCGACTGCCACCGGCGCATCCGCCGGAGACGCCGTCGCCGGCACCGCCGAAATCATGGAGACTTCGCGCCCCGCAAGTAGACGCGCGGCAAGCAATTCCAAGCGCATGCGCGGAGAAATCGCGCCGGTCATACCGGCCAAAGCGGTATTGATCGTATCCGCCATCTGCGTCAACGCGGCCAGGCCCAAAGCCTTGGCCTGCCGATGAAGGCCGTCCATGTTCTCCGCCGCGGCGTCATCGGACAGCACGCTTTCCGCACGCTCGCCGCCCAACGTGAGCACCAGCAGATCGCGCACGCGCGACAGCAGATCCTCGACGAATCGTCGTGGCTCGAATCCGCCGACGACCACTTTCTGAATCACGCCGTACAGCGCCTCGCCGTTCTTGTCGGCAACCGCGTCGATGGCCTCGCCAATCAACGCATCCGGTGTGAAGCCCAGCAACGCGACGGCGGAATCATATGGAATCTTGCCGTCGACCGAGCCGATCATCAGCTGGTCAAGCACGGAAAGCGTATCACGCACGGAACCGCCGCCGGCCCGCATGGCGAGGCGCAGCACACCCGGCTCCGCCTCGATATGCTCATCGGCGCAGATGCGCTCCAGATACGGACCCATGACCTCCTGGGGCACCAGGCGGAACGGATAGTGGTGGGTACGGGAGCGAATGGTGCCGATCACCTTGTCCGGCTCGGTGGTGGCGAAGATGAACATGACGTGTTCCGGCGGCTCCTCGACGATTTTGAGCAACGCGTTGAATCCCTGCGGTGTGACCATATGGGCCTCGTCGAGGATGAAGATCTTGTAGCGGTCGCGCGCCGGAGCGAATCCCGCGCGTTCCCGCAGCTCGCGGGCGTCATCCACGCCGTTGTGGGATGCGGCGTCGATTTCCACCACATCGATGGAACCAGGACCGCCTGTGGCGAGGTCCTTGCAGCTGGCGCATTCGCCGCACGGATGGGAGGTGGGACCCTTCGCGCAGTTCACGCAACGGGCCAGAATACGCGCGGAACTGGTTTTCCCACAGCCGCGCGGACCGGAGAACAGATACGCGTGCGTGAGCTTGTTCTCGTCAAGCGCGCGCATCAACGGAACGGTGACCTGATCCTGCCCGATCACGCCGTCAAATGTGTCGGGACGATACCTTCTATACAGTGCCAGTGCCATCGTGTTTCCTTCCGTTCCAGTGCCACTAGGCTATCCATTAATTACGACACTCAAATCCGCTGCAAATGCGCCGCCGCCATATTCCGAGCACAAGACACACGCCATGTCTGCGGTGGCATGCCGCCCGCGGACTTCCCGTCGCGTCCGGTCGTTCCAGTACGAGAGGCGTGCCACGCCTGCCACCGAGGACTGCCACCGAAGCCCGACGGTTACGAGCCGGTGCTCGAACCACGGAACG
>DKCF01000005.1:2972-4808 GCA_002451435.1 Bifidobacterium sp. UBA6881 | reverse complement strand
CGTCAACACGCATCGCATGGTCGGGATGCGCGGCACCGGCAAGGAGACATGATGGGAAAACGACGAGATTCCGATTCACCAATCGCCATTGGCGACGCGCGACGCGCGCAGATCGTGCAGGCGACACGGGAGATTTGTCTGGAAAAGGGATTTTCCAAAATCACCATCAGCGATATCGCGGAGCGTGTCGGCATGACCCGCTCGCTGTTCTACCACTACTTCCAAAACAAGGACCAAGTGGCCGACGCCGTGCTCGACGCCGTCATCGACGAGGTCATATCCCAATTGAGGGAGTGGAACGCGAACCGCGAACCGGGCAATATCTCAAAGGCCCTCGACGACATGGTCCGGCTGACCAAATCCCTCATCGCCGACGAAGGACCGTTCAGCCAACGCATGATCACCAGCGGCAATGCGGGACTGTATCTCAGATTCATCGATCGGACGGCCGACAGCATCGCGGAATACCTTTGCGGCTCGACGGTACGCGAGTTCAAAAAGCTCCACGGCATGCCCATCGTCAACGAACATGAGACCTTCTATACGCTTATCGTCGGCCTGATCTCGCTGATTCGGCTGCATCCCGACATCGAAGACGGCGTCATCAGGCAGATTGTGGCGCAGACGCTGCACTTGAACGAATACCTCTGACGGATCCGTGCAGACGGCATCACCATACGCCACTACTCGAGGAAATCTCCGGTGATGGGGTCGCGGCGGTCGCGCGCGATGCGTTCGCATGCCGTCGTCTCACCGTCCTTCCAAGACCGCAGCACCGCCGGCGGGACCAATACGCGCAACGCGCGTCCGCGCGCTTCGACATGGACCGGCAACCGTCCGACGTATTCGCCGTCGGCCATCATCGTCGGCGGCTCCGCGCCACTGTCCGCACGGGTGATGTCGACGCTTCGCACACGTTTCCATCCGAACACCCTGCATCCGAGCAGTCCGCCGCTGTATGCGTGAGCCACGGCATCGGCACATTCCGGAAGATTCGGCACATGCCTCAGCCACACCAGATCGAGCAGACCGTCGTCGAACTGCGAATACGGCGACACTTCGATTCCTCCGCCGATATGCCGCGAATTGGCGACGGTCAGCAGCGGCGAGATGATATCCCGCTCATCCGTCGACCCATCCGCCAGCGTGGCCTTGACATGATAGCCGTACTGCTTCATATGGGCCAGTTCCACCAATACCGCGGCGAAATACCGCAGCGAGCCGTTGGGCAGCCGTGAATGATTCGCCCGATCGTTGATGCTCGCATCCAGGCCGCACGACAGCATTCCCGCATAGTAGCGGCATTCCGCTCCTGAGGATGCGACGCCCATATCGACGCCAAGGTGGCTCTCCCGCACGATCGCTCCCACGATGCCTTCCACCGCGACATCGACACGGTTGATCGGCAGGCCGAGCCCGCGGGCGAAATCGTTGCCCGATCCGGTGGCGACGATGCCCAACGGCTTGCCGGAGACGCCGACGGCGTTGACGCCAAGCGACACCATGCCGTCGCCGCCCACGACCACCAGATGGTCGTAGGCCCGGCTTCTGGCGTTGGCAAGCGAATCGTCGAAATCGACTCCCGTCAGGTCAACGACGTCGAAACCATGTCTGCTCCCTGCCTGGCTCAGCAATGTGACGACCTGCTCGCAGGTTCCGGCGCCCCTGCCCTTGTTCGAGGTCGGGTTGCCCACCACGGCAATGATCGTTCGCATAGGTGTCATTCCACTCATATCTCAGTACAGTAACCGCGGACCATGCCGTTCGCCACGGCGTCCGCCCTTCGCGGCACGGATCCGCCATTGCGATGTGGACTTATGCGGCCACATGGCGACC
>DKCF01000005.1:701-2857 GCA_002451435.1 Bifidobacterium sp. UBA6881 | reverse complement strand
GTATGCGCAATCGGCCGCGGCAGTCCTAGCCGCATGCAATCGGCCCCGCCCGCGACTGCTTGGACACATGCGGCATGAACGGCACTTGCGTGCCCACGCGTACGACCACCTGCACGTCTTCGCCATCGACTTCGCAGGATGCGAGCGCCGCATCGTTGCCCGTTACCGTCCGTTCCGCCACCGCGCAGGGTGCCGAGGATCCCTTGTAGAGCGCGGTCGCCGCGGCCGTGGCCGACATATCGGCGATGTTCTGCGCATGGTGCAGGCAAAGCAGCAGATTGCCTGCAAGCGCCACCGCGCCAAGCATGGCAGCGGCCACCGCAATCAGCGCGACGCCGGAAACCGTTCCGGAGCCTTCATCCGATTCGCGCAGCCAACCATTCCGGTTCCGCGCGGTGGAAACGCATGACGCGTATCGGCCGGAACCGCGTTTCACGCCATCTTCCACAGCATGTTTCACATGATGTTTCACGACATCGCTCCTTTCTATGGCGAATCTCGAGGACCAACGGATTCTCAGAAATATCGGACCGCCTTGCCGACGACCCACGTGGGCAGCACTCCGGCGGGATCCGGTATCACGGGGCAACGCACCGTGACGGTGACGGCATCGGCCTCCATGTCGAGCGTCACCGAAGCTCCATCGCCGGCAACGGCCAATGCCGCCGTCCGAGCCGCGGCGTCACCGCCATCGGCTTCAATCGTCACCGCCCGCGCTCCGGCCGCCGCCGCGTCCTGGCAGTTCATCGACGTTATCGACGCCCTTCCCACACACAGCACCGCGATCGCCACCGCGGCGACACAGGGAAGCACCACCGCGAACTCCGCAGTGGCGACTCCCTGGTCGGCGTCATCGGCGTGGCGGTTCCACCATCGCCACGCCATGGCTCACCCCACGCTGAGGGCCTTTTTGACGATATTGGTCAGCAGGGTTTTGACGGCATCCGATTTCACGATGCCCACCAGAACCGCCGCGAAGGCCGTTGCGGCCACCAATACCACCGCGTACTCCGCCGTCGCCGCGCCTTCTTCCGGTTCGGCGGTCAACGTGCGCATCCGCGCATCCAGCAGACATATCGTCGTATTGGCCTTTTCACGCAGTGCGTTCAGCTTCCATCCCGCCCGGCCCAGCATGCCCGGCGAGCCGTCAACATTGACTTGTGCTACGTTGCTCATGACATTCCTTTCGTATGATCGTTCCGGTCTGACAACCGGTGCGACCAGTGTCGCGTATTCCTCAATGCGAAGTCGTCCATGAACGAGGTTGTGGTCGGAGGACGATGGTTATCCACATCCCTGGCGTGTCATCCACAGTTATCCACAACGCGCGGCATCGAACTGCAATCGTGCGAATCCATCCAATCGCGTTTGCGCAATCGACCTTTCACCGCATACCAGGCTGTGTACCAAGCCATGCACTAGGCTGTGCACCAAACCTCGTATCGGATCGCGCCCACGACACATGCTCAACGGCATCACCGCATCAATGCAACGGCATTCATGCGTGCTCCACGCGCATCCAACGCCCGCACACCCGCGCCTATCATCCCGCGAACGAAGCGACCGCGGGAATGACGCCGACTGCCACGAATGCCGGCAAAAAGCACAGGCCGGTCGGCAACAGCAACCGAATCGAGAGCCTTGCCGCGGATTGTTCGATCCGTGCGCGTTCATCCCAATCGAATTGTTCGATGGCGACTTCCAGACGATTCACCGGAGACGTTCCATTCGTCCACGAGGACGCGAAGGCGTCGCGTACCACAGCGAGATCGCCGTCATCAGGCCATGCGTCGTTCCAGGAGACGCCTTCGTTGAGCCGTTCGCCCGCGGAACGCAGACCGTCGCCGAATTCACCGGAGACGATGCCGCCCACCGCGATCAACGCATGCGGAATGGACGATCCCTGCCGTATGGCCACGCTGAGCATTTCCAGAATCAACGGCAGCGTCAGCTCCTGCATACCGGAATCCGCTTCGGGCGGCACGCGGACAGGAACCCACCGCCATAGCCACGCCGCTTCGGCGGCGCACACCGCCGCGATCAACATCAATATTCCCATCATGCCGCCGACGCTCCCTCCCGTTTCAACAACGCATGTATCCAAATCGCGCCGAATACGTAGCAACAGATGGCGAACAGCAGGCATGGCAATCCCC
>DKCF01000005.1:0-580 GCA_002451435.1 Bifidobacterium sp. UBA6881 | reverse complement strand
TTCGCCGTCAGATCGTCCAGCAACCGCCGTCTACGCAACGATGCGGCCACCGCATCCAGGCATCGTCCCGTCTCGCAGCCGAGCGTCGCGCTCAGCTGGCAGACCGCATGCAATTCCGCGCTCAGCATACCGGCCTGTCGTCGCCTTTCCTTGGGATGGCAGCGGGACCGAATCGTGCGGGAAATGCGCCATGCCGTCAGTTCCGGTGCCGCGAATGACCCACCCGCAAGTTCCTCGAAGGCATGCACGAGGGACGCGCCGCCACGAACCGAAGCTTGCAGGGCCGCCACGCAGGCGACGCATCCGATGAGCGGCAACTCGTCGCGCGCACGTTCGTCACACGCGCATTCCGCCTCATCGCGCGTGGCACCACATACACCAACGTATACGCCATCGACAGCATCACGCGTAGTATCCAGGCCATACGTCGCATCATTCATGACGTCAACGCCATGTTCCATGCCGCACGCTTGTTCGCATCCCATGCCATGGACCTCATCCGCACCGAGACAAGACGCGTCGCGCGTGGCGACGAACGCGGCCCTGTCCGGCCACATCCACACGGCCAATGCGGATAGCA
>DKCF01000014.1:16827-17949 GCA_002451435.1 Bifidobacterium sp. UBA6881 | reverse complement strand
CTGATTGGCTGGTCGGGATTGTTTGGTTCGGCCGGTCTGGTTTCCGGAACTGGCGGATTTATATCGGTTGTTGATTTTGACCGGTCAAATCCGCCAGTCCAGCTCGATTGGCTGTTCCCGATGTGCGGACTTGAGGTCATTCCGCTGGTCCCCGTGGATTCTTGGCGCCAATCATGCAGTTCGACCGGTGACCATTCAGCGTTTGTGCCAAAGATGCAGGACGCGCCCGGATTTTACGGGTGCCAACTGCATGTTTGGCACAAACATTTTTGGGGTGGGACTACCACTGCATGATTGGCGCCAAGGGTTCTGCCTTGGGCTTTGATTCCTGTGTTGATTCCATTTTTGGTCTGATTCTGATTCGAGTTTTGATTCTGATTTCAGATTGGAATCCGGTTCTGGCCTGGGTTTTGATTCCTGTTTCTGTTTCTGTTTGGGGTTTCTGATTCTTGGGTTGGGTGTCGATTCTGATTTGGACGTCGTTCCATCCATCGGTATTTGTCAGAACAGATGACCGGGGAAACGGTCGCTGATGGCGGCATGACGGTCAATATTCAAGGTCGCGCAATCGAAGGCGAAGACGCGGTTGAGATTATTCGGATTGGAGACGAACAGCGCGGTGGCCAGACCGTCGGCCAGCATAGTGGGGTATTGATTCATTGGTCGCGGCACCGCCGTGCTGCCGTTCTCCGATGCGATTCTGCTCGCTGCGGCGGGCTTGCGTCGAGTAGTGAGATCATGGGCCGCAGGGAGTTCCATGTGATGTCGGCTCACGGAACCTGTTATGGCGTGGTCCGCAGGGTCTGAATCCGGTTGGCCGGAATCGGATTCCACGGGCACATGAACCCAGGTGGCTTCGGTTTGTTGGACCGGCAATCCGTCGACGGCGTTCAGCAGATGATGGATCGCCAGATGCGTTCGTTCGTTGACCGCCACTTCCCAATGACGGCGGCTGGGCGCGCTCGCGCAGAACGCGCCGTTGACGATTTCCGCGACGCCCACCGCGCGTTGTTCGTCCTCGGGATCCTCCAACGCCACACGAATCGGTGCGGCGGCATGCACCAGCAGATCGCCGCCCGCATCGATGACGAATTCCGGTTCTGTGCACTGTTGCGTGGAACT
>DKCF01000014.1:16388-16735 GCA_002451435.1 Bifidobacterium sp. UBA6881 | reverse complement strand
TGATGTTCCGATGATGGAATGTTGGGATTGCGCGCGTCCTTGGCGGAACGTGCGGGAAGCGGGTGCGTCGGCGGATCGGCATGATGCCCCGGCATCAATCTGCCGAGCAAATCGACCAGATACCCCTTGCCGCAGGCTCCGAAATCCAAATGAACGGGACCGTGGGTGACAAGCGTCGTGCCGGATGAACGAACCACATCCCTGCCCCAAACGGCTCGTCCGTGCAATGCCCCCAGACATTCGCCGGCGTCGGGTCCGACGGTGAAGCTCAATGCCGGATCGTAGCCGAGTCGTATCAGATCCTCGCCTACGCATGGGTCTATCGCTCCGGAAGTGGCGGAAAACAG
>DKCF01000014.1:16087-16254 GCA_002451435.1 Bifidobacterium sp. UBA6881 | reverse complement strand
CTGCTCGTACTCGTCGATGAACCGGCGCATGGCGGCGCATGATTCGGGTGGAATCGGCATGGAAGAGGAGATGATCAGTCCGGTGCCCACCGCTTTCGGGAAAGACGCCGTATACGGCATGCGCTGCGTGAGCGGAGCACGTCGGGCGTGCGAGGTGTGTGGAGTGG
>DKCF01000014.1:13693-16019 GCA_002451435.1 Bifidobacterium sp. UBA6881 | reverse complement strand
GTGGCTGGAGTGGAAGGAGCGTGCGGAGCGGATGGAACGGATGATGCGGCTGGAGTGAGTGAGGTGCGCGAAGCAGGTGGTGTGGAGGGAGTGTGCGGAGAGGATGCTGCGGCTGGAGTGGATGAAACGTGCGAAGCAGGTGGAGCGGCCGTGGCGGATGGCGTGGCTGGAGCCTGCGGGGAGGATGCCGTGGATGAAATGTACGAAGCGGAAGAACCCATATCATGATGCTAGCGTGATGCATCTCGCCTATGGAAAACGGGTCCCGTCGGCTTCCCGGCATCGTGCGCTTCCGTGTGTCCAAATACATCCCTGCAGGTGCGAAATATCACATTATGAGACAGGTGCGCAGACTTGTCAAAAATAAAAATGGCGGAATTCCGCCGTTTTTTCGATGACTATACCAATTTGATTCAAAAATCAAGACTGTTCTTCCGAAAATTTTCTTTTTATCTTATGGTTCTGGCGCGGCAATGACCGCGCCGGGCAAGTGAGAGAGAGGAAAGGTTCGGTTCCATGCCAGCTCGCAGCGTGCGTCGATTCGCGTCGGATTCCCGAGAATTCGTTCCCAATCGTCTGATCGCGGCGTTGATGCTCGCGCTCGCCATGGTGCTGGTGGCCGTCATGCTGCCGCAGCAGGCGTTCGCGGCCGATGATTCGCAGACCGATTTCGATTCATGGACCGAGGTCGCGCAGAACATTGAGCAGCAGTTGCAGACCGCCGAGCGGCATTACGATTCCGGCGACTACGGCCAGGCCGGCACCGCGTTCCAAACCGCGCACTGGATCGGCTACGACGCCTCCAACTTCTCGAAGGCGGTCAACGACACCATTTCCGCGGACAAGCAGACCGCCCTGCTCAAGCAGTTCACCGATTTGGAAGGACTTGCCTACCAGCAGGGCCAGGGCGAGGCGATCGCATCCGGAATCGAGACGTTGAACGCCGAACTCGAATCCACCGCGCAGACGCTTGACGCCAATACCGGTCTCGCGAATCCGCGAGAATACGCGAAGCAGCGTGCCGCCGAAACCGCGGCAGAGCGCAAGAAGCTCGACGCGGCCAAGAAGAATTCCTCCAAGGGCAAGGGCGACCGCACTTGGAGCGAAGTCGCCAAGGAAATGAACGTCATCCTCGACAAGGCGTACAAGGCCGCGGTCTCGGGCAAGGGTTCGGAGGGCTCCAGCCTCGTCAACAACGCCTACTACCAGTATTACGAAAAACTCGGTTTCGAGAAGAACGTGATGAACGCGATCTCCGGCAACCGCGTCTCACAGGTCGAATACCAGTTCAAGATGACCCGCAAGACCATGCGCGACGGCGGCTCCGACAAGGAAATCAAGAAGCTCGTCGACGACCTGAAAAGCTGGCTTGTGGAAGATGCGGCGACGCTCGACGGCGGCGCGTCCGATGACGCCAACGGCTTCACGAAGCTCATCACCAGCTCCGCCGGCCAGGCGTTCCTCATCCTGATCCGCGAGGGTCTGGAAGCGCTGCTCGTCGTGGCCGCGGTGATCGCGTATCTCGTCAAATCCGGCAACAAGCGCTTCACCAAGTGGATTTACCTCGGCGTGCTCGCGGGTCTTGCGGCTTCGGGGCTGATCGCGGTGCTGTTCACGTTCCTGTTCGGCGGCTCCGGCCCGATCCAGGAGATCTCCGAGGGCGTGTGCGCGCTGATCGCGATGGTCATGCTGCTGTGGACCAGCAATTGGATGCTCAACAAAAGCTCCGTCGAATCCTGGAACCGGTATATCCGCAACAAAACCGAGGCGGCCGTGGCCAATGCGCGCGCCGACAAGGGCGTGGGCTTCGGCATGATCGCCTCGCTCGCTTTGCTGAGCTTCCTCGCGGTGTTCCGCGAAGGCGCCGAAACGGTGATCTTCTACGAATCGATCTATTCGATGAGCCAGGATTCGCACGGCATGTGGGTCGGTGGCATCGCCGCGGCCGTGGTGCTGCTCGTGATCTTCTTCGTGTTGCGATTCACCTCGGTGAAGATTCCGATCGGCCCGTTCTTCCTCGTCACGTCGATTTTGATGGCCGTGCTGGTCGTCATCTTCGCGGGCGGCGGCGTGCACGCGCTGATCGAAGGCGACCTCGTCGAAGGCACATATCTGAGCAGCGTGCCGACCAACGATTGGATCGGCCTGTATCCGTATGCCGAAACGATCGCGGCGCAGATCGTCGCGGCGATCGCCGTGGTCGTGCTGTTCGTCGTCGGCTTCGCGAAGCAACACAGATCGAAGGCAGCGCAGGAAGCCGCTGCTGCCGTGGCCATCGCGGGTGATTCCTCCACCGAGCATACGGTATCGAACGGAACGGTTTCGG
>DKCF01000014.1:13338-13621 GCA_002451435.1 Bifidobacterium sp. UBA6881 | reverse complement strand
TCGGAACCTTCCCGCAATTCGTGAGTCGCATCGCGATTCACGGGCTCCCACGAAACCCAACAACAGTTTTCCGTCAAACCCAACATCAGTTTTTCCACGAAACCCAACGACAAGCAAAGGAAGAGAAAATGAAGAACAAGAAGATCGCCGCTCTGCTCGGCATCCTGCTGGCCGGCTCCATGGCCTTCTCCCTGTCCGCGTGCGGCGGCGATTCCAGTTCCGCATCCGACGCGAAGTCCTCCACTTCCGCGTCCGACACCAAGGCCGCCGACGATTCGAGCAA
>DKCF01000014.1:12596-13321 GCA_002451435.1 Bifidobacterium sp. UBA6881 | reverse complement strand
AACGACGCCGGCTTCGAGGAGATCCAGGTCGACGAGAACCACTCCGACCAGGAAGTCGGTCCGCTGACCGTCAACGCCGTGTACTTCCAGCCGATCGACATGGAGCCGTCCGGCATGGGTCTGAAGGCCGCCGACGCGAGCTTCCACCTCGAGGCCGACATCCACGCCAACCAGAAGGGCACCAAACTCGGTTACGGCAAGGGCGACTTCGTGCCGGACCTCACCGTCAACTACGAGATCATCAACAAGTCCAGCAATGAATCCGTCGCCTCCGGAACCTTCATGCAGATGAACGCTTCCGACGGCCCGCACTACGGCGCCAACGTCAAGCTCGACGAGGCCGGCGCGTACAAGCTCGTGCTGAAGATCGAATCCCCGGAGAAGAAGGGATGGATGCTGCACGTCGATCCGGAGACCGGCGTGACCGGACGCTTCTGGACCGAACCGCTCGAGGTCACCTTCCCGGATTGGAACTACACCCCGCAGGAATGGTGATCGAAGCGTGAATTCGCTTGAAAGCCGATTGAAGGACGCATGAGTTCTCATGCCCGCGGTTCCGGCAGACATCGTTCGACGCGCGCAAGGCCATTCGGCCGGGTTCGCGATCGGGCGCCGCACGCCGGAACCGCTCTCTTGCGTTTACGGGGGCGTTTATGGGAGACGTTCACGGAACCGCTGGGCGGGTTTGATTGGGCTTGGTCGGGCTCGGGCTTGGGTGGACTTGA
>DKCF01000014.1:6952-12476 GCA_002451435.1 Bifidobacterium sp. UBA6881 | reverse complement strand
GGCTCCTCGAACCGAGGAGACGGCGGAAAGGATTTTGGGATGCTGCTGCAATATGTTTCGGTGTTGCAGGGATTGCTGGCACCGGCTTTGCTGGTGATGACGCTGAACGTGATGCTCACCGTCGGCGAGGGGCGGGACAAGCCGCTGAGCGCGTATTGGCGGCTCGCGGGCTTCATCGTCGGCTTCTCCGGCGCGGTCGTGTTCGCCGCGCTGCGCGCGTCCGCAGTGATCACGCAGCGCACGTTCATCAACTATCCCACACTGTGGTGTTGCGTGGTCTTCGACGTCGCGGCGTTCGTCGTCATCCTCTTCGCGCGGCGCATCACCGCGCATTGGCATGACCACCGCGCATTGCTCGATGCGGCCAATGCGGTTGCGGCGCTGGCGATCGCGGCCGCCACCTTCCGCGCGTTGCCCGACGTGATCCTGAAGCTGACGATTTTCGTCGAACCGGGCGATCCGATATTCACCTCGTCCATGCTGCTGCGCGCGTTGGGATTCGCATTGGGCGCAGCCACCGCGGTCGTCGCGGCGCTGATCATCCGCACCATGCGCTCCACCGCCGTCCGCTGGTCGTTCACCATGGCCGCGTTGCTGCTGGTCGCATTGCTGTTCATATCGCATTTCATCGATCTCGCGCAGATCCTGCAGTCGAAACGCATCGTCAGCTTCCCCACGACGGCGTTCCTGCTGCTCGTCTGGGGCATCAACCATCAACGCGCCATCGCCATCGCGATGATCCTGGTCTTCGCGATTCCCGCCATCGCCAGCGTGGTGATGGGCTTCAAAGTCAAGCCGACAGGCGCGAACGAGGCGATCACGCGCTCCCATGTCGCGTTCCGCCGCCGCGCGAAGGCCGCCGGCGCGTGGAGCCTCGTCGCGATGATCGGCGTGACCGTCGCGCTCACCTACGGCGTCGCACAGACGCAGAAGGTGGTCACGCTTTCGCCGCCCGAACGGTATTCGCTGCATGACGGCGTCGCGACCATCGCATTCAGCCAGATCTCGGACGGCCATCTGCACCGCTTCCAATACAAGGCGAAGGACGGCACCGTCATGCGGTTCATCATCATCAAAAAGAACGGCGGCGCGTACGGCGTCGGCCTCGACGCGTGCGAGAACTGCGGCGATGCCGGCTATTACGAGAAGGACGGCAAGATCATCTGCAAGAAATGCGATGTCGCCATCAACCTCGCCACCATCGGCTTCAAGGGCGGATGCAACCCGATACCGTTCGACTATCAGGTCAAGCCGGGCAAAATCGTCATTCAGACATCCACGCTCGACGCATTGTCGAGCCACTTCCAGTGAGCGGAAAGGAGCCGATCCGTGTTCTTCCTGAAAATGATCCTCCGCTCGTTCAGCCGGCAGTTCAAACGTCGCCTGCTGATTGCCGTCACCGTATGCCTGTCGGCCACCGTCAGCGTGGCCATGCTCGGCGTGGTGTTCGATGTGGGCGACAAGCTCAACGCCGAACTGTCGACGTACGGGTCCAACATCGTCGTGCAGCCGAAGGCCGACGCGGTGGTGAACGACCTGTACAACACCACCGACGGCTCAGCCGGCTCATCGAGCGGAACCGACGAGGATTCCGCCGACCCTACCGCGTTCCTGAAGGAATCGGACGCGAAGAAGATCAAAACGATCTTCTGGGCGTTCAACATCACCAATTTCGCGCCGGAACTGAACATCCACGCCGACGCGGCATGCTCCGGATCCGCGGCCTCCAGCTGCAAGGCCACGAGCGTGCCGATCGTGGGCACATGGTTCGCGAAGACGCTGCACATGGATTCCGGCGAATCCACCGTCGCCGGCGTGAACGGCATGCGCTCATGGTGGAAGCTCGATGGCTCCTGGCCGAAGGACGATTCCGAACAGGCGATCGTCGGCGCCACACTCGCCTCGAAACTGGGATTGCACATCGGCGACACGTTGACGCTGGACAAGACCATTTCCACGGATTCCTCCGCGGGCGGACGTGAACGCAATCGCGTGAAAGTGACCATCACCGGCATCTACGAATCGGGCGATTCCGACGACAACGGCATCTACATGCCGTCCATCGTCGCGCAGACGCTGGCGAATCTTCCCGATTCCGTGGACAAGATCGAAGTGAAGGCGCTCACCACGCCCGACAACGACCTCGCGCGCAAAGCGGCGAAGAACCCGAACGCGCTCACGCAGGACGAATGGGAGACGTGGTATTGCACGGCGTACCCGTCGTCGATCGCCTACCAGATCGAAGAGGTGATTCCGGGAGCCGTGGCCAAGCAGGTGCGCCAGGTGGCCGCGTTGCAGGGCGACGTGCTCAACAAGACGCAGGCGGTGATGGTGCTCATGACCGCGCTTTCGTTGATCGCCGCGGCGATCGCGGTGGCGAACCTCATGGCCGCCTCGATCGGAGAACGCGGCGCGGAGCTGGCGTTGCTGAAGGCGATCGGCGCCACGGACGGGGCGGTGTCGCGGCTGATGCTCGCTGAAACGGCGTTGATCTCCCTGGTCGGCGCGCTGGTCGGCGCGTTGGCCGGTTCCGGCGTCGCCCAGCTTGTGGGACATATCGTGTTCGGTTCCGGCATCACGATGCGTCCGATGGTGTTCGTGCTGGTGTTCGTGCTGCTCGCCATCACCGTGCTCATCGCGTCGCTTTCATCGATTCGTTCGATTCTGGGACTTCGACCGGCGGAGGTGCTGCATGGAAGGTAAACGGAGAAATATGACCAATCGCGGAATGTTCCTCACCATGCTGTGGGGCGCGGTGTTCCGCCGCCGTTCGCGCGCGGTGATGGCGGTCGTCGCGTCGATGGTCGGCGCGGCCACGCTGTTCTGCCTGGCGGCGGTGTGCATCGCGGTGCCGCAGCAGATGAACGAGGAGATGCGCGCGTATGGCGCGAATCTGATCGTCACGCCATCCGACGCCGAACGGAAGACGCAGGGCATCGACGCGAAAGCCATGCGCGGGGTGACGGCGTTGGTGTCCGCCGGCCACAGCGCGAAATCGGCGGCATACCGGTATGAGAGCGTGCGCATCAATTCCGCGCCGTACACCATCGCCGGCGTGGACCCGCATGCCGTCAAGACGCTGAACCGCCACTGGAACGTGACGGGACGCTGGCCCAGCGCCGGCAATGTGATGATCGGCCGCGATGTGGCCGACGCGCTTGGCGCGAAGGTCGGCTCGCGAATCACGATCGGCTACCGCGCGTCCGATAACCGATCCTCGTCATCGTCCGGTCCGTCGGATGCTTCGACGTCCGAATCCGCCGAATCGGACGGGCAGGGCTCGAGCGAACAGGATTCGGACGGGCAGGGCTCGGACGAACAGACGGCCGGCGGTTCCGAAGGAAATGACGGGAAAACCACGGAAAACGGCCGCGTATCGTCCGACATCATGGACACCGACGGCACCGAATTCCGCGTCTCCGGCATCGTGGACACCGGCGGAAACGAGGACTCCATCGTATACGCGACCGCGGCGGATGTGACGGACCTCACCGGAACCAAACGCGGCGCCGACGTCGTCGAATATTCGGTGAACGCGATGGGCGACGACCTCGACGCCGTCATCTCCAGCATCAACGCCAATCCGAACACTGGCGTGAAGGCGCAGGCCGTCACCAAAATCACCTCGTCCGACACCCGCATCATCACCATGCTGCAAACGTTGTTCTGGATCGTTTCGATTGTTGTGCTCGTGCTGACGTTCGTGGGCGTGGGCACCACCATCAGCTCCATCGTGAGCCAGCGCCGCAACGAAATCGGCCTGCGCAAGGCGCTTGGCGCCTCGTCGCATGCCATCGGCACCGAATTCACCGTGGAATCAGCCATCTACGGCTTCGTCGGCGGACTGCTCGGCACGGCAATCGGCTATGCGCTCGCCCGTGTGCTGTGCGTCACGGTGTTCGACCGTGCGCTTGGTTTTAACTGGCCGCTGGGCGTGGCGTCGTTGGCGTTGAGCGTGCTCATCGCCGTGGTCGCGTCCATTCCGCCGGTCCGCCGTGCGACCCATATCGACCCCGCCATCGTTTTGAGGGAGGAATAACCCATGGATACCTTGCTTGAGCTCGACCACATTTCGAAGATCTACGGCGACCTGCACGCCGTGGACGATCTGAGTCTGACGGTGCCGCAGGGCGAATGGCTGGCGATCGTCGGCTCGTCCGGGTCCGGCAAAACCACGCTGATGAACATGATCGGATGCATGGACACGCCGTCGGAGGGATCCGTCTCCCTCGAAGGCCGCAGACTGGAGGATCTGAACGCCAGGCAGCTTGCGGACGTGCGCAAGAACATGATCGGCCTGGTGTTCCAGAAGTTCTATCTCGTGCCCCACCTGACGGCTGTGGAGAACGTGATGGTGGCGCAGTACTACCATTCCGTCGTTGACGAGCGGCAGGCGTTGGAGGCGTTGGAACGCGTCGGATTGAAGGATCGCGCGCATCACCTTCCCGGCCAGCTTTCCGGCGGCGAGCAGCAGCGCGTGTGCATCGCGCGTGCGCTGATCAACTGCCCGAAGCTGATTCTCGCCGACGAGCCGACCGGCAACCTTGACGAGAAGAACGAGAAGATCGTGCTCGACCTGTTCCGGCAGCTGCATGAGCAGGGCACGACGATCATCGTGGTGACGCATGACGCGCTGGTCGCCTCGTGCGCGCAGCGCGAGATCATGCTCAACCATGGCGTGCTGGTAGGCGAGCAATGGAACGACAAGGACGCCCAGCGCGCGTACGAGGCGGCGGGCGGCAAACCGGCACGCACCGGAGCCGCCGCGGAAGGCGCGCAGAACGGCGGTGTGGCAATCGCGTTCTCCGATCCGACGAAGGCCGCGAAAACCGGAGCTGCGGAATGATTCGGGAAAGTCGGACGGGGCGAAAGCACGCGCGGGAGCGGAATGGACAGAATGGAGTGGCGGTCATGGACGGCAAACAATCAAATGCGGTGAAGGTGATCGCGCTGACCGCGGCGAGCATCGCGTTGCTGTCGGCATGCGGCGAGACGACGGCCACGCCGATGGATGACGAATACGCCGGAAATTCCGGCGAAAGCGTGCAATCGCAGGAAAACAAGTCGAAAACCGAAGGCAAGGCCACGGACAACGAATCCAATGCGGACGGTTCCGTGAAAAACCACGCCGATGACGAATCATCCACGAAATCGGACAAACAGGATACCGGCAACTACGCGGACGGCGAGTATGCGGTCAACGGCCAGTATGGTCCGGTCGGCGAAGACACCATCGACGTGCATCTGACGGTCAAGGACCAGAAGGTGTCCGCCGTGAAGATCGTCGGCCATCCATTCACGTCCATTTCCAAAAAGCATCAGAACGATTTCGCCAAGGCCGTGCCGGACGCGGTGGTGGGAAAGCCGCTGAAGGATCTCAAAGTCGACAAGCTCGCCGGCGCCAGTTGGACCACCGAAGCGTTCAACAAGGCACTTGAGGTGGCCCGTCAGGAAGCTTCCATACAGTAGCGGTAAAGCCCGTCGGATTGGCCATATATCTCCCGCCGGATTGCCATGGGTTTCT
>DKCF01000014.1:0-6850 GCA_002451435.1 Bifidobacterium sp. UBA6881 | reverse complement strand
GCCACGCGTCCCCATTGAATCCTCATCGGGTTCCCGCCGGATCTCCGTATTTACCTGAGAGTGGGCTGCGGACGTTTTTTGGGAGATGGTCACGCAGTCCCGAATGGACGAAGTACTTCGCACGATTTCAATTTCCCCTAGGTCATTTCAAATTGTGCGAAACCGACTGATGCAGGAACGCGATTTAACTCACTTTCTCCGGTTTCCCGAGTGGCAAACAGCAGTTAGGGGGTATTGGTCGCGGTTGACGTTTCGCACGATTCCGATTGTTGCCGGCATAAATGAAATCGTGCGAATTCTAGTGACGTTAATTGGCGCTCCAACTATTCAGACCGCGATGACTGTCCAGAGCAGACCGGCCATATGCGCCGCCCATGCGCCGTCCGCGTTGCCGTTCGTGCTGTTTGCGCCCATCTTGGAAGACGAAAGCGGTTCGGCGCATGTCGCCTTGTCGTGCAGGGCGGTGTAGGCCAGCATCGAGCCCAACACCGTATCGAACAGGAATCCGAGGTCCACGTCGGCGCGGAACGCCTTGGTGACGATTCCACGGTTCACGAATGCGGAAAAGCGCTGTTCGGCGGGCGCCAGCACCTGCTCGGCGATGGCCGTCAACGCGTCGTTGTCGGAAGTGAGCACCGCGCCCACGGCTTTCAATCCCAATTCACTGTCGAAACAATCCTGAATACGCTGCAGCATCGCCCGCAAGCCGTCGCGGGATGGATCCAGATCACTGAAATCGGGCAATCCCGCGGCCTCCACCTGGATGCGGTGCAGCAGGTCATCCGCGTTCCTGTACCGACGGTAGATCGTGGTCTTCGCCACTCCGGAACGACGTGCCACCTCTTCGATGGTCACGGCGCCGACGCCATCGGAAACGACGATTTCCAAGGCCGCGCGCATGATCTTGCGGTCGGTCTGCTCACGGAGCCGTTCGCGCCGTCCGCAGCCCCTGTTCGCGGCACTCTGTTCCGTGCCGTGCGTCCCACCGGCCTTTCCGCACGGATTCCGCACAGTCGATGCGATGTCTGCACCAGCGCCACCCAGCATATCCGTGACGTCGGCCTGCGCATGCGTGCCGCCGGCCGGTGTCTGCGCGCGGACATTCAGCATGCCCATGTCACTAGCCTGCGCATGCATGTCGCCGGCAGGCGTCCGCAGACCGGCGGTCCCCTTGTCCGAATCCCGCGCGATTGATGCATCGGCCATCATGAGATCACCTTCGTGCCTTCCACCTTGGCAACATACCACTTGTTGAACTTGACGAGCGGAATGCGCAGCACCAATCCGATGAGCAGCAGCGGCAGGATGAACAGCAGCAGCGAGCCGATCGCACACCAGTAATCGTTGCCGTACACGCCGCCGATGGCGGCGCGCATGGCCGTGATCGAATGCGTCGCCGGCAGGAACGGGCTGATGGAACCGATGATTTTCGGCAACACGGCAAGCGGATACGCGCCGTTCGAACCGGAGATCTGCACGACGAGCAGCAGCACGCCAAGGGCCTTGCCTACGTTGCCGAAACTGGTGACCAGCGTATACACGAAGAACGAGAACACCAGACTGCTCACCCATCCGGAAAGCATGAACAGCCACGGATGCACCGCCTGCACATGCAGGAACAGCAGACTGCCGCCCAGCGAGAACGTGCTTTGCAGCAGCGCGATCACGCCGAAGACGCCGTAGTGGCCGAGGAACAGCTGATGGGGCTTCGGGTCGCCGAGTTCCCTGCGCACCTTGCGCGAAACGGTGGTCTTCAACGTGACCGCCATCAGCAGCGACCCCACCCACAACGGCAGGAACGTATAGAAAGGCGTCATCTGCGAACCGAAGTTCTTCACCGGGAACACGGCGGTCCGCTTCACCTTGACGGGAGCGGCCAATGCGGTGGCCAGCGAATCCGTGTCGCCGCCGAGCACGTCCTTGACCGCGCTCATGTCGCCGCTGTTCAGCGCGTCCGACAGCGAACCGGTGAACGTCGTGAGCTTGGCGCTCGCGGTGGAAAGGCTGTCCGCGGTGGAATTCAGCACCTTGCGGATGGCCGCCAGCTGCTTGTCGGCGTCGGCGGTGGTGCTGTTCAGGTCGCCCAACGAGCTTTTCAGTTCCGCGGCGCTGGCGCTCAACGACGAGACGGTGCCGCCGATCGAGCTGGAGATGCTGTCCAGCTGCGGTTTGAGCTGGCTGTCGAAGTCGGATTTGATGCCGCTGACCGACGATTGCGCCTGCTGCGCGAGTTGCTTGATCTGCTGGCGTTCCTGCGTGGTGCCGCTGACTTTCGCGTCGATGTTCGCGGCGCTGGTGTTCAGCGATGATGCGAGGTCGTTGAGCTGCGTGATGGTGGCGTCCACGTTGGTTTTCAGATGCTCGATGGCGATTTTCGCCGCATCCGGCAGCAGGCTGCTGTTGGCGAGCGTTCCCAGGGAATCGCTGATTTTCTGGTATTCCTGCGCCTGCTTGGTGACGTTCGACGCCTGATTGCGCAATGCGGTCGCCGCGCTGCCGGCCTGTGTGCCGACGTTGTCGAACACGGTGTCGACGCCGTCGGCGACCGCGTCGAAGCTGCTCGCCGAATTGGCCAGCGCGGTGCTGAGCGCGGATGTGCCGGTTTTGACGGCTCCGGTCAGGTCGTTCACGCTGCCTTCGGTCTGTTTGAGCTGGTTTTTCGCGGTTTTCGCGCTGCTATCGGCCATGGAGACCAAGGTGTTGGAGCCGTCCAGCAGATGCTGCGCGCTTTGGGTCAGCGTGCCGAACGTCTTCAGCGTGGTGGCGGTGTCGGCAAGCGTGGTCGCGAATTCGCCGATGTTGCCGTTGAATTGCGTGAGCTGTGTTTTCGCCTCAGGCTTGTCAAGCTGCGAGGCGAGCTGCGAGGCGATCTCCAGCGCGGTGCCGGTGAGCGTTTCGGAGAACATCTCGTTGATCTGCGCGGCGACGGTGTCCGCTCCCTGACCGGTGATCTTCGGCGCGAGCGCGTTCTTCTTCTCGTTGTTGTAGTAGGTGAGCTTCGCGTGTTTGCCGTCCGAGGAGAAGAACGTCATCATGCGGGTGCTGAAGTTCTTCGGAATCACCACGGCGGCGTAGTATTTGCCGGATTTGGTGCCTTCCACGGCTTCTTTCGTGCTGGTGAAGGTCCAGTCGAGCTGGCTGTTGGCGCGCAGGGTGTTGACCACTTGGTCGCCGATGTTGACCTTCACGGGGATGAGGTCGGAACGGTAGCCCTTGTCGTCGTTGGCGACGGCGAATTTCAGATTGCCGGTGTTGGAGAACGGATCCCAGCTGGCGGCCACGTTGAACCAGGTGAACAGGCCGGGAATCACCACCAGGCCGATGACGATGATGATGGAGACGACGTTGCTGGTGATGCGGCGGAGGTCGCCGACGAACAGTTTGGCGATGGCCCTCATGCGTTGCTCCTTTCGGTGTCGGTGGCGGGATTCAGGTTCTTCGGAGCGCCGGTCGCGTCGGTATGCCCGGCGTTCTTCGGGTCGGCGGTTTGGCCGGCGGCGTTCAGCTTGCGCACCAGCGCGGCGATGCCGTTGCTTTCGGTTCCGGTGGTCGTGTACGTGACGTGCGCGCGTTGCGTCCTGTCGTTTCCGTGGCGTCCCGAATACCGTCCGGTTTTGCGCAGCAGCTTTTCGCGCCGTGCCTGTTGCGCGCGCTTCCTGCGCCGCATGCGTGCGTTCTGCCGCTGCAGCAACAGCCGTTGGATCGCCTCGTCGCTCAGGCTGCCGAGCTCCACTTGACGGCGCAGATTGTCGCGCATGTATTCGATGACCATGAGGAAGCCGATGATGAGCAGCACCCAGACCATCCAGGTGCCCAGCACCACGACCTTCTCGCCGTTGGTGAACGAGAACACGAGCGCCAAAACGGTCGGCACGATGAAGCCGGCGAGCAGCGCGCCGCGCTTGAGCTTCGGGTACAGTTCCGCGAAACGGCTCGCACGGTCCTCGATCACATCGCGGTAGCCGCCCTTGTCGGCCAGCACCTGGATGGCCTGGGACATGGTGTAGCCGCGTTCCGGCAACTGCACCTCCTCGCCGATGATCATGTCGCTTGCCTTGATTTCCCGGGCGAACAGGCGGTTGAGATTGGCCAGCAGCGGGCGAATCACCAATCCGATGAGGAACGCGGCCGCGGCGAACAGCAGCAACGTGCCGATCTTCTGCAGCCAATGGCCGTCGTACATGCCCGCGATGGTCTCGCGGAACGCGTCGATCGAATAGCTGAACGGCACCAGCGGGTATACCATGCGGAAGAACTTCGGCATCATCTCGATGGGGTACAGGCCGGATGCGCCCGGAATCTGCACGATCACCAACGCCACGCACAATCCCTTGCCCACATGCATGAATGTGGTGGACAGCGCATAGGTGATGCTCAGATACACCAGCGAGGTGATGATGCCGGTCAACACGAACGATGGCGCGTTCGCGGTCTGCACGCCGAGCATCAGGTCGCCGATGGTGCACACCGCGCCTTGGATGGCGCCCATGGCTCCGAGCAGCAGGTAGCGTGCCAGATATTTTTCGGTGGTGCTCAGGTCGAGGTCTTCGAGGCCCTCATCATCCACCTCCACCTTGAAGATCACCACGAACGCGAACGCGCCCACCCACAGGGCGAGGTTGGTCAGCAGCGGTGCCATGCCGGAGCCGTAGGAGTTCACCGGATACACGTTTTTGGTGTTCAGCACGGTGGGGGATTGCATGAACGAGGCGATTTTCTTCGTGTCGAGCGTGGAGCTGCCGGTCAGTTTCTCCAGCAGGTTCGCGGTGCTCAGCGCCTGCAGGTCGGTGCCGACGGTGGTGAGTTTGGTTTCGACCTGGGCGAGCTGCTTGTCGGTGTTCCGCAATGAGGTCCGGGTGTCCGACGCCACTTGGTCGAGTTGGTCGAGCACGGTTGAGACCTGCTGGACCAGAGCGGTCTGGCTGGTGACGGTGCCGGACAACGCGCCCGTGGTGGAGGCGAGGGAGCTCAGCCCGGAATTGAGCTGCGGCAGCGCGCCCGAATTGATGCTGGAACGCGCGCTTCCCAGATTGTCCATCGTGTTCTGCGTGCTGGTGTTGAACGTGTCGGAAAGCTTCGTCACGCTGTCGGCAGCGGCCTGGGTGGTCTGGCTCAGCGTTTTGAGGTCGTTGAGGGTGCCGGCCGCGGTGGTGTTGGCGTCTTCCAGTTTTTTGATGGCTTGCTGGTACTGCGCGTTGTCGCTGATGTTCTTGAGCTTTTCGATGAGTTTGGCATTGCCGTCCGTCACGCTTTGCATGCCGCTGACGGCTTGCTGCGCGGAGCCGCTGGCCGTGGAGACCGCCGTGGAGACTTTGTTGATGCTTGCCGTCGAATCGTTCGTCACCTGGGCGATGAGCGTCGAGCCGTTCTCCAACGCGCTGTTCGCGCTGGAGGTGAATGTGTTGAGGCTGTTCTGTGCGTCGCCGATGGCGGTGGAGGTCTGGGCGAGCCCCTGGCCCGCGTTCGCGGCGGCCGTCTGCACGCTGTTGAGCGCCTGGCGTGCGGATTGCGTCTGCCGCGGCACGTCGGCGAGTTTCGCGTCGAGGTCGTTGATGGTGGACCGGATGGTCGTGACGTTGCCGCGGGTTGTGTTCAGCTCGTTGATGGCGTCGTTCGCGACGTTTCCGGCTTTGCCCGCGAGACTGCCGCTGGCGGAGTTCACGGCTTTGGTGAGCACTTCGCTGACGGTGGAGACGAAGGTGTTGTTGACGGTGCGGTCGACGGTGGTGGCGCCCTGGTCGGTGATTTTCGGCGCGATCGGGCTGGCTTTTTCGTTGACGTAGTATTCGAGCGTCGGACGGTTCGCGCTGTCGGTCACGATGTTGGCGAGGTCTTCGCTGAAATCGTCGGGGATGACGATCGCGGCGTAGCAGTCGCCGGATTGCACCGCCTCCATCGCCTCGGCCTTGCTCATGAACCGCCAGCCGAGCTGGTCGTTCTTCTTCAGGGTGCTTTCGATCTGCTTGCCGAGGTTGACTTTGCCGAGCAGTTCGTTGTCGGTGCCTTGGTCGGTGTTGGCGACGGCCACATTGATGCCGTCGGTGTTGCCGTATGGGTCCCAGAATCCGTAGATGTTGAACCATGCGTACAGCGGCGGAATCATGATCAGGCCGATCATGATCACCCATGCCGCCGGCACGGTGATCAGCCGTTTGACGTCGCGGCGCAGTATCTGCAGTACGTTGTTCATGGTTTCTCCGGATTGAGGACGGGCGATGATTATGGCACTACGCAATACGTAGCGCTACGCATTGCGTATCGTATAACGTTCGGCGGGACATACGCGAGGCAAATAGACGGTGTTCGGCTGATTGTCGAATACCGTCTTCGGGAACGATTTTCGTAATCATCTTCAGGTAATTCCCAAATACCTTCCAGACGTCTTCCGAGTGTTGTCCAGCCGCGTTCAAAGCGGGTGTTGTCAAATAATCATCAGCGACAACGCGCAGACGCATATGAACCCATCACGTTAAGGAACCGCATCATGACCGACTTCAATTCTGGTAGCATCAACAATTCCAGCGGATTCAATAATTCCAATGATTCCACCGTGCGCAACGACGGTGGCCAGACGGCTGGGAACTACGTGAACGCGCAAGCCGGACAGCCCGAGGCGACGACGTATGCGGCGGATTCCGCCGCATGCCCATCGGAATCCGCGCCGTATGCTTCCACGGCGCCGTATGCTTCCGGTGCCGCGTCGATGCCGAATCAGCGCGATATGCAGCCGAATCCGTTTGGCCCAACGGCTTCTTTCGGTAGACGGGCTGCCGGAGGCCCGGCCGCGCAGGCGGTCAAAAAGCCTGCAAAACTTGGCGGCAAGGCCATCGCCATCGTCGCGGGCATCAGT
>DKCF01000042.1:34205-38179 GCA_002451435.1 Bifidobacterium sp. UBA6881 | reverse complement strand
GTCTTCGCGCCCAGCAACGCGTTGAACAGCGATGATTTGCCGACGTTCGGATTGCCGACGAACACGACCCGTCGGGGGGAACCGTCCACGTGGGGTTTACGATCTGCCTCACGTATGGCGGACAGGTCGATCTTGCGGTCCGCCGTCTGCTCGTCGAATCGTATCGGTGCGGAATGCTGCCCATCGAACAGCGCCGCGATGCCCCTGTGGTGCTCACCACAGCCTCCCGAGGCGCATGCCTTGCAGGAATGTCCGGAATGGCATAGATCTTCCTGCGCGGCTCGCCGGCCGTCCATCTCGTTATTGGTTCCCTCGGCCTGGCATTTGCTGCATTTCATGGTCATCGTCCGTCCTTCTCGCCTTTTGCCACATCGTTCATGGAGGACGCGCCCGCCTGATTCGCCCCGTCATGCGCCGGACGGACATGTATGGCCCGCGCGGTGTCTCCGTCGAGTGCGATGCGTTCGGTTCCGAAAGCGATGACGCGCCCGCCGAACATGCCCCGCTGCACGACCCTCAGACCCGCTCCGGGAGTCAGTCCGATCTCGCAGAGGCGAAAACGATGCCGTTCGTCCAGATCGATGGTGTCGATAAGCACATGCGCGTCGCGCGGGCAATCACGCAACGTCAGATTCGAAGCGCCGGCCTCCCCCATACCGCCGATGCGCATGGCACTGTGTTCACGCAAAACAGTCATACCGCCATGGCTATCAGAAAAAAACACGCGACACAAGTCTTGTTTTTTGGCGAATTTTATGGTATTGCACGCGTTTCCGACCGGTACCGACACCGCCGACGCCATAGGCGTCCCCATGGAATGCCGCGCAAATCGCATACGTCCGTACATGTCCGCAAGCCCCAAACGCACGAATGCCGGCAGGCTGCCAGCCTGCCGGCATTCGAATCATTCATCGTCTCACGACGCGTGAGGCCGCGCACCGCCGTCTGGCGTGCATCAGCGGCAACGAATCAATCACTTGCCCTTGGATACGTTGAACTTGAATTCGACGATGTCGCCGTCCTGCATGACGTAATCGCGGCCTTCCTGGCGGAGTTTGCCCTCCTCCTTGATGGTGGCCATCGAACCGTCGGCGGCGACGAAATCGTCATAGGAGACGATATCGGCCTTGATGAAGCCCTTTTCGAAGTCGGTGTGGATGACACCCGCGGCCTGCGGGGCGGTGTAGCCCTTGTGGATCTGCCATGCGCGCACCTCCTTCTCGCCGGCGGTGAGGAAGGTGGACAGGCCGAGCGTGTCGTAACCGACACGGGCCAGCTGGTCGAGGCCGGATTCCTCGAGACCGGCGTCGGCGAGCATCTCGCGCGCGTCGTCCTCGTCGAGCTCGGTCAGGTCGGCCTCGAACTGGGCGTTGAGGAAGATGGCCGGAGCGGGGGCCACGGAAGCGGTGAGCTTGGCCTTGAGCTCCTTGTTCTGCAGTTCGGAATCGTCCACGTTGAACACGTAGATGAACGGCTTGGCGCTCATCAGGTGCAGGTCGTAGACGGAATCCTTGTCGAAACGGCCTTCGCGCGCGGCCTTGTCGATGGTCTCGCCGTTCTCGAGGATCTCCTTGGCCTTCTTGACCGCGTCCATGTATGCCGGTTCGATCTTCTTGCCGCGCAGATCCTTCTCCAACTTCGGCAGCGCGTTCTCGATGGTCTGCAGATCGGCGAGGATCAGCTCGGTGTTGATGGTGTCGATGTCGTCGGCCGGGTCGACCTTGCCGTTGACATGCACGATGTCGTCGTCCTCGAAGGCGCGCACGACCTCGCAGATCGCGTCGGCCTCGCGGATGTTGGCGAGGAACTTGTTGCCTAGGCCCTCGCCCTCGGACGCGCCCTTGACGATGCCTGCGATGTCGACGAAGGTGACGGTGGCCGGGACGATCTTCTCGGTGTGCACGAGCTTGGCGAGCACGGGCAGACGCTTGTCCGGCAGCGGCACGATGCCGGTGTTCGGCTCGATCGTGGCGAACGGATAGTTCTCCGCCAGCACGTTGTTGCGGGTCAATGCATTGAACATGGTGGACTTGCCGACGTTCGGCAGTCCGACGATTCCGATAGTTAAAGACATGATTCCCTAGCTTAGTCTTAGGCTTCGATGGCGTCGACGGCCTTAATCACGGCGCCGCGGAACGCGCTTTCCTCAAGCGATGCGACGCCCTTGATGGTGGTTCCGCCGGGCGAACATACGGCATCCTTCATCGCGCCCGGGTGCGTTTCGTCCGCCATGTACAGCGCGCCCACGCCTTCGACCATCTTCGCGGCCAGCCGGTATGCGGTGGCGCGCTGCAGACCATACTTCACGCCGGCGTCGCCAAGCGCCTCGATGTACATGTCGGTGAACGCCGGAGCGCAGCCGGCGATGCACATGGCGATGTCCATATGCGCGGTGTCGACGCGCTCGATCAGGCTGATCGGCGCGAACAGGCGCTCGAACAGCGCCGTCTGCCCGTCGGTCAGCGTGTTGTCGGTTTCCGTGACGAGCACGCCCTTGCCGACCGCCATCGGCGTGTTCGGAATGGTGCACTGCACGTGCGCGGAATCGAAGGCATCGCCGAACAGCCCGCGGTATTTGGCGAGGTTCCATCCCGCCGCGATGGACACGACGATCTTGTCGGCCTTCGCAAGCTCCGCGACGATCGGCTTGACGACCGTTTCGATCTGGTAGGGCTTGATGGCCACGATGACCACGTCCGCCGCCACGGCGACCTCCAACGCATTATGCAGCGGGCGGACGCCCAGTTTCGCGGCGTTCTTCTCCAGCTTGTCATAATGCGCGGCGCACGCCACGATGTTGCCGCCGTTGACGACCCCGGCATCGACCATGCCTTCGGCGATGGCCTGCGCCATGTTGCCGTATCCGATGAATCCGATGGTTGGATTGGACATATCTGCTCCCTTGTGTGCGGTTGATGAAATCTGTGTTGGGGCGAATCCGAAATATGGCTGTATACGGGTGGACGCCGTTCCGAACCGGCTCAGAACAGTTCCTCCAGGTCCCCGCGGTTCAGCGCCTCGTCGAACAGGTGCCTGAACACCACGGAACCATGCACGCCGTCATGTTCGAATTCGTTGGTGGTCCAGTAATGCGAGCGTCCGATGCGCGACAGCGTGTCGAGCTGCAATCCCGAATCGACGTACATGTCGTCGTAGTAGACGGCCGCCTGCAGCGGAACCTCGTTGCGGGCCAGCTGCTCGGCGTCGTAGATTCTGCCGAAACGCGTGTCCTCCATCAGCGCGTCCATGGCGGGCTTGAACGGGCGCAGCGCGCCTTCCTGTTCGAACATCCAGGGGAACATGGCCTCGCCGGTGAAGTTGAGCGGGCGATGCGCGGCATCGAACTCGGGATGCTCGTCGCGCACCCGCTGCGCGGCCCAGCGGATCGGCTCGCCGAGCTCGCCGTTCGCGTAGATGAATTCCTGCAGCGGCCAGTACAACGGCCGTGACGCCGTGGCGTCCATGACCGACCAGAGGAACTCGTCAGACAACGTCGCATCCGCCGCGGCCGAACCGTCACCGTCCAGGAACGCCTGGTCGAGTATCCAATGCACGCGTTCGAAGCTCGGTTTCATGCCGAAATCGGAGCCGAGGCACTGGAAACGCTCCACGGTCAGCGGATCGCCGTTGGGCAGCGTCACCTTTCGGGACGCCAGAATGTCAGCCACGGCCGCGGCGCGGTCCCCATCGACCGGATAGCGCTCGTAGAATTGCGCGGTTTTCCTCGCCATGCGCGGGAACGTGTGGCGGTATACCTCGGTGGCGTCCGCCGGCACATGCGGGATGCCTCCCGTGGTGAAGCTGGCGACCACGCCCTGCGGGAACAGCGAAAGGTACGTCAATGTCAGGAACCCGCCATAGCTCTGGCCAAGCGTCGTCCACCGAGCGCCGCGGAATTCGGTGCGGCGCAGGTGCTCGAAATCGCGGATGATCGAATCGGCGAGGAAATGCTTCAGGAACGCCGCGCCCTCGGC
>DKCF01000042.1:29992-34095 GCA_002451435.1 Bifidobacterium sp. UBA6881 | reverse complement strand
CCGTCGGAATCCGGGCTTAGCGGGCGCGGGCCGCATCCGCCCGGACCGCCTTGCAGGAACACCAGCAGCGGCAGATCGTCATGCACATGCTCCGGCGCGGTGACCACGCGATAGAACAGGTTGATCGCGTCGCCTTCGAAACCGTGGCCCGGCTCATGCCCGGACCAATCCAACGGCACCTTGATCGAACGGTCCTCGACATGCAGTCCCGGCACATAATACGTGGCCAACAATGTCATCGTGCATTCCGCCTTTCTGTATTCCCCAGACCACTATATGCGCTTGCGTCGGCGCGGCGGCGCGCCATCTCGCCGCCGTTTCGCAGAATATGGGGAAATAATCACGCTGCGATATTCCGAAAATCATTCTCAGGCATGATGGTCCGCTCCCCCCATCCTTTGATAGCGTGGAAAGACATGAGGCACGAATTCCGACGGCTGGCGCTTTGGCTGCGCGGCCACGTCATCATCCGCGATATCGTCCTCGCAGTATTCCTGTCGTTCGCATCGCAAGGCGCCAGCTCAAGCATCACCTTCAATCCGGGATTGCTGTTCGACCAGCCGTCGTGGGCGTTGACGACGTGGACCGTCCTGCTGGCCGTCCCGCTGGCGATCCGCCGAAGCGCGCCGCGAGTCGGAGCGTTGGCGTTCGCCGCGGTGGCGGCATTGCAACTGCTTTTCGGCCCGGCGGTCATCGTCTCCGATTTCTGGGCGCCCCTCATGGTGTATTCGGTGATCGCGTATGGCGACCCGCGCAATACCAAGGCATTCATGCTGCTGTCGTGCGGATTGGGTTTGGCATCGACGGCGGTGATGGGATGGACGATGACGGTCGGTCCCGCCTGGCCCGCGATGCATGGCACGAGAAGCGTGTTCCGGAAGTCTTTGGCATTCGCGCCGTATGCGGATTGCGACGTCGTGTACGCGGGCGGAGGACTGACCGGGGATTGTGCCGATACGCTGGGCCAATACCTGCTGATGACGTTCACCGCCATCGGCGTCTGCCTGCTTTCCGCGTTCATATTGGCGTTCTGGCAACGCGCGCGGCTGGCGGCCATCCGCATGATGCGCGAACGCAATGCCGCGATCGTCGCGCGCGAAGGCGAGGAACGCGCCATCGCGGCGACCGCGGAACGCGCGCGTATCGCCCGCGACATGCATGACGTCGTGGCGCATACGCTGTCGATCATCATCGTGCAGTCCGACGGCGGACGGTACGCCGGTGCCCATGATCCGAAGGTGGCGCGGGACACGATGGAGACCATCCGACGCGAATCGGAGCGCGCGCTGCACGACATGCACCGTCTGCTGGGTGTGCTCGGCGGTTCGCAACAGGCCGGATACGCGCAAATCGGCGCATTGGTCGAACAGGCGCGGACGGCCGCACCCGATACCGCCATCGCACGGGAGGTCTCCGGCACACCTGCTGCGGACCGGCTGACCGCCGAGGCGGGATCGACCGTCTACCACGTGGTGCAGGAGGCGTTGACGAACGTGCGCAAATACGCGGGTTCCCCTGCGCATGTGCGCATCCGCGAACAATGGAGCTCCCGCCAGCTACGCATCCGCATCGACGATGACGGACGCGGCTCGGCGTCCGAATCGGATGGGCATCGGCCTGGCTACGGATTGCTCGGCATGCGCGAACGCGTCGAATCGGTCGGCGGCACATTGTCCTCCGGCCCCCGCGCGAACGGCGGCTTCTCGGTGGACGCGGTGGTTCCGTTAACCGATGCGACGGATGCCGGAGAGACTGTTGCGAACACAACCGAAGAACCATCGTCGCCACGGTTCCCGGAGCTTGCCGTGCCGCCGTCGTTCTCCGGGTTATGGTCGCGCATACGGCGAAAATCGACCTCCCGAACCGGCGATGCGGATGGGCGTCCCTCCAACTGGGTGGAGAAGGCCTCGCGCTGGACGCAGCGTCACTACCTGCTGGCGGACGTATCGTGCACGTTCCTGCTGATCATCATGTTCGGCCTGTCCCCTTGGTCGATATTCTCCTTCGACGGCGCAGCCGAATCCAAGGCTCTTCATCTGCTCATGCTGATGGAAACGCTGCCGTTGTGCGTACGCCGTCGCTTTCCGGAATCCTGCGCGCTGGTGGTGGCGTGTCTGTCGGTGCTGCAACTGCTGGTGTTCTCCGGAATCGATGTCTCCAATATCGTTGTCGCGCTGTGTGCCTTGTACGCCGCGGTATTGTACGGACGGGACCATGCCTGGCGTTGGACCGGCGCGACCGCGCTGGCCGCCTCCTTGCTGTTCGGATGCTCGGCCGCGCTCATACAGGCCGGTTACGCCACCATCCTTGATTTCATGATGGGCCGACGGACCGGCTCCGCGATGCGGATGGGTCCCGAAACCATCACGCTCATGGGCGTCGCGTATGGAACGGTCGCGTTCCTCGCATGCGCCGCCGTGATGGCGTTGGCCCGCTGGACCCGTTCGCGTGATTCGAACATGCTGGTGCTGCAGGCGCGTGAGGAGGCGCTGCTGGCCAAGGAATCCAGGCAACGCGTTCTGGCTGCGAACCTCGAACGCGAGCGCATCGGCGCCCATATGCAGTCCGAGGTCGCCGGCACGTTGAACGGCGTGATCGAGCAGGTCCGTCTGGGGCTCCGTATGCTGGACGATGCCGAGGCGCGGGGCGTGGAACCCACCGCGGAGCAGATCGCCGAAGCGTTCAGGGCCATCGGGAATCGGGGACGCGCGGCGCTGAAGCGTATGCGCGAACTGCTCGGCGTGCTGCGCGAGACCGGTTCCAGTGATGACGGCGGAAAGACCGAACATCCTGCGTTGCATCCGGCCGCCCCATTGTCCGAACAGTTGCGGGGCTTGCGTCAGGGTCTGGAATAGGGCTTGGGGCATTTGGCGCGCGCTCCCCATGCGCATGGATTTCCTTCACTGGCCGGTAAAAGGAATTGGAGAATATGCATTCAGGGATATGTCAGGGTCGTATAAGGGCGTTTCCAACGCTGGCGGCGAACCGACGTCGATAAGGTGGGAGTATGAGTGAGAAGCGGAATATCCGAGTGGTCATCGCCGATGATCAGGAACTGCTGCGCGCCGGGTTCACGATGGTGATCGGCTCGCAGCCCGATATGGCCGTCGTCGGGCAGGCCCGCGATGGCGCGGAGGCGGTCGCCTTGGCGCAGACGCTGCACCCCGATGTGGTGCTGATGGATGTGCGCATGCCCGGCATGGATGGCATCGAAGCGACCCGTCGGATCATTGCGTTTCGGCATCGTGACGATTCACATGACACGGAAGGCACGCGGGTGATCATTCTGACGACCTTCGATCTGGATGAATACGTGATGTCCGCCATCAACGCCGGCGCATCCGGATTCCTGCTCAAAGACACGGAACCGGAGACGTTGCTGAATTCGATCCGAACGGTGTTCCAAGGCAACGCGATCATCGCGCCATCCGCCACAAAACGGCTTATCGAGAAGATGGTGGACGGCGGTCTCACCGGTATCGGTACCGAAGAATCCAATGCCGGCGCGGCGCGGAAGTATACGGATCCCGAACTTGACGAACTGACCGACCGCGAGCGCGAGGTGCTCGTCGAAATCGCCCATGGGTTGTCGAACAGGGAAATCGCCGACAAATTGTTCATCGGCCTGCCCACGGTGAAAACGCATGTGGCGCATATCCTGCAGAAAATCAATGCGCGCGACCGTGTGCAGGCGGTGGTGTTCGCCTATGAGAACCATCTGGTCTGATGCCTCCCGTCCAATCCGGCAGACTCCCCGGACCATCCAATCCGTCGAATCCTCCAAACCAAGCCCCGACCAACAGGCATTTCCAAACCACGAAGTCCAAACCGACAAATCTCCTCAGACCAAGGAAACGTCGACAAATCCTCTCAGACCAACCTTAATCCGGCAAATTTTCCATCAATCCAATCCCATCAGTCCAATGGAACAGGACATCCCATCACCCAATCCCCAGCGCCAAACATGCAGTTCCGACCGTCAATCAGAAATGATGGTGCCGAACATGCAGGACACACCCGGATTTTGCAAGCTGCAACTGCACGTTCGGCACCATGAATTTCATCCATCGGGTATTACTGCATGGTTTGCACCATGGATGGAT
>DKCF01000042.1:19139-29817 GCA_002451435.1 Bifidobacterium sp. UBA6881 | reverse complement strand
ACTAGGCTTCGGAGAGCGCCTCGACCGGCGGGGTGTTCGCCGCACGATGCGCGGGAAGCACGCTGGCCAGAAGCGCGGCCACGACCGAGACCATGAGCACGATGCCGTTGGCGCCCCATTCGAAGGGGAAGACGACCGTGCCGAACTGTTCGAGCACCACATACGCGCCGAGCCATCCGAACAATGTGCCGAGCAGGATGCCGGACACGCCGGATACCAACGCGATAAGCAACGCCTCCACTGCCAATGACGCACGCAGTTGGCCTCGCGTCATTCCGATGGCGCGCAAGGTCGCGGATTCGCGGGTGCGTTCGATCACCGACAGCGACAACGTGTTGGCGACGCCGACGAGGGCGATGAGCACGGCCACCGCGATGAGTCCGACCATGAGCATCATCATGGAATCGACCATCTGCGCCCATTGCAAACGTTCGGCGACGGGCCCGGAGACGGTCGCGTTCGTGCTGTCCGCCAATGCCTCCTGCACCTGCGTGTAGACGTTGTCGACGGAGACGCCCGGCTTGTCGGTGTCGGTTTTGACCAGCAGCATATGCGTGGTGGCGTCAAGGCCACCGTCGGAAAAGTGGCGTTCGTCCACGAATCCGACCGCCGCGTAATCGCCGGAGACCCTTCGATAGTCGTTCTGCTCGGCGTGCAAGGTGAGCGTATGCTCGGCCTTCCCGTCATGCATGGCCTTGAATTCGGCATTGCCGCCGGCGAAGGCGAATCGCTTGCCGGTCAACGCGTTGTATCGCGGCATGAGCACGTCGTTCGGCGTGATGTTCGCATCGTCGAGCCGCGCGCGCATCACATGCCGCACCTGGTCGGCGTTCCTCACACCGACCAGCAGCACCTGTCCGCCCGGCTCGTCATCGGTTCCGTCGAGGGTTACCACCGTCGCGGGAGCGTACAATGCGGCGTCCACACCATCGATGCCGGTCACGTCATCGGCCATGCTCCGGCTTATGTCGTCGCCCACGGCCACGATGTCCACGCTGTATCGGGTGGCGATCGCATCGTTCATCGTCTGTTTTGAGCTGGCCGCTCCCGTCGCGATGGTGGAGACCAACGTGACGCCGATCAGCAATGCCGTGCCGGTCGAGGCGATGCGGCGCGGATTCTTCCGGATGTTCGCGTTCGCCACTTTTGCCGAGGGGCCTGCCAAGGCCGCAAGAACGCCGACGCCTTTCATCAGGACCGGCAGCCAGAAGACCGCGGTGACCACCATGCCGAGGAACGTCGACGCGGCGCCCGCGATGGCCATCATCAGCGTCACGGAGTATTGGGCTTCGTCCGCGGCGCCGCCGTCAGCAGACTGGATCCGCCATATCGATACGGCCGCCAATGCGATGCCGGCGACGATCAGCAGGACGCCGATCGACGCACGCGCGATGCCGCCGCGACGACGGTCGACCGTTTCAATCGGGCGCAGCGCCTCCAATGGGGTCACGGAGGTCGCGGACCGCGCGGATCCGAGGGAGGCCAGTATCGTCATGATGGCGCCGAACGCAATCGGCACCGCGAACACCTGCCAGGAGATCACGAGCCGCATGTTCTGGCCGGTGACGCCGCTTGCGCACAATGCCCACATGAGCAGCACGCCAAGGCCGACACCGAACGTCGATGCGATGAGACCGAGCACCGCGGCTTCGAACAATACGGATCCATGCAGCTGGTTTTTCGTCGCGCCGACGGTGCGCAGCAGGGCAAGCGTTCGTCTGCGCTGCGCGACCAGCACTTGGAAGGTGTTGGCGATCACCAGGGCCGCGACCAGCATGGCCAGCACACCGAAGCACATCAGGAACTGGGTGACGACATCGGCCCCGTTGCCAAGCGATTTGAGATTCTGTTCGCCGGCCTGCTGCTTCGCCATCAGCGTGAAATGCTTCGGCAGCAGCCGGTTGACGGCATCGAGGGTTTTCGCCGCGACTTCGTTGCCGTTCTCGGACAGGTCGAGGTAGACCGTCATCGCGTTGACGGTGTTGAAATCGTCGGCCCCCTGCATCAGCGCGAGAAGATTGTCGGATCCCACGATCGCGCCGCCGTAGTACGAGTAGGCGCCGTTGGGATCGGTGGCGATGCCGACCACGCGCACTTGTTCGGCTTTGGCTTTGGCGCCGTCGCCGGACGCGGCGGTGCGGGACGCGATGTCGACGGTGTCTCCGATATGCGCGTCGAGCTGCGCGGCAAGCGATTTCGGCAACGCCACCTCATTCGAATCCTTTGGCTGGTCGCCTTGCGTGATGGTGACCGGCAGCATGGCCTTGTCTTTCGCGGTGGAGATGAGTTCGCCACTGACGTGCTTGCCGTCTTTGGACACGTTCACGCCGGTTTCCGTGGAGACGCGCACGCCGTCGACGCCTTCGGTGCCGCGCAGCTGGTCGATGTGGAAATCCCCGACCGTCGTGGCGTATGCCGCGTTGAGTTCCTTGTCGTTCAACGCGGATGAGTCGAGCGTGATGGAGTAGTTGGAGTCGCCGAACATGGCCGTCGTCTGGCGGATCAGGGAATCCTTCATGGCGTTGCCGAACAGGAAGGTGCTGGCGATGAACGCAGCGCCGATCATGATGGCGATGCCTGCGGGAATGAGCATGCGCTTGGTTTTGCGCATCAGTTTCAATGTTATGGACCACATGGTTCTGCTGTTCCTTCTTCTTTCGCGGATTTCGACGTCAGCGTCCGTGGCGTGGCAGGGCGGGCGCAACGCCGCCGGCCGCTTCACGTTCCTTCATCAGCAGTTCGCTCATGAGGTCCGCCGTCGGCTGGTCCGCATCGGCAACGATGCGTCCATCCGCGAATACGATGGCTCTGTCTGCGTATGATGCCGCGACCGCGTCGTGGGTGACCATGATGATGGTCCGGCCGAGCTCGTCGACGGATTTTCTGAGGAAATCCAGCACTTCGGCGCTGGAAACCGAATCGAGGTTGCCGGTCGGCTCGTCGGCGAACACGAGTTTGGGCTTGGTGATCAACGCGCGTGCGATGGCGACGCGCTGCTGCTGGCCGCCGGACAGTTCGTTGGGACGATGGTCCAGACGTTCCTTCAATCCCAGTGTCTCGACCAGCAGACGCAGCCATTGCGCGTCGGGTCTGCGGCCCGCCAGGGTCAGTGGCATGACGATGTTCTGGCGCGCGGTGAACATCGGCAGCAGGTTGAAGCTTTGGAAGATGAAGCCGATGTCGTGCCTGCGCAGCAAGGTCAGCTGCTTGTCGTTCATCTTCGTCAGATCGCGGCCGTCGAACATGATGCGCCCGCCTGTGGCCGAATCGAGTCCGGCGAGGGTGTGCATCAACGTGGATTTGCCGGAACCGGACGGTCCCATGATGGCGGTGAATCTCCCCCGTTCGAAGGCCACGCTCACATTGCGCAACGCATGCACCGCGTTTGCGCCGGTACCGTAGTCTTTGACGAGATCGATGGCTTCTATGGCCGTGTCGTTCGATTTGATGACGTCTCTGATGTCCATGCCGTCGTCCTTTCCTTGGAATCACTTCCAAGGTACGGAACGACGGCATCCGCGAACATCATGCGTCGGGGTGAATCCTCATCTCATCCTTGAGTATGAGTACGTCCGGGAATTTCCCGATGTGCCCGGACGCCGAACCCCGTCACAGCCAGAACATCAGCCAGACGCTGCCGCCGATGGCGAGCACCGTGACGGCGAGGACGATCCAGTCGACGGCGCGCATACGCAGCGCCACACGGTAGGTGCGGCGCGCGTTGTTGAGGTTGAGTCCGCGCGATTCCATCGCCCATCCCACGCTTTGGCTCATTTTGTACGCGCGGATGAGCACCGCGACGATGATCGGCAGATACGACCTGAATCTGCCGACGAGTCGAGTGAACACGTTGCGTTTGTTGCCGGTCGCGTCGGTTTTGCCGCCCAGGTCGAGTCCGCGGGCGCGTTGGGCGGCCGACACGGATTGGAAGATGGAGAAGAACACGGGAATGTAACGCAGCGTCGTGGCCAGCGTCAATCCGGCCTTGTACGGCATGCCGAGGGCGGTCATGCCGCGAATGAGCCTGGTCTGGCTGGTGGTGAACAGCGTGAGGAAGCAGGCGAAACCAAGCGCGGGAATGCGCAGCCCCATCACCACGGCCATCAGCAGGTTCTCCCGGGTGAGTCTGAACCATCCCCACTGGAGGAGCACATGCGTGCCTCCGGTATCGAAAACAGGCCATAGCACGACGATGAGCACGATGATCACCGCGAGGATCTTCCACACCCATGCGATGCGTTCCGCGGGAATGCGGTCGGTGACGAGCATCACATGCTCAAGCACCAACGCACCCAGGATGAAGGCCCAATTGCGCCATACGAGGCACAGCACGAGCAATGCCACGGTGATGAGGAATTTCACACGTGGGTCGATGCGATGCAGCCAGCCGTCGCCCGGCACATACAGATCGGCGTCCATCAGTGTTCCTCCTCATGTTTCGTGACCTTCAGCAGTACATGCGTCGCGGATACGGGACCGTGTGACTTGCGTGGCTTGCGTTGGCGGCGCGTCTGCGGTTGCTGCGTCCGCTCGGTACGGTCGATCGGCCCGTATTGCACGACATGGCCGTCATCCATTTCCAGCACGTGGGTGCAGTACCGGTACACCGCGCGCATGTCGTGGCTGATCATGATCACGGTGACGCCGTGACTGTTGAGTTTCGCCACCGCACCGAGGAAGCGCGCGGCGAGCCTGTGGTCCAATCCCGCGGTCGGCTCGTCGAGCACCAGAATGGGCGTGCGCATGGCGATCACCGACGATAGCGCGACGGCCCTGCGCTCTCCGTAGCCGAGCGTCGCCGGCGAGACGTTTTCGTAGCGGTGCAGGTCGAACAGAGTGAGCATCTCATCGACGCGTTTGAACACGGTGGCGCCGTCCAGTCCGAGCGCCGTCGGTCCGAATGCGATCTCGTCCTTGGTGGTGGAGCAGAAAATCTGATGGTCGGGATTCTGGAATACGAAACCGACATGGGCGGCCATTTCGCCGACGCTGTGGTCGCCGACATCGAGTCCGTCCACGACCACGCTGCCCTTGACCGGACGAATCAATCCGTTCAGGTGCTTCGCAAGCGTGGTCTTGCCTGAGCCATTGCGTCCGACAAGCCCGACGAAAGCGCCCCGTTCGATGCGCACGCTCACATCGTCGAGCGCCAAGGACGCGTTGCCGCCGTGCTTGTAACGGTACGAGACATGGTTCAAGCTGATGACGGGGTCCTTCGGCTCATCATGGTCTTTCCGCGCAAGCGCCTTGACTACGGGGACGGGGCCTTCGTCCACGCGGACACCGGAGGATTCCAGCAATCCCCTCTCACGGGTGAACAGACTGGTGTCGTCGTTGCGGATCAGCTCGCCGTTGACCATGAACAGCACCTGATCCGCCCAATAGGCGATGTGTTCGGTGTCCTGCTCGGCGATGATGACCGTCATCGCGCGGGTCTGGCGAATGCGTTCCAACGCATCGAAAACCTCTTGACGTCCCTCGGGGTCAAGCGCCGCCGTCGGCTCATCGAGGATCAGCACATCGGGTTCGGCCGCGAGCGCCGCCGCGATGGCGACGCGCTGCATCTGCCCGCCGGACAGACTGGTGGGCACGCGCTTGCGGTATCCGGTCATGCCGACCAGATCGAGCATGACGTCGATCTGATGGTCAATGATCTGCGGGTCCACGCCCCGGTTCTCCAAAGGGAATGCGATTTCGTCCTCGACCGTGGCGCAGAACAATTGGGATTCGGGGTCCTGCTGCACATAGCCGACGCGTTCCGACAACGCGGATACGGAATGATGGCTGGTGTCCATTCCGTTGATTTCCACCGTGCCGGTCATCGTGCCATCCGCCAGATTCGGGATGATGCCCGCCAAAGCCATGCACAGTGTGGATTTGCCCGCGCCGGTCGGCCCGATGATGCCGACGAATGAACCGGAATGGATGTCGAAGGTGACGTGTCTGAGGCTTTCGACCGGTTTGGCGCCATCGGTCAGCGGCGCGTACCTCCACCCCAAATCACGAACCGTGATCATGCTTTCACCTCATATTCCCCGAAGGTTTGCCGAAAGACCCTTGCCGCATTCGACGGGCAAACCCGTGAATCGCCGTTCCCGGCAATCCCACGGGCCTGATGTCCCACAAAGTATAAATGTATCACTCACCGTGCTTGACGCCGAGGTTGCCCATGCGCACCAACGGCGGATACGCCTTGCGCACCGCGGAGAACAATGCGGCGCCCACGATCAATCCAACCACCATCTGGAATGAATTGCCCACGATCTCACCCAAGGCGGGGCCGAAACCGGAGAGGATGCCGCCGGCGATGAAGTAGCCGAACACCTTCCAGATGCCCGCGACGAGCGAGCCGACGACGATGTTCACCGGCTTGAATGTTCTGATCAGCGATCCGGCCAGCACCGCCTGGGCGCCGTCGATGATGAAGGTGAAGACGGCCCATTGCGGATATCCGGAAATAAGGTCGGACAATGCCGGGCCAAGCCCGCCGATGATGCCGCCGACCCATGGCCCGAACGCATAGGCGCTGAAGAAGATCATGGTGTCCGACAGGTTGAGGTATCCGCGAGTCGGAGTGGGAATCTTCACGAACATGGTGAGCACGGTGGTGACCGCGGTCATGATGGCGACCAGCGGAATGGCGTTGGCGCCCAGGGTCTTCCTCGCGCCTTTTCTGATTTCCTGAACCATAATCCCTCTTCTTTTCTTGCCGGACGCGCGCCGACGAATCACGCATGCCGCGATTTCCGAAGCATGCGTTCGCGCGGGGCTTCCTCCATGCCGCGTTTCCGTGGCGTCTCTTCGCAATGCCTTGCATCCTATACCGCGTGGGATACAAGCGCTTGCCCCCTGTGCATGCGTAAAGGCGGTTCAGATGGGCGAACCTGTGACATGGTTTCGCACATAAGGAAACGCGGTCGCCGCCGACGCGCGACAGGGCGGGCGGTCCATGGCTTTTCCATGGACCGCCCGCCCTGTTGGTTCCAATCGTCTAATATCTCACGCCGGAATGTCTATTGAACCGCCGTGGTCGTCCGCGACGGTCACTTGGCCAGGCCGGATTCGCGCAGGGCCTTGAAGCCGCCTTCGAGGTCCTCGATGATGTCGTCGATGTTCTCGATGCCGATGGACAGGCGGATGGTGCCCTGGTGAATGCCCTGGTCCTCAAGCTCCTCCACGGTCTCCTGGGAGTGCGTGGTGGAGGCCGGGTGGATCACCAGGCTCTTGGCGTCGGCGACGTTGGCCAGCAGGCTGAACAGGTGCAGGTTGTCGATGAACACACGTGCCGCGTCCTTGCCGCCCTTGATGTCGAAGGTGAAGATGGAGCCGCCGCCGTTCGGGAAGTACTTCTTGTACAGCGCGTTGTCCTTGCGGCCTTCGATGGACGGATGGGAGATGGATTCGACCTCCGGAACGGTCTTCAGGTAGTCGATGACCTTCAGGGCGTTCTGGACGTGGCGCTCGACGCGCAGGGACAGGGTCTCCGTGCCCTGCAGCAGCAGGAACGCCGCGAGCGGGGACAGGGTGGCGCCGGTGTCGCGCAGCAGGATGGCGCGCACACGGGTCACGAACGCGGTTCCGCCAAGCGCCTCGTAGAAGTTGAGGCCGTGGTAGGACGGATCCGGCTCGGTCAGGGTCGGGAACTTGCCCGGCACCTCGGCCCAGTTGAAGTTGCCGCCTTCGACGATCACGCCGCCGAGGGTGGTGCCGTGGCCGCCGATGAACTTGGTCGCGGATTCGACCACGACGTCGGCGCCGTGCTCCAGCGGACGGAACAGGTACGGGGAGGCGAAGGTGTTGTCCACGATCACCGGAAGGTGGTGCTTGTGCGCGATGGCGGTGATGGCCTCGAAGTCCGGCAGGTCGGCGTTCGGGTTGCCGAAGGTCTCGAAGTAGACGAGCTTGGTGTTCTCCTGGATGGCGTCCTCGAACTCCTGCGGGTTTTCGGCGGAGACGAAGGTGGTGTTCACACCGTCGCGCGGCAGGGTGTGGCGCAGCAGGTTGAAGGTGCCGCCGTACACGTTCTTGGCTGCGACGATGTGGTCGCCGGTCTGGGTGATGTTGCGCACCGCGTATTCCACCGCGGCCGCGCCGGAGGCGACGGCCAGGCCGGCGGTGCCGCCTTCGAGGGCGGCGATGCGGTCTTCGAACACGGCCTGGGTGGAGTTGGTCAGACGGCCGTAGATGTTGCCCGGGTCGGCCAGTCCGAAGCGTGCCTCGGCGTGGTCGAAGTTGTGGAAGACGTAGCTGGTGGTCTGGTAGATCGGGACCGCGCGGGAATCGGTCACCGGGTCGGCCTGCTCCTGGCCGACGTGCAGCTGCAGGGTTTCGAAGCGGTAGTTCTTGTTGTCTGCCATGATGTCGCTCCTTGGTGGAAGTGGATGGTCTTTTCGTTCTGTTCGGTCACCCGCCTTGCCGTGTAAGGCGGTTGGCCGGGTGTTGGTAGTGACAATAAACCGATTGCCGAGCGCGACGCAAGCCAACCGTTATCGCGCTTGCCTATACCCCTTTATAAACCGTTGGCGTTATTACCTTTTCACGCTTCTCCGATTTCCTGAAAACGGCTTGGAAAATCCACGACACGCCGATGCAACGGCCATCGGGGAACCGGCAATCGGACCGTTGACGGAACATGGTCGCGCCGATGGCTAGAGTCGGTGGACGAACAATGTAAGCGAGGTTCGATATGAGTGATGAGATTCTGTACGACCGCGATCCGCGGTATATTCCGCGCGTCGCCGCGGTGCACGACATGTGCGGCTACGGCAAGTGCTCGTTGACGGCGGCGATTCCGATCCTGTCGGCGGCGGGCTGCGACGTGTGCCCTGTGCCCACCGCGTTGTTCTCCGCGCACACGCGCTACCAGGTATTCACGTTCCATGACACGACAGAGATCCTGGACGGCTATCTGGACGCGTGGCGCAAGGAGAACGTGGACCTCGACGGCGTGTACTCCGGTTTCCTCGGTTCCGCCGACCAGGTCGCGATCATCAAGCGCCTGTATGCGGAATATCCGCATGCGCTGCGATTGGTCGATCCGGTGATGGGCGACGGCGGCGAGACCTACCCCACCTATACTCCGGAGCTGTGCGAGGCGATGTGCACGCTGGCCGACGGCGCGGACGTGCTGATGCCGAATCTGACCGAGGCTTCCATTCTGACCGGGCGCGACTACGCGGGCCAGAACATCGATGACGCGCAGGTGGATGCGACGCTCGACGCCTTGCTGTCCTCCGGCGCGAAGAACGTCGTGCTGAAGGGCATCGACCGAGGTGACGGCAAGATCCGCAATTATGTGGCTTCCTCTTCGACGGGCTCGGCCGGCAAGCGGGAACTTGCGCACGACAAGCTGCCGTTCATGACGCATGGAACGGGCGACGCGTTCGCCTCCGCACTGTGCGGCGCGGTGATGGCGGGCAGGCCATTGGCCGAATCGGCGCATATCGCCGGGGAATTCGTCCGCCATGCGATGGAAAGCACGCAGCACCAGCCACGCCATGAGGAACGCGGCGTGAGCTTCGAACTGAATCTGGGCGAATTGACCGGGTTGGCGCGACGCTGATTGGGCGATGCCGGAGCGGAACGCCGGGAACGGCCGTTCCGCCGCCCCGCTCCAAACCGGCAATGACGCCGGACGTGCCCGTGGGCGGTCAGGACCTGTGGATGCGTGTGGATAGCGCGTAATTGTCCACATCCCATCCACAACACGCCAGGAACCTTTCGACTTATGCACATTCGCCGCCGCGCCTTGCGCAGGAACGCGATGCTCTGATGGACTTGAACCATGAACACCGCAACATCATCAGGCGCTCCGACCACGACGCAGCGGCCGGAGGAAAGACTCGAACCCATCGCACGACGGCTGTGCGAAGGCACCCTGCGCGCACGCCGTGTGGGCGAACTCGGCGAAAGCTATGCCGCGGCATGGCTGAGCCACCAAGGCTGGCGCATTCTCGACCGCAATTGGCATTGCCGTTACGGCGAACTCGACATCGTGGCGCGCGACGAGACGGGACGCATCGTCTTCGTCGAGGTCAAGACGCGACGCACTTTGCGCTATGGCACGCCCCAGGAGGCCGTGACGCCGGCCAAACAGATCAACCTGCGCCACGCCGCCGTGCAATGGCTGGCCGCGCCCGAGCACCGGTCGCGGAACAATGGCGTGCGATTCGACGTCATCAGCGTCATCGTGCGGGGCGACGCTCCGCTGGTCCACCACATCAAGGGAGCGTTCTGATGGCAATCGGCAGCGCGCTTTCCGTGGGGCTGGTCGGATTGAAGGCATTCACCATCCAGGTCCAGGCCTTCGTCTCCCCCGGTCTTCCGTATTTCTCCATCATCGGACTTCCCGACATGTCGCTTTCCGAAGCGCGCGAACGGGTGAAATCCGCATGCCAGGCCAGCGGCTTCAAATGGCCCGAGACCCGAGTCACCGTGAATCTTTCACCGGCCTCCATGCCCAAACGCGGATCGTCCCATGATCTGGCGATCGCCGCAAGCGTGCTCAGCGCGTCGGGCGCGATCGCCGCCGACTGCCTCGCCGACACCTTGGTGCTGGGTGAGGTGAATCTCGACGGCTCGGTGCTGCCGATCAATGGACTGTTGCCGATCATGCTGCACGCGCGGGAACAGGGCATCGCCAAAATCATCGTGCCGCAGGACAACCTGGACGAGGCCG
>DKCF01000042.1:9564-19123 GCA_002451435.1 Bifidobacterium sp. UBA6881 | reverse complement strand
CCTCATCCCCGACGTGGACGCCATCGGCGTGCGGCATGTCGGCGAATTGATGGAGCTTATGGGCGGAACCGCGCAATACCGGCTTCCCGATGGCCCACGCGCGATGGCCGCCGACAACGACTCCGTCACCGCGTTCCCGCCACCCGGAGACATGGACGAGGTGGTCGGGCAGCATTCGGCCAAATGGGCCTTGGAGGTGGCCGCGGCCGGCGGGCACCATCTGATGATGACGGGGCCGCCCGGCACGGGCAAAACGATGCTCGCCTCGCGCATGCCCGGCATCATGGGCCCCTTGGACGAGGCCGCGCAACTGGAGGTGGCGTCGATCCGGTCGCTCTGCGGGACGCTCGCCGGACACGGCATCAGCGATGTTCCGCCATTCGAGGCGCCCCATCATACCGCTTCGACCGCGGCGCTGGTCGGCGGCGGCGCCGGATTGGCCGGGCCAGGGGCGATCACCCGCGCGCACCGTGGCGTGCTGTTCATGGACGAGGCGCCGGAGTTCTCCTCTCGGGCGCTGCAGACGCTGCGCGAACCGCTGGAATCGGGATATGTGGCGATTTCCCGATCGAAGGGAACCACGTACTATCCCGCGCGATTCCAATTGGTCATGGCGGCCAATCCCTGTCCATGCGGATATTTCTACGGCACCGGAGAACGCTGCACATGCCGCGAACGCGACCGCATCAAATATTTCAGCCGTCTTTCCGGTCCGATCCTCGACCGCATCGACATCCAGATCGAAGTGCCGCCGGTGGACAGCATCACCCGGAGCGCGGCCGGTTCCGGCGAATCCAGCGAACGCATACGGCGACGGGTCGTGGCCGCGCGATGCGCCGCGCGCGAGCGTTTCGACGAATACGGTTGGACATGCAACGCGCAGGCGACCGGCACCTGGCTGCGGGCCAACACGTCCGCGAAGGCCATCGAACTGGTCAACCGCGCGTTGGAAAGCGAACGTCTGAGCCTACGGGGCGCGGACCGCGCCATGCGGCTCGCGTGGACGTTGGCGGACCTGTCGGGCATGACGTCTCCGGGACGCTCGGAGATGATGCAGGGCATTTCGATGAGGACGAGGCTGACATGACGACCATCGACGACGAGACACTGGCACGGGCGATCCTCACGTTTTGCCTGGACAGCGCCGATGCGATGATGTACGCGCTGATCAAAGGCACCGACTCCGCCGCCAGCGCGCTGCGCCTGATCGCCGACAGCGGGCCGGGGCATCATGAGGGCGTGTCCACCGCGGCCTGCGCTTCCTTGGACGCGGCATTCATCAACGGCATCATCCGCTGGGGACGCACCGTCAACGACCGCGGCATGGCGGCGTTCCACGGCGCGCTGGTCTCATGGCAGCAACGTCTGGGCATGCTGCCCAGCAAAGATCCGGACGAGCTCCGCGACTGGTTCACCGAAAACGGCGGCATGTGGATCATCGCACCGCATCATCCATGTTGGCCCACGCAGATCGCCGATCTTTCCTTGCGCACCGATTGGGCCGCGCCCCTGTGCCTATGGGGCAAGGGCGATCCGCGCGCGCTGGTCTCATGCGCGCATCCGGTCGGCATCGTCGGCTCGCGCGGCGTGAGCGATTACGGAAGGCAAAGCGCGCATGAGCTCGCGCGGCAGGCCGCAAGGGCCGGGCATCTTGTGGTGTCGGGCGGCGCGCTGGGCACTGATGCGGCGGCGCATTGGGGCGCCATCCGGGCCATGGACGAAATCAGCACGCCATTGGCCGGACGCACCGTGGCCGTGTTCGCGGGAGGACTGAACCATATCGGGCCGAAAGGCAACGAGCGGCTGTTCGAAGCCATCGAAAACCATTCCGGGGCGCTGGTCTCGGAGCTCTGCCCGGGAACCATTCCCGAAGCGCGTCGGTTTCTGTTGCGCAATCGGCTGATCGCCGCGTTGTCGTCCACGGTCGTCGTCGCGCAGGCCCGCGCGCGCTCCGGAGCGCTCAACACCGCCGGTTGGGCGAATGAGCTCAACCGCGATCTGTACGCGGTCCCCGGAGACGTGACCATACCGAACAACACCGGATGCAACCGTCTCATCCAGGAAGGCAGGGCCACGATCGTCTGCTCGCTGACGGAAATCGGTGAATTCTGCCACGAGGCGCATCGTCCCCGAATCATCGATGACGGTGACGCGACGACTCTGCGTTCCGACGAATCGCAGGACCCGAACGCTCCCGAGGAGAGCGCGGAGCCGGAAGACTGCGATGCGGTCATGCTGCGGGCCATACGCAAATGCCGCTCCGCGTATGGGCATGTGTCCGCGGATGGATTGCACGACATTCTGGAACGGACGCATCCAGGCGAATACCCGATCACGCGCATCATGCGCGAATTGGGCGCTTTGGAGCTTTCGGGGCATATCGTCATGCATTCCGGACGAATCAGCATCGCCACCGATTGACCGTGCCGGTTTCCGCCCTGCCCATGCGGGAACCGGCGTCCATGCGAGGTCACACCTTGTGCGAGAATCGTGGGTATGAGTCCGAAGCATGTTGAAGATATGTATGATGCAGTAATCGTCGGCGCCGGCGCGGCCGGCCTGTCCGCGGCGCTGGGAATGCTACGCAGCGAGCCGATGCGGGGAATGAGGGCGAACGGCATCGAGCCGAATGTTCTGGTGATCTCCAAACTGCAGCCGTTGCGTTCGCACACCGGTTCGGCCGAAGGCGGCATCGCGGCGAGCCTGGGCAATGTCGAGAAGGACGACTGGCATTGGCATTATTTCGACACCGTCAAGGGCGGCGACTGGCTTGTCGACCAGGATGCGGCGCAGTTGCTCGCGCAGGAGGCCCCGGAGACGGTGATCGCGTTGGAACATGCCGGCGTGGCCTTCTCGCGTACCGATGACGGCCACATCGCACAACGTCGTTTCGGCGGCCATACCAAGGATTTCGGCAAGGAACCGGTGCGCCGCGCCGCGTATGCGGCCGACCGCATCGGCCATCAGATCCTGTTCTCGCTGTGGCAGCAGTGCGTGGCGGAGGGCGTGGAATTCGCCGAGGAATGGTATGTGACCGACCTGGTGGTCGCCAAGGACGGGTCCCGTGCCGAGGGCGTGGTGGCGTTCGACACGCATAAGGGCGAGGCGCACGCCATCCATGCGCGCAATGTGCTGGTCGCGACCGGCGGAGCCGGCCGTCTGTTCCACACCACCTCGAATTCCTGGGATCTGACCGGCGACGGCATGGCTTTGGCGCTTTCCGCCGGATTGCAGTTGGAGGACAGCGAATTCGTGCAGTTCCATCCGACCGGTCTGGCGCATACCGGCATCCTGTTGTCGGAAGCCGCGCGAGCCGAGGGCGGCGTGCTGCGCAACGCCGACGGCGAGGCGTTCATGGAACACTATGCTCCGGGCCATGCCGATCTGGCCGCGCGCGATGTGGTGAGCCGTTCCATCATGGCGGAGATCGACGCAGGACGCGGCGTGCCCGATCCAAAGGATCCAACCGGTCCGAAGGATTGCGTATGGCTCGATATGACCGGCATCGACGCCGACCATATGCGCAAGGTGCTTCCGCAGGTGGTGGAGACCATCGAGAAATACGCCGATCTTGACCCGACCAAGGACTATGTGCCGGTGAAGCCGACTGCGCATTACACCATGGGCGGCATCCCCATCACCACCGATGGCGAGGTCTACCGCTGGATCGACGGCGAACGCGCCGTGGTGGAGGGACTGTTCGCCGCGGGCGAATGCTCCTGCGTGTCCGTGCACGGCGCGAACCGTCTGGGCGGCAACTCCCTTCTGGACGCCTGCCTGTTCGGCACCCGTTCCGGCAAGGCGCTGGCATCCCGCATCGTCGAGAATCCGGTGAACGACCCTCTGGCCGTGGACGACGGCGCCTCGGACGCCGACGATGTGCGGCAAACCGCCGATGCCCGTACCGCCGAAATCAAGGAACTGCTCGCGCAGCTTCCCGAAGACGATGCCGCCGCAGGCGACAATCCATACCGGTTGATGGCCGATCTGGGACTTGTCATGGAACGGGCCGTCGCGGTGCGATGCGACGCCGACGGCATCGAGCGGGCGCTGGCGACGTTGCGGAATGATTTGGAACCGCGCGCCAAGGCGCTTCACGCGCATTCCGATTCGGCGACCTTCAATCAGGAGATCACCGCCATCTGGGAGGTGCGCCATCTGATCGAGCTGGGAGAGGCCGTGCTGGAGGCATCCGATGCGCGTCATGAATCGCGTGGCTCGCTCAAACGTCTGGACTTCCCGGAACGTGACGACGAGCATTTCCTCGCGCACTCCATGGCGGACGCCTCCGGCCGCATCGCATGGCAACCGGTGCATATCGTGGATATGCCGCCAAAGGCTCGTGAATACTGAGTCGGCCGCCGGGCATCTGGGCACGGCGTATGGCAAACTGGTTGACGGTTTTTAATGGAAAGGCGGGTACATGAGCGACATGGAAAACGGCATGAATACGGTGACGTTGCGGGTGAGCAGGTTCGCTCCGCGTCCCGAACGCAGCCGTGACCGCGGTCGTGGCGGTTCTCCGTTCGCGAAGAAAAGCTCCCCATTCGGCGGTTCCGGCGCATCGGCGCGGCACAGGCCCCGCGGCAAGCAGTGGACGCAGGATTACACACTCGCCGTGCGACCGGAAGACACCGTGCTCGACTGTCTGCTGAAGATCAAGCGCACCGTCGATCCGACCCTTGCGTTCCGGTACTCCTGCGGCCATGGCATGTGCGGTTCCGACGCCGTGGCGATCAATGGCACGCCGACGCTGCTGTGCACGGCAACGGTCAAGGATTGGGCCAAGCAGCCGAGAATCACGGCAACGGACGAGGAAGGATTCCGTCGTACCGGCGAATCCGCCGATACGTCCGCCGATGGCGCCCAAACCGGGAACGGCGCCGACCTGGGCGTCATCGAGCTCGCTCCCCTGCCGGGTTTCCCCGTACAACGCGATCTGATAGCCGACATCGACCAGATGCTCGACCAAATCAAGAAGCTCAAGCCGTACCTTCAGGCGAACGGCGATCTCGCCACTACCGAGGACGGTAAAATCGACGCATTCGAATATCTGCAGAATCCGCAGCAACTCGCCAAATACGAATTGCTGAGCAACTGCATCGCCTGCGGCACCTGCGAAGGAAGCTGCCCCGTATACGCGGGCGGCGAGGCGTTCATCGGTCCTGCCGCGCTGATCGCCGCATCCCGGTTCATCAACGATTCGCGCGATGCCCGGTCGGGCGAACGCATGGATGCCATCGACACCGCCGATGGCATCGCGGCATGCCAATCAGTGCGCGCCTGCACCCGCGAATGCCCCCGCGGCATCGATGTCGGCGAGGAGATCTGGCAGTTGATCGCGCAAGTCAAGGAACGCTGAGGCCATGGATAGGACGTCATACACCAATCTCGCAAAATCCTGGGAATATGTCGAGGACCATGCGTTCTCACGCCAATCAGCGCCGTTGAACGCGGTGCGCACCCATGCCGAGGAACTGGGCATCGAGCAGGGTTCCGCCGCCCAGGCGGAATTGCTGCGCACACTGGTACATATGCTGAACGCCTCCTCCGTCATCGCGGTGGGCACCGGATCCGTCGTGGAAACACTGCAGCTGATAAGCGGATTGGATGATTCCGGCCAGCTGACCGCGGTCGATTCCTCGTCGCAGGGCATCGCGTTGATCCGGGAATTGTTCTCGCATCTGACCGATGACGTGCAGACGACGTTGCGCGCCGTCAACGCATCCGCCGGAGTGTTCCTGCCCCGTCTGAATGCGGCGAACTACGATCTGATCGTCGTCGCCGGCGACGCGGAGAACTACGCCGCCACATTCGAGCAGGCTCCGCGTCTGCTCAGGCGGCATGGCGTGATCGTCTTCACCGATGTTCTTGCTTTCGATTCCGCGGCTTCCTCCGGTGGGGTGCTCAATCCGGCGAATCGTGACGAGAAATCCATCGCCATGCGCGAGCTGCTCGAAACCGTCGAATCCGACGAGCGGTTCACCACCGCGCTCACGCCGACGGGAACGGGACTGTTGCTTGCCGTCAAACGATGACGTCCGTTTCGTCGCATATGGAAAATGCCACGCATGACCTGCGTGGCATTTTCCATATGTAAGTTCCTATAGGCCATATACGACGCAATACGCGATCATCGCCCGCCATCACCACGGCGACCGGCGCATCGGCGCCTTCGTCGTCACCTCGACGGCTTGTCTTGGCGGGGCCGTGTGCCAAGGCTCTGGCTGATCGCGATGGTGCCGTCTTCCAACATCGTCTCGGTCTCCTCGGAAAGATCGTCACGCATACTCCGGTCCACATGCCGCTCGGCCTGTTTGGTCTCTTCGAACCGCTTGGATTGACGGCTGAGCAGCAGACCGGACACCATCGCGGCGACCAGCGAGCCGACCAGCACGCCAAAGCGCGCCTCCGCCGACAGTTCGGCGTTCTCATAGGCCAGCGAGGCGATCAGGAACGATACGGTGAAACCGATGCCGCAGGCGCACGCCGCAGGGAACATGTCGCGTACGCGCAGTCCTTTGGCCATGCTCAATCCGCCCACATGCGTCGACAACCATGCCGTGGCCATGATGCCCAATGGCTTGCCGACCACCAGAGCGACCATCACCGCCACGACCACGGGCGAAACGAACAACGCGAGCGTCAACGACTCGAAATGCACTCCGGTGGCGAACAGCGCGAAAATCGGCAACGCCAGCAATGCGGAGAACGGCTGAAGCTTGTCGGCGTAACGTTCGGCCCGGGGCGTTTTCTCCCCGAAGCGTTCATGTGCCGGAGTGAGCAACCCAACGAGCACGCCGGCCAAGGTTGGGTGGATGCCGGCCTCGAACATCATCACCCAGGCAAGGATGCCCACGATGGCGACGGCAAGCCAAGGCACCTTGCGCATGCGCACCAGAAAATACCATGCCGCGGCGCACACCGCGATGCCGATGAACCAGTACCACGCGTTCACCGATGAGAAGAACACGGCGATCAGGATGATGGCCAGCAGATCGTCCACCGTGGCCAGAGTCATCAGGAACGCGCGGATGGAGCCGGGCAACGCCTTGGCGAACAACGCGAGCACGGCCAATGAGAACGCGATGTCGGTCGCCGTGGGCACCGCCCAGCCATGCGACATCTGCGCGAAGGGGAACGTCGCGCCTGAGGCGATGACCAAGTTCCCCGACCCCGCAGCCTGGAACAGACCAAGCACCGCGATGAACAGCACCGGAGGCACCAGCATGCCACCCACCGCGCATAGCATGGGAACCGCGGCCGCTTTGGGATTCGACAACGAACCCGTGGTGAGTTCCTGTTTCAGTTCCAGACCCACCGTCAGGAAGAAGAGCGTAAGCAGGCCATCCTGCACCCAATGGCCGAGTCCCATGTCGATATTGGTATGGGGTATGGCGATGCGGAAATTTTCCAACTGTTCGAAGGCATGCGCGGTGAAAGGAAGATTGGCGAGCAACAGACCGGCCAAAGCGAACCCGAGCATGATCAGGCCGGATATGCGGTCGGACGCGGCTATGCGCCGAATGGTTGCCCAGGTTCCCCTCTTCGATGCGGTCATCATGCTCCTTGTTCTGCGACCATCGATGGTCGCGTTGGTGTAATCGCCCTATCCAGTGTATCGGAGGGTCTTGGCTTTGGTACGGATTCACGATGGACTTGACCGTCCGCGTAACGGCATGGAGCATCCAAAGCCCTGAAAAACAGAAAGCCTCCTCCGCATTCGCGAAGGAGGTTCATGTGCGCGAGACAGGATTCGAACCTGCGACCTGCTGATCCGTAGTCAGCTGCTCTAATCCGCTGGGCTACTCGCGCAACGCCATCACATTTCTTTACGCCACCCGATGACCGGTGGCTCGTGCGCGAGACAGGATTCGAACCTGCGACCTGCTGATCCGTAGTCAGCTGCTCTAATCCGCTGGGCTACTCGCGCAACATTGCCTTGTTTTCGGCAACTCGAATAAGATACACCCAAACGCCAAAAAAACAAAATCTCGGCGTGCCGCGCCATATACCAAGGTTATGCGAGCCGTCGCAGCGGTATCTCCTGCGTGGTGACCTTCAGTATTTTCGGCGTGCCGGTGCCGTTCACCGCGGCCTCGTCCACAACCACCTCGGAGGCTCCCGGCATGCTGGGCAACTGGTACATCGTGTCCTCCAACGTTTTTTCGATGATGGAACGCAGTCCGCGCGCACCGGTGCCGCGTCGTATCGACGTGGCCGCGATCTGGCGGATCGCGCCTTCGGTAAAGGTGAGCGTCACGCCGTCGATGGCGAACAGCTTCTGGTATTGCCTCACCAGCGAGTTCTCGGGTTCGGTCAGAATCCTCGTCAGATCGTCTTCGGTGAGTTCCTCCAAGACGCTCACCACCGGCAGACGTCCGATGAATTCCGGCAACAGACCGAAATCGGACAGGTCATCGGCGCAGACCCGATGCAGCAACTCCCTCTTCGGCACCTCATGGTCATGCCATGACGCGCCGAAACCACTTTCCCTGGTTCCAAGCCGCTGCGCGACGATGTCGTCAAGGCCGACGAACGCGCCGCCGCAGATGAACAGGATGTCGCGGGTGTCGATCTGCACCGTCTCCAAGTCGCGGTGCTTGCGGCCGCCCTCCACCGGCACGGACGCGACCGTTCCCTCCAAGATCTTCAGCAACGCCTGCTGGACGCCCTCGCCGGACACATCACGGGTGATCGACGTGTTTTCTCCGCTTTTACGGGCGATCTTGTCGATCTCATCGATGTATATGATGCCTTGCTGCGCACGCGACACATCACCATCCGCGGCCTGGATGAGGCGCTGCAGCACGGTTTCGACATCATCGCCCACATATCCGGCCTCGGTCAGCGTCGTGGCGTCGACGATGACGAACGGCACGTTCATCACCTTCGCCAGCGTCTGCGCGAGATAGGTTTTGCCCACGCCCGTGGGCCCGAGCAGCAGGATGTTCGATTTCGCCACGGTGACATCGGCGAGTGGATCGTCATGCGCGCGCTCGGACGCGCCCCTCGGCCTCTTCGCATCGGACGCCCTGAGTCCGACGTTCTCACGCATCTCCATGTTGACGCGCTTGTAATGGTTGTACACCGCGACGGCAAGCGTGCGCTTGGCGGCCTCCTGCCCGATCACGTAGTTGTCGAGATACGCGCTGATCTGCATGGGTTTCGGCAACTGCATCGTACTGGCCTGCGCATCCTTGACGCGCTCCTCGGAGATGATGTCGACGCACAGTTCGATGCATTCGTCGCAGATGGCGGCGCCGGAACCGGTGACGAGCTTGCGCACCTGGTTCTCCGTCTTGCCGCAGAACGTGCATCTCGGCACCGCGTCGTTATAGCTGATCACGCGCCCCATATGCGCTCCTTCCGTGGTTTGCCGTACCAACAACCATACCCGTATAAACGGCCATACCCCTGCCGACGTGCGGCAGAGGTATGGAACGCATACGGAGCCAAAGCGTCAGGCGCGGTGTTCGAGCACCTCGTCGACGATGCCGTATTCCTTGGCCTCCTGAGCGGTCAGGAAGGTGTCGACCTCGATGTCCTTGCGGATCTT
>DKCF01000042.1:0-9538 GCA_002451435.1 Bifidobacterium sp. UBA6881 | reverse complement strand
TGCTTGGCCAAGGTGTTCTCCAGCCATTCGCGCATGCGCAGCATCTCCTTGGCCTGGATCTCGATCTCCGTGGCCTTGCCGAAGCCCTGGTCGATGGCCGGCTGGTGGATGAGCACACGGGCGTTCGGCAGCATGAGACGCTTGCCCTTGGCGCCCGCGGCCAGCAGAATCGCCGCCGCGGAAGCGGCCTGTCCGAGGCATACGGTCTGCACGTCCGGTTTGATGTACTGCATGGTGTCGTAGATGGCGGTCATGGCGGTCATGGAGCCACCCGGCGAATTGATGTACATCATCACGTCGCGGTTCGGATCCTGGCTTTCCAGCACGAGCAGCTGGGCCATGATGTCGTCGGCGGAGGTGTCATCCACCTGCACGCCCATGAAGATGATGCGGTCCTCGAACAGACGGGTGTACGGGTCCTGCCTCTTGTAACCGTATGGCGTCTTCTCCTCGAACTGCGGCAGAACATAGCGGTTCTGCGGCGCGAAGGCGGCCTTGCGCGCCTCGGCCGTCTGGAAGCCGACCACGCCGGACGGTCCGGCGAGACGCTCCGCGCGGGCTACGAATTGTGCTTCTTCGCTTGCCATGATCACTCCCCCTTGGTGGCGTTCATCGTATCGTGCGTGGAGACCAGCTTGTCTACGAAACCGTATTCCAAGGCCTCCTGAGCGGTGAACCAGTGGTCGTACTCGTTGTCGCGGTAAATCTCCTCGACGGTGTGGCCGGTCTGTTCCGCGGTCAATTCGCTCATGGTCTTCTTCATGTCCATGATCAGCTCGGCGTTGATGCGCACGTCGGTGGCGGTGCCGCCGATGCCGCCCGACGGCTGGTGCATGAGCACACGGGCATGGGAGGTCAGGAACCTCTTGCCCTTCGTGCCGGAGCTCAACAGGAACTGGCCCATGGAGGCACACATGCCCAGGCCGACGGTCGCCACATCAGGCTCGATCAGCTGCATGGTGTCGTAGATGGCCATGCCGGCGGTAATCGAGCCACCCGGCGAATTGATGTACAGCCAGATGTCCTTCTTGGGATCTTCGGCGGCCAGCATCAACATCTGCGCGCAAATGCGATTGGCCATCTCGTCCTTGACCTCTTCGCCCATCCAGATGATGCGGTCCTTCAGCAGACGGCTGAAAATCGGATCGGCAGGACCCGCCGGCACGTCCTCGCCGGCCATGACGGGCAGGGGTGCACTAAGATTGCTCACCTTGTCTCCTTTTCCAGTATTTTCTATAGTTTCCCAGCCTACCGCTTCGAAGCGACGGGTGACTGGATTGCGCTTACAGGGGAGTTCACGCGTGGCGCCGCGCGCCGATGCGGAATGCCGCGATAAGGCAGCAGATGGCGACGGCCACGATGACGGTCATCGTGGCGAATGTCCATTCACCGCCCATCGCCGTGGCATGGCGGAACGCCTCGCTTCCTTCTTTTCCGGCTCCCGCCTGCGCCACAGACAGAATCGTCGAGAACAGCGCGGTACCTGCCGCCCCGCCGAACTGCAGGCAGGTGTTGAACACGGCGTTGCCGTCGGGAGTGAACTCAGGCGCGATGTTGCGCAACGCGTTGGTCATGATGTTGGAGAAGCCCAGCGCGTATCCGAAACCGAAGATGAAATAGAATCCGGCGAGCAGCGCCGGGGTCAGATGCATGGCGAACACGGCCAGCAGAATCGGACCGCAGATGGCCGCGAAGAACGCGCCGAGAATCGGGCGCACCGGGCCGAACCGGTCGTACAGGGTCCCGCCGATGGGGGCGAAGAAAGCGCCGATCAGCGCGCCGGGCAACACCAATGCGCCGGCAAGGAACGCATTCGTGCCCAACGCGAGCTGCGCCACATTGGTGATCACATATCCGAAGCCGATGCCGACGATGGGGAGCAAAGCGTATGCGATCAAATGCAGCAGCACCATCGGATCGTGCAGCCATCCCAGACGAATCAGCGGGGAGAACGAACGCCTCGACGACCAGGCGAAGAACAGCAGCGACGCCAGACCCACGGCCAGGCTGATGACGGCGAACACTGCGGACAGGGCGGCATCGCCGCCGGAGACCGCGGAACCGACCGCCACACCCGCCTGGTTCAGGAACATCACCAGACCGCATAGCGCCAATACGATGGCGACGAACTGCAATGGGTTGAGATGCGCCTCCTCCGTTGGACGGTGCTGCTCGACGCATTTGAGGCCGACCGGCAGGGAGACCAGCAGGATGATCGGAATGACGATGACGAAGATCGCACGCCATGGGAGGATGCTGGAGACGGCGCCGCCGACGGTCGGGCCGATCGCGGGGGCGACCGTGATGACCAGGGACCCCACGCCCATCAGCCGTCCGACCTTGCTCCGCGGAGACTGTTCGAGGATGATGTTGATCATCAGCGGCGTGGCGACGCCGGAACCGATGCCCTGCACCACGCGGGCAACGAGAATCACCGGGAAGGCATGGCCGAAGATCATGATCAGCGAGCCCAGCACGGCGAGCGCCACCGCGGCGAGGAACAGCGTGCGATGCTCGAATTTACGGTTGAGATACGAAGAGAGCGGCATGGTGGAGGCGACGACCAGCAGATAGATGGTGGTGATCCACTGCACGGTGGAGGTGCCGACGCCGAATTCCTTCATCAGTTCGGGGAAGAGGACCGTCATCACCGTTTCGGTGAGGATGCCGATGAATGCGAGGGAGCCCACCGCCACGATCGCCCCGATGAGTTTCCCTGGAATGCGTTCGTCCCGTTCCGCGGACGAGACGGCGATATCATGTGCTTCGTTTTCTTGATTCGTGTTGTCGAGCGTTGTTTTGCGTTCTTTCATGATTCCTTGTCTTGCGCACTTTTCCTGCGGCCATGTGCGACGCCGCGATTGGCGTACCGATACTCATTCACAAACAAATGCCAATCTCCTGTGTGCAGTCTAGCGGATGCCCTGGCCCGCTTCGGAATTTCCACCGTCTGCGCAACGACGTGGGCCGGCGCGCCATGCGAGGCGAACCGGCCCATATCGGAAGGGAATCAGAAACCAATCATGAGGACTTTGCCTATGCGCACCCTCCTATTCTTTCTTGTTGACCGCGGTGACCGCACGCTGCAGCACCACGAAGATCAGGATCATCAGACCGACCACGATGGTGGTCCATTCGGCGGGGACGCCGAAGTCGGAGGTCAACGGATCGATGGTGGAACGGACCAGCGCGCCGATGACGGAGCCGAGCACGTAGCCGAAGCCGCCGGTGACGATCGTGCCGCCGATGACGACCGATGCGACCGCGTCGAGCTCCCAGCCGACGCCGACGGTGTTGATGGCCGAGCGGATGTTCGCCGTGTACACGATGGACGCGATGGCGGCCAGCGTGGCGGAGGTCAGGTAGATGACGTACTGGGTGCGCTTGACCGGAAGGCCCATGAGCTCCGCGGAGGAACGGGAGCCGCCGATCGCGTAGATGGTGCGTCCCGTGCGGGTGTGATGCAGCAGGATGTAGCCGAAGACGACCACGAGAGCCGCGATGATCACGCCCACGTTGATGTACAGGTCATGGGAGATCTTCGGGTTGTCGATGATGGTGATCTTCTCCGAGATGAAGTCGAAGTTGTTGTTCTCGGGGAAGGTCTGCGCCTCCGTGGAGATGATGGACGCGATGCCTCGCGCCAGGAACATCGATGCCAGGGAGGCGATGAACGGCTGCATGTTGAATTCCTCGATGAGCACGCCCGTCAGCAGGCCGAACACCACGCCGATGAGGATCATGGCGATCATCGCGATGGGGGCCGCGATGCCGGCGTTCGTCATTTTGACGCCGATCACCGCGGTGATGGCAACGATGGCGCCGACCGACAGATCGATGCCGCCCGTCAGTACCGGCAGCGTCATGGCGACGGCCAGTATGATCAGATACGCGTGGTCGATGAACAGCGATGAGACGAATCCGAGTCGCAGGTAGGTGCCGAACAGCGCCTGGCCCATGATGATCATCAGGATGAAGATCACCACTGCCGCGATGGTCGGAATCATCTGGGCGTTAATACGGCGCCCACTTGTTTTCATGGTCTTCTTCTTGACCTGAGTAGCTGCTGCAGAAGTCATGCTGCCACCGCCTTAGTCTGTGCCTTGAGTGCGCGTTTGCGTTTCATTTCCGCACTGAGGTTGTGAATCTTCGGAGCCTGCATCACGCAGATGACGATCACCACGACGGCGAAGAACGCCGGGGTGGCCGCGGAATCGATGCCGAGGGTGATGATGGTCTTGCGGATCATGGCGATGATCACGGCGCCCAGGGCGCTGCCCGCCAGGGAGAACTTGCCGCCGAGCAGCGAGGTTCCGCCGATGACGACCGCGAGGATGGCGTACATTTCCAGATCCTGACCGGTCTTGACCACATCGACTCGCATCACGGACGCGGTGGCGAACAGGCCGGCGACGGCGGCCAGGAGGCCGGATACCGCATAGACGAGGAAGAGGATCTTCTTCGGCTTGATGCCGGTCATGCGGGATGCCTCGGGGTTGATGCCCACGGATTCGATCATCATGCCCATGGCGGTCTTGCGGCACAGCACGCCCACAAGGGCCACGATGATCAGCGCGATGACGAAGTTGGCCGGGATGCCGAGGATGAAGCCGTTCGCCATCCACTTGAGCGGCGCGCCGCCCGCGACGGCGCTGGCGTCGGTGTTCTGGCCGGAGGTGATCACCTTGGCGAGGCCACGGCCCGCGAGCATCATGATCAATGTGGTGATGAACGGCTGCAATCCGAGGATGGAGACCAGCGCGCCGTTGATGCAGCCGACGCCGAGGCCGATGAGCAGCGACAGGAAGATGGCGGCCCAGACGTTGACGCCCGACGTCAGCATCTGCATGGCCGCGGCACCCGCGACGGCCATCACGGAGCCGACGGACAGGTCAATGCCGGCGGTGGAGATCACCAACGTCATGCCCGTGGCGATCATGAGGTATCGCGCCGATTCCTGCAGCATGGTGATCAGCGGGCCCGCGAGTCCGCCGGTGTTCTTGTTCCAGCTCAGGGAGAGGAACTGATGGTCGGAGATGGTGCAGATGATGATGAGCACGATCAGCGCGACCACGGACCACGTGAGATTCGATGAGAGCAGTTTCTTGACGACGGAGCCGTTTTCCTGCTTTGCCTTCTTGTCGGTCATCATGCCTCCTTTCCCGCATTGACGTTCGTGTTTGCGATGGTTTGGACGATGGTCTCCTGGGAGACGGTGTCGTCATTGACGAGTTCGGCGATCTTATGGCGGTCCTTCAGCACTTCGATGTCATCGGAGAGCCTGACCACCTCTTCCATTTCGGACGAGATGAAGACGACGCCCATGCCCTGTTCGGCCAGATCGAGCACGACCTGCTGGATTTCGGCCTTGGCGCCGATATCGATGCCTCGCGTCGGTTCGTCCAGGATGAGCAGATCTGGATGCGTCGCCAGCCAGCGTGCGATCAGCACCTTCTGCTGGTTGCCACCGGACAGGTTCTTGATGAGCTTGTTCGGATCGTTCGGCCGGACGTTGAGCTCCTTCATGTACTTGTCGACGATCTCGTCGGCTTCCTTCTTGGGAATCGGCTTGAACATGCCGCGCGTCGCCTGCAATGCGATCAGGATGTTCTCACGCACCGTCAGATCGCCGATGATGCCTTCATCTCGGCGGTTTTCGGTGGAGTACGCGATCTTGTTGCACAACGCCGTGTATGGATCGGAGATGCTGGTCTTCTTGCCCTTGAGCTTGTATGTGCCGGAATCCGGCTTGTCCGCACCGTACAGCAGACGGCCGAGTTCGGTTCGTCCGGAGCCCAGCAGTCCGGCGAAGCCGACGACCTGCCCGGGGTAGACGTCCAGGTCGGTGGGATTGATGGTGCCTTTGAGCCCCAGCTGCCTGACGGAGACGATGGGCTGTTCTCCGGAAACGTCCTTGTGCTCCTTCTTGGCGCCGATCTGGCTCAGTTCCGCGGCGCTCTTGCCGATCATCATGCCGATGAGCTCGTCGCGAGGAGTGTCCTTGGTCATGACCTCCTTGATGAACTTGCCGTTACGCAGGATGGTCAGACGGTCGGTGATCTCGTAGATCTGGTCGAGGAAGTGGGAGACGAACAGGATGGCCACGCCCGAATCGCGGATCTTGCGCATGATCTTGAACAGGTCCTGCACTTCGTTGGCGTCCAGCGATGAGGTCGGCTCGTCGAGGATCAGCACCTTGGCGTCGATCACCATGGCGCGGGCGATGGCCACCAACTGCTGCATGGCGATGGAGATCGAACTCAGCGGGGCCCTTGGGTCGAGATGCTCCAGGCCCATCTGCGCGAGGAACTTCCTGGATTTCTCATAGGTCTTCTTCCAGTTGATGCCCAGCGGTCCACGCACCTCATGACCCAGCATGACGTTTTCGCCGATGCTCAGGTTGGTGCACAGGTTGACTTCCTGGTACACCGTGGCGACGCCCGCGTTCTGCGCGTCACCGGTGCCGGTGAAGGTCTGCGGCTTGCCATCCACCTCGATGGAGCCCGCATTGATCTTGTACACGCCGGTGAGGGCTTTGATCATCGTCGATTTGCCGGCGCCGTTCTCGCCCATAAGGGCGTGGACCTCACCGGGGAACAGACGCAGATCGACGCCGTCCAGGGCTTTGACGCCCGGGAATTCGATCGTGATGCCCTTCATCACGACGATTGGTTTCTTGTCTACCATGTCTTCGCCTTACGAAAAATGTTATCGTTTTGTGATATTTGCCCAAGATGTAGCGAACGGTGCGTCATCATGCGCGACGCACCGTTCATGGGGTTATGAGAGGAAGTGGGATTCGGTACCGTCACCCATCGCGATCAGTACGCGCGGGTTCCGGCGTCCAACGCCTCCTTGGCGCTCTTGGCGTCGAAGGTCTTGGATTCGATCTCGATGTCCTTCTTGACGGACTTGCCGTTCAGGTAGTCCTTGACCGCGTTGGCGGTCTCCTCGCCGAAGATCGGGTTGTATTCGATGACGTAGGAGAGGTCGCCGTCGACGAGGGACTGCAGCGCGGCCTTGGTGCCGTCGATGGTGATGATCTTGACCTTGCCCTTGAGTCCGGCGGCGTCCACGGCCTGTGCCGCGCCGAGGCCCATCTCGTCGTTCTGGGCGAAGATGAACTGCGGGTTGTCGGACTTGTACTTGTCGAGCAGACCGGCGGTCACGGTCTTGGCCTCATCGGTGGACCAGTTCGCGGACTGGGACTCGAGCACCTTGATGTTGCTTGCGGCCTTGTTCTTCCAGCCCTGTCCACGATCGGTCACGACGGACAGGCCTGCCGGGCCTTCCAGGATGAAGCCGTTGGCGCCGTCCGGGAAGTTCTTGTTGACGAATTCAGCCGCCTGCTCGCCGGCCCAGACGTTGGACGGTCCGATGTGGGACACGACGGCCTTCTTGGCCGCCGCGCTCTTGATGCTGATGTTGCGGTCGACGGTGAAGACCGGGATCTCGGCCTCGGCCGCGTTCTCCAGGCAGTCGTCCCAACCGGAATCGTTGGTGGCGGACAGCACGATCGCGTCGACTTCATCGTTGACGAACTTGTTGAACGCCTGGATCTGCTTTTGCTGGTCATTGTTCTGCGTCGGGGAATACACCAGGTTGAATCCGGCCGCCTTGAACGCCTTCTTCAAATCGTTCTCGTTGGCGGTACGGAAGCCGCCTTCCGGACCGACCGCCACGAAGCCGATGGTCTTCTTGCCGCTGTCGGATCCCGAGCTGCTGTTCGAGCCGCCGCATGCCGCCATGCTGACCAGAGCCGCGGCGGAAGCGCATACCGCGATGGCCTTCTTCCAATTCTTCATGAAACTCCTCCTCGAGTCGTTGCTGTTTCGATGGGCTTCATCGCCATCAGTGGTTCCAGTATCGTCGCGAATCCGCCGACGCTCAACCTCATGCGATAACTTTTCGGTAACAACTCGATGCCTACTGCGCGGACAATGCCGTGACCTGCGAATCGGCGATCGACCATGAGCCTTCCAGCGAACCATCGACGGTTCTGGCCACGCCCAGATGGTCGAGCACGGTGAGGCGCCGATACATGTTGACCTCGCCCGTGGCCATCGCGACGGCGCCACCGTCGGGAAGCCCCTGGCTCGCCTCGGGTCCGGGCACGAGCTGGCGGCGTGCGATCTGCGCACGGCCGTTCTGTCCGTATTGCGTGGCGTAGACGAAGGTCACGTCATTGTAGAAGGTCATCATGGTCACTCCGGATTGGCTCGACATCCGCAGGAACGACGATGCCAACGATTCCGCCTCGCCATTCGAGCCACGCCTGATTCCGATGATGCCCATTCCGGATTGCGCGTGGCCGTCGGAATCCACCGAGAACGCGAGACGGTCGCCTTCCGGAGACACGCCGATCGCGCGCACATGCTGCCCGTCATCGAGCCCGGGGATCGTGAAGGCACGTTCCTTGCCGCCGTCATCGACGAGGACCTTCCCCGTCGAACCGTCAACGGCCCAGATCTCTCCTCCCCTTCCCTTGCATATGGCGCGCATCGCATGCCCGGAGAACATGGTGCCCTGCAGGGTTCCGTCCGTTCCGATGCGCTTCACGCGCCCATCATGGCCGAGCACGGCGCCGCCTTTGGATGAGAAGACGAATCCTTCGGCATCGTCGATTTTCGTCTGGGCCACGCGCACCGCGTTGGATGATTCCAATGACACGATGTTGCCGGCGCTCAGCGTGTACATGGGCTCCGTCGTCGTCGACGCGCTCAACGACAATCCGTCATCGGCCTGCGAATACTCCTGTCCATCGGACCGCACCTCGATATCCGTCTCCGTGTTGCCGTCGCCCAGCGACAGCCGCAATTGCCGGACCAATACCGCGCGCTCCGCGTCGGTCATCCGATGCATTGCGGAGGAAAGCCGTATCTCGATCGTCGAATCATGGACCGTCACGCCATTCGGACGCAAGGCCACCTGTTCCGTGTTCGTGTCGTACACGGCGTCGCGCAGCCATTCCGCGCCGCCGGCAAGGAGCTCCTTCACCGCGCGCGAACGCCAATCGCGCCAGCACAGCCAGCGCACGTCGGGAATCAGTTCCTTGCGCGACGTTCCCAGTCGGTACAACGAGACCTGACGGTACACCTGCTCGAAATCATCGGCGCTGACCATCACGCCGGATGGCAGCGTGCCGATGCGCCACTGCCCCTGTTCTTTGGAAAGGATGAAATCATAGGTCTCAGGCCCTTCCGAAAGCGCGGTGTACACGCCATGGGAATCCAGCTCGCCCTGGACCTGCAGACGAACCGATACCGTGATCTTGTCGTTCGTCGTCGAGCCGACCGAACTGGCCTTGCGAACGATCTGCGGCACGTTCGAATACACCAGCGTCTTCGCATCCGCGTTCCACCATTTCGAGGCCGAACCGGTAAGGAACCGGCGGGCGGTTTCGAAACCGTCGCTCTGCACGCCGGCCGGCATGGCGTCGAAGAATCCCTTGACAATGGTTTCCGGCCGCGCGTCCTTTGTGGGACCGGCCGGATTCGTGAATATTCTCCGCGTACTTTGCTCAGCGGGCTGCATAATC
>DKCF01000039.1:21843-22684 GCA_002451435.1 Bifidobacterium sp. UBA6881 | reverse complement strand
AGCAGGGTCTTCTGGTTCTCGGGCAGCTGTTCGGTTGCCGAGACGATGGTCTTGTGGGAGGAGAGCGCGGCCTCGTTGAGCTTCTTGGCGAAGCCGTCCATTTCCTGCGGGTTGACCACCAGCAGATCCACATCGGAACCGGAGACGGTGTCGATGGCGTCCTTCAGGTCGGCGGCGGATGGCTCGGAATCGCTGTTCATCGCATTCGTGTAGGTTTCGGGCGTCATATCGATTGAACCGGCGTAATCAAGCAGATAGCTGATGATGGATTCGGTCGCGACGTAACGACGCTGGATGCCCTTGGCTCGTGCCTTGTTGATCAGCGCCACGAAATCGGCGTAGTCGCCGTTCCAATCATTGAAATGACGCTGCGCGGTCTGTGCGGTGTCGGAGTTCTCGCCGGCTTTGTCCTCATAGGCTTCGGTGATGGCGCTGGCGGCCTTCAGCACGGCTTCCGGGCTGAACCACAGATGCGGGTTGGTGCTGCCGTGGTGGTGATGGTGGCCGGATTCGCCGTCGGAGTGCTCGTGGGAATGTTCCTCCGTCGCGGTGATGCCCATGATGTCACCGACGTTCACGATGGTCTGCTTGCTCTTGTCGAACTGTGCCTTTTCGGCCCAGCCGTCATATCCGGCGCCGTTGAGCACCACGATGTCGGCCTTGGTGAGCTTGGCCATGTCGGACGTCGTGGGTTCGTAATCGTGCGGTTCCACTGACGTGGAATTGATCAGGGACGTCACCTTGACGCAAGAGCCGCCGAGCTCCTGGGCGAGCGATCCCCACTGGTTCACGGATGCCACGACGTCGAATGTCGTGCTGCAGGAGTCGGAGACCTGCTGGT
>DKCF01000039.1:21362-21639 GCA_002451435.1 Bifidobacterium sp. UBA6881 | reverse complement strand
GGGTACGGCTGATGTTCGGATCAGTCATGCTCTTCTCTTTCTACCATTGTCTTCGTTTGCGAGGGTTTACTTCGGTGTATGGCTCGTTACGGTGGGGTCGTTCCAGATGAAATGGAACGACCCCCTTTATCTCAACCGTTCGACCCGCGGTGCAAGTACGGGCCAGACCCTCCGCTCCGGAACGACGGTGACTGCGTTCCGGAGTGAGCGACGCATCGATGCTGATGCGCCACAGATAATCACATGGACGTCAGAGTTTGTCGACGTCCACATACCC
>DKCF01000039.1:20779-21265 GCA_002451435.1 Bifidobacterium sp. UBA6881 | reverse complement strand
GGCTTCGCCTTCCAGTTGGAACGGCGTGAATGGGTGTTCGCTCGGGAAGTCCTTGTTTTGGGAAGCGCCATCAGCCTTGCCTCGCTTTCCAGCGTGGATTCTTCTTGTTGATGACGTATAGGTGGCCGCGACGGCGCACGACCATGGATCCGTCCTTGCGCAGCAGGGAGCGGATGGAAGCCTTGACCTTCATGTCACTTGTCCTTTCTGCCGTAGCGTTGGTTGAACTTCTGCACCTGGCCCGCGGCGTCGAGCACCACGGATTTGCCGGTGTAGAACGGGTGTGAGTAGCTGGTGACGTCCACGGTGTACAGCGGGTACGTGTTGCCGTCCTCCCATTCGATGGTGGGGAGCCTGTCGGCCTTGGCCACCAGCGTCGAACGCGTCAGGAACATGGTTCCGGTGGACTGGTCCTTGAACACCACCGGACCGTATGGCGGGTGAATGTCTTTCTGCATTGTGTCGTTTCCTTCGATGAATGTTGTG
>DKCF01000039.1:17823-20670 GCA_002451435.1 Bifidobacterium sp. UBA6881 | reverse complement strand
GCGCATGTTGATGCGGGAGAGGCCGAACTTGCCGACATATCCACGCGGCCTGCCGTCGATGGCGTCGCGGTTGCGCAGTCTGGTCGGGCTGGCGTCGCGGGGCAGCGCATGCAGCTTGCGCATGGCTTCATCGCGCTGCTCCTGGGTGAGGTGCGGATTGACGGAATCCTTCTTGTATTTCATTCTGCGTTCCGCGTATTTCGCCACGGTGAGTTCGCGCTGGCGCTGTTTGATGATCTTGCTGGTTTTTGCCATGTCAGCGAGTCTCCTTGAAAATCACGCGTTTTTTCAACACCGGGTCGAACTTGAGCAGTTCCAGACGGTCGGGCGTGTTTCGACGATTTTTGGTGGTGGTGTACGTCGATCCCGTGCCTGCGGTGGAGCGCAGCGTGATCACCGGTCGGATGTCATTGGATTTCGACATGGAAGGTCCTTTCTTCTGTCTGATACGGTTTCCGCAATCAGGCCTTGATCTCCCCGGCGGCGATAAGACGTGCGACCGCGGAGTCGATGCCGATGCGGTCGATGGTCTTCATGCCTCGCGGCGTCACCGTGAGGGTGATGGCGCGTCCCAGAGAAGGAACGTAATAACGCTTCTTCTGCAGGTTCGGCTCGAAGCGGCGACGGGTTTTCCTGTGCGAGTGGGAGACGCTGTTGCCGTAGCCGGCGCGGGTTCCCAGAATTTGACAATGTTTGGTCATGGGTCTAACTATAGATATTGAGAATCATTATCGTCAAGTCGGGAATGAAAATAAGGAGACGCAATGACCCATCCATCCTTGGAATCATGGAGAAACGCCGAAGGTGACGAATCGGGGGAGGTCCACGATTTCGACGAGCTGGAAAAACTGTTTTCGCGGAACGGCGCCGAACGGTCCCATGGCAATGTGGTGCTGTTGACGGGAGTGGAACGCCTCGCCTTGGATTCGGTGTCGTTCTCATTGGCGGATTCCTGCCCGTCGACCTACACCATCTCCTACGACGTCACCGCCGATGACGACGCTGAATCCGGCATCGCGGTCACGCGCACCATTCGCCGTCCGGCCAGCTTCGGTGACCTGATGGACGGGGACTGCGAGTCCTTTCGCATGGACGACTGCTGCCTGACCTGTTCGGTCAAGCATGACCTTGCCGTGGCGATGAAGGATGTCGGCTCGGCCGATTGCGTGCTCGCCGTGCTGCCCATCGGCGTGGAAGGCACCGCGGTCGCCCAGTATCTCGCCGAATCGGCGGCATTGGGCGAATTGCCGTGGAGCTATGTGGACGTCACTGTGGCCAACGCCACGCGGATCGATGGTTTCGAAGCCCGCAGTTTCGATGACCAACCGCTTGTTCTGGCCGGGCATGATGAGGACGATGCGATTGTGGAACCACGTTCCACAGGTGTGGTCCAGGCGAGGTTGATTCGCGAAGCCGCCCACGTGCTGGTGCTTCCCGGCATGGATGACGATTCCACGACCCTGCACGCCGCATCATTGGCCGATACCGCGACACACCGCGCATACAAGCTGCTGGCGGCGCTCGCCGGTTCCGATGCGACCATCCATCCCGACGCGCATCGCGCCGATCTGCACGCGTTGTTCGGAATGCACGATGTCCGAATCGAGGAAGAAGCGACACGCGCCGATCGATGAACGTTGGATGAACGGCACACGATATTTGGCCGTTTTGTCTGATGGCGGCGATTGAACCGCGTTAGAAAAGAATCGTCCAAACATCAATTGAGAAAGTGGACGATTGAAGATGAGGAAACAAATCAAACGCGCGGCGCTGTCAACCGTCGTCACCGGCATGGTGGCGGCGGTCGCGCTCGCCGGCGGCGTCACCGCATCCGCGGCCGACGCAACCGCATTCCCGACGAACACGCCGGACATCACGTCGCTGCTGAGCGAGTTCTACCAGTGGTGGACCCCGAAGAAGATCGCCGATCCGAACAACAAGAACCCGCAGGATCCATCAAGCAACACGGCGCAGGGCTCGGCGTTCCGCGGCAATGTCACCGATGCCGGAGTGAGCGTTCTCAATCAGAACGACGACACCGTCGTGGCCATCAACAACAAGGCCGCGCAGGATGACAAGAATGGAGTGAAGGCGGACGGCACGCACACCCAGGCGCAGCGCGCCGGCATCGACGCCGTCGACAACGACGCGTACCGCGAATTCTCGGATGCCTTGGGCGGCACCATCGCAGGCTTCGTGAAGGAAGGCCTCGACTCGGGCGCTCTGCCGAAGACCAACGCATTGGTGTTCGACAATTCCAGCAAGACCGCGTTCTCGAAGTTCGTCGGCACCGGCACCGCGAAAACCGATTTCAACTATCCGCGTCCGTACACCTCGAAAAACGACGAGGGTTGGGACCGCACCTTCAACGGCGCCAATGATCTGAAGGGGCTGCAGGCCGAACTCAATATCGTGCGCTTCCCGATGTTCACCGAAAACGGCACCGACTTCGGCGACGACTACACCGACGTGTCCGAGCCGTCGCAGGCATTCCCGTCGGGCCACACCACGAAGGCATACAACCGCGGCCTTGGACTGGCGACGCTGCTGCCTGAACTCGGCACGGAACTGGTGACGCGCTCCTCCGAAGCGGGCAACAACCGCGTGGTGCTCGGCGTGCACTACCCGCTTGACGTGATCGGCGGCCGCATCTCCGCATCCGCCGACGTCGCGGCACTGTGGAGCGACGCGAACTACCGCCAGAACGTGCTGCTTCCCGCGCACGACGAACTGGAGAACTACATCGCATCCAGGTGCAAGGCCGCCAATCTGGGCGACACCGTCGCCGCATGCGTTGCGAATACCGGAGCCAACGACAAGAACGGCTACAAGAACTCCTTCACGGAT
>DKCF01000039.1:16630-17778 GCA_002451435.1 Bifidobacterium sp. UBA6881 | reverse complement strand
ACGGACCGTGCCTCGGCCATCGACGCGTACACCGCGCGCATGACCTATGGATTCGAGCAGATCGGCCAAAAGGGACAGGCTCCGAAGGTTCCGGACAATGCCGGCAACCTGCTGATCACCGCGTTCCCGACATTGACCGACGCCCAGCGCAAGCAGATTCTCGCGGCTTCCGAGATTGATTCCGGCTACCCGCTGGACTCCACTTCGGAAGGCTACCAGCGCATCAACCTCGCCAAGGCGTTCAGCGCCAAAGTGACGCTTTCCGAAGACAAGTCCACGATTCTGGGCATCACCTTCGGCAACAGCGCGCCTTCCGTGAAGGTCGTCTCCTCGTCCGGTGACGCGGTCACCAACCTGCTGTCCGATTTCCGCAAGTACTGGACGCCGGGCGTCGGCGTGACCGACGAAGGCAAGTCCGTGCTCCAGCATGACGACGAGCTGACCGAGGAGATCAACCAGGACGCGGCGAAGACCGCGGGCACCGCGAACGACCAGACGGCACGCGCCTACAGCGACTCCAAAATGGATTCCACGCTCACCTTGTACGATGCGCTGGGGCCGGTGATCGGCAAGTACTACAAGGAAGGCATGGACCAGGGCAAGCTGGCGAAGACCTCCCGGTACCTCAAAGACATGGACGAATCCGCGAACACCGGCACCGCCAAGAACACGTATTCGCACCCACGCCCATACGTCGACCGCGTGAACTACAACGGCACGACGCTCGACCTCAAGGGGCTCAAGGCCACCCTGAACATCACGAAGACGCCGGCCTACCAGAGCGACGGCGAATATGACGGCCTCGCGGCCTCCGGTTCGTTCCCGTCGGGCCACACCACCTTCGCGTTCACGCAGGGCGCCGGCTTGGCGAGCATCCTTCCGGAATTCGGCACCGAGATCATGACGCGCGTGTCCGAGGCGGGCAACAACCGCATCGTGCTCGGCGTGCATTATCCGCTCGATATTCTGGGCGGCCACATCGCCGGCCAGTACGGCGTCGCCACCGCGCTCGGCAACCAGAATGTCAAGAACGAGGCATCCCAGGCCCGTAGCGAGCTTGTCGGCTACCTGACCGACCGCTGCAAGGCAGACGGCAACGGCGACACGCTCGACAAGTGCATCGCGAAGACCGGCGCCACGACGACCAA
>DKCF01000039.1:15995-16570 GCA_002451435.1 Bifidobacterium sp. UBA6881 | reverse complement strand
CCGGTCACGGACCGCGCCTCGGCCATCGACGCGTACAAGGCGCGCATGACCTACGGATTCGCCCAGACCGGTGAGAAGGGACAGGCCGCGGTCGTCCCCGACGCCGCCGTGAATCTGCTCGACAACGTGGACGCCTTCAAGTCGCTCACCACCGCGCAGAAGAAGCAGGTGCTGGCGATGACCGAAGGCGACTCCGGATATCCGCTCGACGCCTCCTCGCAGGGGTGGGCGCGTATTGACCTCGCCGCCGTCTACAGTGCCAAGGTCATCTTGGATTCCAAAGGCAACGTGGTCTCCGTCAAACCGGGCCAGGCCACGGCCTCCGTCACTGAGGCTTCTTCCAGCGGCCCGTCGAACAAGCCGAACGCGCAGCCGAATAACAAGACGTCCGGCAACGCCACGGCTTCCAGCGCGGGCAACGGCGACGGAACGCTGTCGAAGACCGGTTCCGACATTGTTGCCATCGCCATCGCGGCAATGGTGATGCTCGCCGGTGCGGGTGCGACCATCGTGCTGAAGCGTCGCGGCTGACCGCGATTCCATAACGCAGCCCTTGGGTTTCGGGGCCATATCCG
>DKCF01000039.1:10664-15973 GCA_002451435.1 Bifidobacterium sp. UBA6881 | reverse complement strand
CGGATATGGCCCCGAAACCCATTTACGTTCACGTTGTTGACATGGTTTGTATTCGATGCTCCCGAGGGCTCTTCGTCTGCTGATTGCCTGTTGAGCGATGATGGCGTCTCACTGCCAATAGAAATAGCCGGTCGGTGTGTTCTTCGTCTGGTGCAGCGAGACGACGCGCAGCATCAGACCTTGGCGTTCGTATCCTGACGTGCCGTAGGTGCCGTTTTCCAGCCGTGCCTCAACCGTGACCCATTGGTGTTCCGCGGGCGTCTTGCCTCCCGACGAGGCCATGAATCCGAACGGCGTCATGTCGAGTATGCAGCAGCTCATAAACTGTCTCGCCACTTGGAATTCATGACGGCCATAGGTTCTGGAACGGCTCACGAAACCGGTCACGCGCACCCGATACCCGACATATCGTTGCGGATTGTGATCGATCTGCTCGAACCACGCGCCGAACTCATCGTTGGCGATGGTGATCGTGCGGTGTTTCGCATCCAAGCCGTGCAGATGCCTCACGCCGTTGGGGGAGTAGACGTTTCTGGCGATGGGAATGGCCCGTCCCGAGGCGTAGGCGTCGAAACCGGCCGACGTCGAGGATTGATGGAACGGCACGCTGACCAGCAGCGAGGGGATGATGAGCGCGACCAGCCACCGCGGGCTTTTCCCCGCGTCGGTCGCATCGGTATGGAAGACGCCGAGCCACGCGGCGATCGCCATCAGTCCCAGCAGAATCGCCGTGGCGATGAGGTATGGTTTCGACCGCGGCGTGGCCAACGACGTGTACGCGCCGCTTGCGACGGCATGTGCGATCGCCACGGACAACGCCGCGAAACAACCGCCTTCCACCACATCGGCCGTGGCGGGACGTGCCGGACGGATGCCGGGATGGGCGTGGCGCCCTGTGAATGCGGATGCGATCGATGAGAACAATGCCATGATGGGCCTCATATTCCGAACATCACATGGACGAGGAACGCGAGCGACGCGCAGATGACCGTGACGGTGGCTGCGAGCCGAAGCGCGAAGCCGGCTTTGCATTCCATGCCCAGCATCATCGCGTTCTTCACGTCAAGCACCGGGCCGAACGTCAGAAAGGCCAGCAACGCCGAGACCGGCAGCATCCCCGACATTCCCGAGGCGATCACCGCGTCGGACGAGGAGCATACCGAACAGAGGAACGCAAGCGCCATGGCTCCCGCGATGGCGATCAGCGGATGGCTTGCGGCGATGCCGGCATCGAGCGCGTCGCCGAACATGATGCGAATGACCGACGCGATCGCCGATCCGAACAACAGCACCGGCATCATGCGGAGAAAATCATCGTGGGTGTGACGAAGAAAATGGCGCAGACGGAATCCCCGTTGCGTCGTACCATGCCCGTGCATGCCGGCACAGCTGGATGAATCATCGCAGCCATGCACATCCTTATCCGCATGCCCGCCGGAAACGGGCCGGATACGCGCCGGGTTCTGGCGGGCGGGGCGGATGACGAATGTGACGCCCACGAGCAGCGCCATCAACGCGCCGAGACCCGCACGGCGAAGCACCATCCACGGGTCGTTCGGAAACGCGTACCACGTCGACCATATCGCCATCGGATTCATGATCGGCACCGCGACGAGGAACGTGACGGCGCAGGGAACCGGCAGCCTTTTGCGCAGCAGATTCGCGAACGTCGGCACCGCCATGCAATCGCAGACGGGCATGCACAATCCCGCTATCAGCGCCACGGCGAAACCGCCGATGGTGGCGCGCGGCAGATGCCGCTCCAGGAACGGCTCCGTGACGAGCGTCGCGACCGCCGCCGACATCATTGCGCCGAGCAGCATGAAGGGGACGGCCTGCAGCATCAGTCCTGCGACGCTGGTGCCGATGCGCACCAGCGGAACGCGCAGTCCGTGCGTCTCGAACGCCTGCGATGCGGCGATGAGGAAGGCGGTCAACGGCGTGCCGATGACGAGAAACAGATAATTCGCCGAAGATGTGCGGCGTGAGGAAGCCATACCGCCGTATAGTACACCTTCGACGGATGCGATTTCGGGAAGAACCTGTGGACGAAACAGAACATCACAGGGTTTTGTCAGATTCAGCCGCAACAATAGGACGTTGGTATTTCGCTGCGGAAGTCGGCGAGGGAATCTGATGCGTTACGAGTGGAGAAAGCGCTTGACGAACGAATCCGTGAAGAACGAGACGATTGAGGAACTGGACATCGAAACGGTGGATCCGACCGCGGGCAAGGACAAGCAGGAACGCGGGCCGTTCCCCGGATGGCTGTACGGCGTGCTGTTCGTGGTCTTCGACGCCATCGGCGTGGCCGCCCTGCAGATCGGCGTCAGCCAGTCGACCACCCGCGTCAAACTGTCGAACAACATGTGGCTCACCGGTTGGGGTTTCGTCAGCAAGATGTGGACCAGCCTCAATTTCGTCGCGCTGCTGAACCTGCTGCTGTGGGGCGTGCTGTATTTGATGCTGCTGATGCTGTGCAACCGTTTCTGGGTTGCGACGCCGGTGTTTCTGGCGGTGACGTTCATCGTCGCGGTCATCGAGCATTTCAAGGTGTCGATTCGATACGAGGCGATTCTGCCGAGCGACCTGAGCTTTCTGAAATCCGACGCGGGCAATCTGATGAGCTTCATGCCGTCCGGCGCGCAATGGACCATTCTGCTGGCCGTCGCCGTGTTCGCGGCCTTCGTCGTGCTGTTCGTGTTCCTGAACCGTTTGGATGGACGGCACGGCAGGCTTTTCCGCGGCTCCGACCGGCAGACGCGTTCGGTCAACGCCGTGGCTCGTCTGCTGCTGATTCTGGTGCCGGGACTGTTCCTCACGTTGTATTCGATGCAGGTGAGCACCGTTGGTTCCTGGGCGAAAAGCTTCTCATCCGCGTTGGGTGATACGCCGTCGATGTGGGATTCCGTGTATGACGCGCAACGCAATGGCGTGCTGGTGGCGTTCACCAGGCAGCTCAATCCGAGCATCATGGAGAAGCCTTCCGACTACAGCGAATCCACGATGAAGCAGGTGGCGGCCCGGTACAAGAAGGCCGCGGAGAAGATCAACGCCAAGCGTTCCTCCAACATGACCGACAGCACGGTGATCTACGTGCTGTCCGAATCCTTCTCCGACCCGTCGCGCGTTCCCGGTCTGAAGGTCAACAAGGACTCCATGCCGAAAATCCGCAAGATCAAGCAGAGCACAACGTCCGGCCTGATGCTGTCGTCCGGATACGGCGGCGGCACCGCCAATCTGGAATACATGGGATTGACGGGTCTTTCCATGGCGAACTTCGATTCCTCGCTGACCAGCCCGTACCAGCAGCTGGTGCCGAGCGAGCATTGGACGCCGACCATCAACCAGATGTGGGGCTCCTCCAAGAACTCCATCGGATTGCATCCGTACGAATCGTCCATGTACTCCCGTGCCACCAATTACAAGAAGTTCGGCTTCTCGCACTTCTACACGTTGACCGGCCCCGACGTCATCTCGCATCAGGACAAAATCGACGAATCGCCGTACGTGTCCGACAAGGCGACGTACAAGAGCACGCTGGAACAGGTGCGCAAGACCAAGTCCAACCAGTTCCTGCAGGTCATCACCATGCAGAACCACATGCCGTACCACGAATGGTACAAGAACAACGATTTCAAGGCGGAATCCACCACCGGCGAACCGTTGGGCGAGGACGAGCAGGAATCCATCGAGACCTACCAGAAGGGCGCTTCCCTGACGGACGAGGCCACCGCCGACTTCCTCGACGAACTCGACAAGCTTGACAAGCCCATCACCGTGGTGTTCTACGGCGACCACCTGCCCGGCATCTATTCCTCCGCGTCGAAGGACGACGGCAACTCGCTCGCCCTGCACTTGACGGACTACTTCATCTGGTCGAACAAGGCCTCCGGTTCGCAGGGCAACAAGGTCGACAACTCCGACTATTCGTCACCGAACTTCTTCGTGGCGCAAGCGGCCGAGCACATGGACGCCAAGGTGTCGCCGTATCTGGCGTTCCTCACCGAAATGCACAAGAAGATCTCCGCGATGGAACCGCCGGTCGTCAACAACATCCAGGGGTGGGACCGTATTCCGGAAGGCCAGAACATCTATCTGAACGCGAAGGGCAAGGCGATGTCGGAGAAGAACTTCGACGCCGAGACCAAGCAGTTGCTGGCCGACTACAAGCTGATCCAATACGATATCACCACCGGCAAGAACTATCTGAAGAACACCGATTTCATGGATTTGCCGTCGAAGTGACGCGGACGCTTCTACGCGACGCCAATCGTTTTCACGGTCGGTGCCGTCGCGGTCGAAGCCGGCAGGGTCGGGTATGGCAATCGGCGATTACGAAGGGGAACCGATATGGTAAGAAAAATCATTCTGGATTGCGATCCCGGGCATGATGATGCGGTCGCGTTGTTGCTGGCGGTCGGCAATCCGAACATCGATGTGGTTGGCGTCACCACCGTCGGCGGCAATCAAAGCCTCGACAAGGTCACCTACAATGCGCGCGCCGTGCTGGAAAAGGCGCATGCCACGCAGATTCCGGTGCACGCCGGATGTGGCAGGCCGCTGATCCGTCCGTTGAAGGATGCCGCGAACATCCATGGCGAAACCGGATTGGACGGCGTCATATTGCCTGTTCCGAGCAGACCGCTTGACGAAGGCCATGCGGTCAACTGGATCATCGACACCATTATGAACAGCGAGCCGGGAAGCATCACGCTGGTGCCGACCGGTCCGCTGACCAACATCGCGCTGGCGGTGCGTATGGAACCGCGCATCGTGGAGCGTGTCAAGGAAGTCGTGCTGATGGGCGGAGGATACCATGTGGGCAATTGCGGTCCAGTGGCGGAATTCAACATCTTCACCGATCCGGAGGCCGCCCACATCGTGTTCAATGCGTCATGGCATCGTCTTACCATGGTCGGTCTCGATCTGACCCACCAGGCGTTGTGCACGCCTGAGGTGCAGCACCGCATCGAAGGCATCGGCACCGATCTGGCGTGGTTCGTCTCCGGCCTGATGGATTTCTTCCGCAAGACGTATCGGGATGATGCGAGCTTCGTCGATCCCCCGGTGCATGATCCCTGCACGGTCGCATACCTCATCGATTCGAGCATTGTCGCCACGCGGCGTTGTCCGATCGACGTGGAACTTCGTGGCGAGCTGACGACGGGCATGACCGTGGCCGATCTCAATGGCCCGGAGCCCAGCGAGGACGAGTGCCGTACTCAGGTGGCCACCAAGCTGGACTTCGACAAGTTCTGGAATCTGGTCGAGGACGCCATCCGTACAATAGGCTGAATGCAATCGAT
>DKCF01000039.1:8931-10644 GCA_002451435.1 Bifidobacterium sp. UBA6881 | reverse complement strand
GTTCCACGGGCCACTTTATTCGTGTTGCCGGCGTTTATGCTGCCGATGCGTTTCCGTCGGGATTCCCCGTCTTATGCGTTCAGCGCCTGCAGAGCCTTGGCGCCGATGTCGTGACGGTAGAACATGCCCTTCGTGTCGAGCTTGTCGATGATCGCGTAGACCTTGTCCTGCGCGGCCTTGATGTCCGGAGCGGAGGTTTCGACGAACAGCACGCGGCCGGAATTCGCGACGAGTCCGTGCTCGTCACGGGTGACGCCCGCATAGAACACATGGGAATCCTCGTCCACCGGAATCTCGGGAATCGCCGCGCCCTTGATAACGTTGGTCGGGTATCCGTCGGAGGCGAGTACCACGCCAAGGGTGGCATTGTGCTCGTCCCAGGTGAATTCCGGCGTCTCGTTGTTGAGGATGGCGTTGATGCCGGCGCCGAGGTCGGAAGTGAGCTTGGGCAGCACGACCTCCGTCTCCGGGTCGCCGAAGCGCGCGTTGAATTCGATGACCTTCGGGCCGTCCGCGGTGGCGATGAGGCCCGCGTACAGGATGCCGGTGAACGGCGTGCCCTCGTCCGCCATGGCCTGCACGGTCGGCTTGACGATGGTTTCGATCGCGGTGTCGATCACGTCCTGGCCGATTTGCGGGACCGGGCTGTACGCGCCCATGCCGCCGGTGTTCGGGCCCTTGTCGCCGTCGTAGGCGCGCTTGTGGTCCTGGGAAATCGGCATTGGCCAGAATTCGGTGCCGTTCACGAAGCTCATCAGCGAGAATTCCTGTCCTTCGAGGAAGTCCTCGATGACCACCTTCGCGCCGGCGTTGCCGAAACGATGGTCGATGAAGATGTCATCCAACGCGGCGATGGCGGTTTCCTCATCCATCGCGACGGTCACGCCCTTGCCCGCGGCCAAGCCGTCGGCCTTGATCACGATCGGCGCGCCGTGCTTGCGCACGTAGGCGGTGGAGCGTTCCAGATCGTCGAAGGTCTGGTATTTCGCGGTCGGGATGTCGTGACGTTCCATGAGTTGCTTGGCGAAGTCCTTGGAACCTTCGATCTGCGCGGCGGCCTTGTTCGGGCCGAACGCCTTGATTCCCGCGGCGGCGAAATCGTCGACGATGCCTTCGATCAGCGGCACCTCTGGTCCGACGAACACCCAGTCGTATCCGTTGTTCTTCACGAAATCGATAAGCGCGGCGTGATTGGACGGATTGACCTGGGTGGTGCGGATGCCGTCGAGTTCCATGCCCGGATTGCCCGGTGCGACGGTCACTTCGTCAACGCTGCCGCCGCGCATGAGCGCGTGGGCGATGGCATGCTCGCGCGCGCCGGAACCGATAACCAGAACCTTCTGACCCATAATCTAATCTCCTCGAATTGCTTGAAAATCCTGATGGTTGAAATTGGAATGATGTTTACGAATATTGACGGGCATAAGTTAAGGCCTCCTCAAGAAAGGGGAGGCCTTAACTTCCTTCACACGAGTTCCACGTCGTCGCCGGTCTTCTTGACGATGCTGCCGAGCGTGTACGCGGCTTCGCCGTTGTCTTCGAGCAGCTTCATGGTCTTCTCGGCGTCTTCGGCGCTGACGGCCAGCACCATGCCGATGCCCATGTTGAAGATGTTGAACATCTCCATATGGTCGATTTCGCCGGCCTTCTCCAGCACGTCGAAAATCGGCAGCACGGGCCAGGAGCCCAGATTGATGTGGGCCGCCAGGCCGT
>DKCF01000039.1:5556-8822 GCA_002451435.1 Bifidobacterium sp. UBA6881 | reverse complement strand
AGCGCCTTCACGTAGATCTTCGTCGGGGTGAGCAGCACATCGCCGAGCTTCGCCCCGCCGAGTTCGTCCAGCACGGTGTCGACGGTGTATCCGGCCTGTTCGAACAGGGCCTTGCGCACCAGGGAGAAGCCGTTGGAATGCACGCCGGTGGACGGCAGTCCGATGAGCACGTCGCCCTCGGCGATGGTGGATCCGTCGACGATCGCGGACTTTTCGGCGACGCCGACCGCGAAGCCGGCCAGATCGTATTCATCCTCGTCGTACATGCCCGGCATTTCAGCGGTCTCGCCGCCGATCAGACCGGAACCGGCCTGCACGCAGCCGTCGGCCACGCCGGAGACGACCTGCTCCAGCAAAGCCGGATCGTTCTTGCCGCAGGCGATGTAATCCAGGAAGAACAGCGGTTCCGCACCTTGGGCAGCGATGTCGTTGACGCACATGGCGACGCAGTCGATGCCGATGGTGTCGTGCTTGTTCGCCATCTTGGCGACCACCAGCTTGGTGCCGACGCCGTCGGTGCCGGAAATCAGCACCGGTTCCTTGTAGCCGAGGGAGGCCAGGTCGAACAGGCCGCCGAAGCCGCCGATGCCGCCGACGACGCCCGGGCGGTTGGTGCGCGCCACATGGGACTTGATGCGCTTGACGACTTCGTAACCGGCCTCGACGCTTACGCCGGCTTCTTCATATGCTTTTGGCATATCCAACCTTTCTAGGGTTCAGTTCTTCTCAGTGTTCTTCTTGGAATGGGGTGGTGACGTATTCGTTGCCTTCGTACTTGCTCTTGTACAAGGCGAACTTCGGCAGGCGGACGCGGTCCTCCGGGGTGAGGGACTTCAGGAAGTCCGATTCGTAATCGTCAAGCGCGGTCGGGTAGTCGCCGTTGAAGTAGGCCACGCACAGACCGCCGTACGGCGCCTTCGCGCCCAAGCCGATGGATTCCACCAGACCGTCGAGCGACAGGAACGACAGGGAGTCGGCCCCGATGTATTCGCGGATTTCCTCGACGGATTTCTTCGCGGCGATAAGCTCCTTGGTGGTGGAGATGTCGATGCCGTAGAAGCAGGGGTACTTCAATGGCGGCGAGCTGATGCGCATATGCACCTCGGCCGCGCCGGCCTCCCTCAGCAGCTGCACGATGCGCTTGGAGGTGGTGCCGCGCACGATGGAATCGTCGATGACGATCACGCGCTTGCCCTTGACCACGCCGCGCACGGCGGAAAGCTTCATGCGCACACCCTGTTCGCGCAGCTCCTGCGTGGGCTGGATGAAGGTGCGTGCCACGTACTGGTTCTTGATCAGACCCATCTCGTTCGGCAGGCCGGCGGCCTCCGCATAACCGGACGCGGCCGACAGGGAGGAATTCGGCACGCCGATGACCATATCGGCGTCGACGGGGGATTCCTTGGCGAGACGCGCGCCCATGCGCTTGCGGGCGGAATGCACGTTCACGCCGTAGATGTTGGAATCAGGACGTGCGAAGTAGATGAATTCCATCGAACAGATGGCCAGCTGGGTCTGGTTCGTGTACTGCACGATCCTGTACCCATGGTCATCGACCACGACGATCTCACCGGGACGGATGTTGCGCACCAGTTCGGCGCCGACGATGTCGAGTGCGCAGGTCTCGGAGGCGAGCACATAGGCGCCGTTCTTCATCTTGCCGAGGGAAAGCGGACGGAAGCCGTTCGGGTCGAGCGCGCCGATCATCGCGTTCTCGGTCATGATGAGATACGCGAAACCACCATGCACGGTGTTCAGCGATTCCTTGAGCTTGTCCATGAACGTGCGCTGCGTGGAGCGGCGAATCAGGTGCATGAGCACCTCGGTATCGGAATTGGAATGGAAGATCGCGCCTTCGTCCTCCAATTTGCGGCGCAGCGACAGGCAGTTCGTCAGATTGCCGTTGTGACACAGTGCCATGTCGCCGTCGTGGAAGCGGAAGATGAACGGCTGGATGTTGTCGATGCCGCCGGAACCGGCAGTGGCATAGCGCACATGGCCGATCGCCCTGTCTCCCTTCAGACGTTCGATTTCGCGTTCGTCGCTGAACACCTGGGTCAGCAGACCCGTGCCGCGATGACCGATGAGATGACCGTTATCGTTGGAGACAATGCCGGCGCCTTCCTGACCACGATGCTGCAACGCGTGCAAGCCGAAGTAGGTGAGTCGGGCGGCGTCCGAGTGGCCCCAAACGCCGAAAATACCGCATTCCTCGTGGATGTCTTCGAGTTCAGCTGACAAGCCAAAGCTCCTTCCAAAACCATGGAGACAAGGGATTCGCTACCGTTCAACCCTACCAACCGCCGGCTACAATCGCCGCTTGCGGGAAGTTTTTCGAGACGGGCGCCGCGCATCGTAAACGAAGCGATATATCGAACAATTGTTCGAATATGCTGGTATGCTGGAACCATCGAAGATGAATCGACCGGAAGCCGCCCATGCTCGGGCCCATGCCGGTTGCGGCCGCGCCCATTACGGCGGAAGGAGGATGATATGGCCGAAAGGACCTACGTGGCCATCGATCTGAAATCCTTCTACGCGTCATCGGAATGCGTCGAACATGGATTCCCGCCGCTTTCCACGCATCTCGTCGTGGCCGACGAATCGCGCACCGACAAGACCATCTGTCTCGCGGTCTCGCCGTCGCTCAAGGAATACGGATTGCCGGGCCGTGCGCGTCTGTTCGAGGTCAAGGCGAAGCTCAAGGAGGTCAATGCCACGCGGCGCCGGACCGCGCCCGGAAGGACGCTGACCGGCGAATCGTACGACGCGAAGGCGCTCGCGGCCAATCCGAATCTGGCCGCGGCGGTATACATCGCCAAACCGCGTATGTCCCACTATCTGAACATGAGCGCGAAAATCTACGGCATCTACCTCAAATACGTGTCGGCCGAAGACATCCATGTCTATTCGATCGACGAGGTGTTCATGGATGTCACCGCCTATCTGCGCGCCTACGGCAAGGACGTGGTCGAGATGACGCGCGACATCATCCGCGACATCCATGCCCAGACGGGCATCACCGCCACCGCCGGCATCGGAACGAACCTGTATCTGGCGAAAGTGGCCATGGACATCGTGGCCAAGCACATCCAGGCGGGGGAGAACGGCATCCGCATCGCGCGGCTGGACGAAACTTCATATCGAAGACTGCTGTGGGGGCACAGGCCATTGACGGATTTCTGGCGTGTGGGACGTGGCTATGCCAGAAAACTCGAGGCGCAGGGGCTGATGACCATGGGCGACATCGCCCGCTGCTCCATCGG
>DKCF01000039.1:3266-5496 GCA_002451435.1 Bifidobacterium sp. UBA6881 | reverse complement strand
GTGAACGCCGAACTGCTCATAGACCACGCATGGGGATGGGAGCCGTGCACCATCGCCGATATCAAGGCGTACAGGCCGGCGGGGCACAGCATGAGCTCCGGGCAGGTGCTCACCGGCGCGGTCGATGCCGGTACGGCGCGTCTGATCGTCCGTGAAATGGCGGATACGCTGTCGCTCGATTTGGTGGGCAAGGGCTTGAAGGCCGGACGTATGGGGCTGATGGTCGGCTACGATACGGCCAGCCTCGATCCGAAACGGCTGGAGGATTGCGAGACGCCGCTGTTGCGCACACTCGCGGAAAACGCGGCGGCTCATTACGACGGGCCGGTTTCCGTGGACAGGTACGGCCGGCGGGTGCCCAAGCCAGCCAGCGGATCGATTGCCTTGGAGAAACCCACGGCGTCAACCAGCCGCATCTGCGATGCCGTGGACGAACTGTTCGGCAGAATCGTCGACAAACGCCTGCTGGTACGGCGGCTGAACGTGGTCGCGGAGGATCTGCGGACGACCGAATGCTCCGGCGACGGCGAATCAGGCGGCAATGCATATACGCAGCCGGACTTGTTCTCCCAACTGGATGACGACCGCAACGATTCCGCTGGAGCCGTCGCGGTCGGTACTGGCTGTGCGGGTAGCGTCCGGATTCCTGGCCGCGGAGCCGAGCGCGAAGCCGGGCATGTTATTGACGGAGAGTCCGAAGGGCACGTACAGCAGGCGCTGATCGAGATCAAACGCAAATTCGGAAAGAACGCCGTCATCAAAGGCATGAATCTGTTCGATGGCGCCACCGGACGCCAGCGCAACCAGCAGATCGGAGGCCATGCCGCGTGAGCCGTGGTATGTGCCGGAAACGAACGGTGTCGGCAAGACGACAATGAATGTCGGCGCGGTGACGAGGGCAATGAGGATGATTGATTGGGGGATGACATATGGCGCTTACCCGAACACACGATTATGACGACATCATCGATATGCCGCATCACCAGTCGCGCAAACATGCCCATATGGGCATGCGCAACCGCGCGGCGCAGTTCATGCCGTTCGCCGCGTTGACCGGATACGATGACGTCATCGAACGGACCACGCGCTCCACTGTGGAAGCCGTGGAACAAGCCAACGCTCCCGTCGATCTTGAGGACGGTTATCTTTCGGCCTGAGACGAGGCACCTTCGCGCTCTCCCATGGCGCTCTCGATTCTTTTCCCGCGGGGGATCAAACCATGCGCTCCGCACGGAGCCTGGGAATTCCGGTGCCAACTGAATTTCGGCTGGAGGGGAACAGCGATAATGGCCTACAGCACAGTCGTTTTCGTTAAACGCATCAAGGGAGAAGAACATGACTGACGACGACAATGTGAAGCCGGGGCCGGCGGGAACGATACATCGTTCGATACAGGTGGATGCATCGGTGGCTGACGCATACGTGGCATTGAAAAACCTGCTTTCCTGCAGTGCGACATTCATGATGAGTCAATGGGATGATGCGAAGAGAACGGTATCGTTCAGCTCCTTCGACGGAGTTGAATGCGTCGCTTCGATTTCCGCGTTGGGTGACGGATGCGAAGTTGAGATCGTTTCGGACGCGTCGGATGGGGACCTTGCCCAGAGGCAAATCGATAATTTCATTCATGACTACCAGGCGCAGATAAATATGGCGAAGATTCAGCGTTCGTCCGAATCGAAGATTCGGCCGGAATCAGGACCGGGATCAGACCTGAGGAAGACCCTTGATGGCGCGCGGGAGAGGCTTGGGGCGCCGCGTACCATGACTTCCTCGGGCATCGCGCAGCGGACCAGAGGAATGAGTCTGGCTCCGAAATTCGTCGTGGGTGCCATTCTGTTTGTTCTGCTTATCGTCTTCGCCTGTGCAATCGGGTCATGCGGCGGGAGCGGGTCCACGCCGCATGACGGGAAAATATCCGTACCGGAATCCTCCGATTCTTTTGAAGACGACAATTACAAAGATGTGGTCGACAGACTCAAATCCGCCGGATTCACCAACGTCAAAACGGAAGGACTTGGTGATTTGATCACTGGTTTCCTCCATAAAGAAGGCGAAGTCAAAGAGGTATCGGTAGGCGGAGATGTCGATTACAGCACGTCCGATCGTTTTTCGCCGTCGGTGAAAATCGTTGTGCGATACCACTCATATCCGGCGGACGATGATTCCTCTGGCAAAACGGAATCCCAGGATGCCACTGCCAACCCATCTTCGGGTAATCAAGACGAGG
>DKCF01000039.1:0-3243 GCA_002451435.1 Bifidobacterium sp. UBA6881 | reverse complement strand
TCCTCTTCGGAATCCTCCACAGAAGTGCAGGGAACCATCACCGCTCAGAACAATCAGGAGTTTGCCCAACTATTAGCGGGGAACGATTCAAGCCAGGCCGTCGGGAACTTCGCGAACAAATATCAAGGAAAAGAAATCGAATTTGACGGTTATACGGCTGCGGTGACGCATCACGATTCATACAAAACCCGATTCGATTACCTGATTCTCGTGGGCGACGCCGGCAATAAGCAAAGTCCGAATTTCCACTTCTCGAATGTGAACTACTATGACCTCCATCTGAAAGGTGGCAACATTCCCGATTCGTTCACCACGAATCTCAACATCCATGTCATCGCCAGAATCAAAAATTACGACTCCGCGTCCGACCTGTTGGAGCTCGAACCCGTCTCCATCACTATGAGGTAGGAGAACCATGTCCGAATATATGCAGCTGCCCAATGAGACGATTGTGCTCACTGATGATTCCGTGCATTGTGACAATATCAAAGGCAGGCAGGACGGGAAACTGATTCTCACCAATATGCGGCTGGTGTATGAATGGAGCGGAAAACGCCGAACGGGAGGAAACCGTTCATGTCTCATCTATCCACTGAACGAACTGGAAACACAGGCGGATGAGATTCGGACGGATTGCCGGGCATCGGACTACGAGGCAACGATGAAGCTTTATCCAGGCGGAAGGGAAATCTCTTTCATCTTCAGCAATCCAGAGAAAAACGCGAGTCGCAAGATGGCCGCTTCCTGGCTGGATGCCATCAGCATGGAGGTGCTGGGAACAAGGTCTCCCGCGGCCGCGTCCCTACGTAGAAGCGTGCCCGGAGTCGAAATGTTCGCCGGCATGATCAAAGACACTGTCGATAGGGTCAAAACGTCCCTTGACGTTCCGACCGCAGGAGGGCAAAGTGCGCTTGCCAGAAAAGCCATCACCACGAAATGCATTGGATGCAAGGCGCCGCTTTCGGGCAGAACGGGCATGACGGTGCAATGCGGATACTGCGATACGGTACAGACTCTGCAATGAGAATTTAACGATAAGCGGAAGCGGGATTATACATCATGGGCATATTGCAGGCAATCGGTGGCGCCGTAGGAGGGACCTTCGGCGATCAGTGGAAGGATATCGTCACTGCGGGGCGTTTCAATGAGCACTCTGCTGTCGTGCCTGGAATCCTACGGGGCAGAGACAACGGCCGTGGTTCGAACGGCCGAGGCTCCGAGGGCGTGATTACCAATGGTTCGAAGATCTATGTGCCGGAGAACACGGCAGCGTTCATTTTCAACCAGTCGGGCATCGAGAACATCATCTCCCAGCCGGGCGGTTACGAATACCACGACGGTCAGGACAGTCTGTTCAACGGTGACGGGGCCGGAAAGTCGCTTTTCCAACAGATCGGAGAACGTATCGGCTATGGTGGCATCACATCCGATTACAAGCAGATCGCATATGTCAATTTGCGTGAAATCCGTGGCATCAAATTCGGCACACGCGGCCCGCTCATGTACAACGATCTGTTCTACGGGACGGATCTTGAGATTTTCTCCTATGGCTCGTTCACCATCCAAATCGGTGATCCGGTAAGATTCATCCGTAATTTCGTTCCCGCGAACGTCACTTCGTACTCGTTCGATGATCCACAGGCGCGCTCGCAGATTCTGTCGGAATTCCTGCAGTCGTTCACCGTGGCGTTGAACGCGTTGTCGGCGCAGTACCGGATCTCGCAGCTTCCGGCGCAGGCGAACGACATCGCGCTTAAAGTCGCGAACGACACGCAGAATGCCGGCACATGGCCTGCGCGGTTCGGCTTCAACATCGTGAAAATCGGCATCGAGAACATCGAGTTCTCGCCGGAATCACGCGCCTTGGTGCAGAAGTATTCCGCCAACAAGATGGATCTGAAGGCGTACGAGGACGTGTCCCAGCATGCCTCGAACGTGGCCGCGCAGCAGAAGATCGCGCAAGGTGTGGAGAACCATGGTTTCGGCGATGCGGGCGCGCTGATGTTCGGTACCGCGTTCGCGCAGGGAATCAATCCTATGACCGGAGCGCAAACCGGTGTGGCGTCTGCGCAGGAGCCCATGCAGGCATCGCGGCAGCCGCAGTCTCAGCAGTCCGCTCCGGTTGCATCGGAATCATCCACGGTTGCGTCTTCGGTGCCATCCATGTCGGTGAGCGAGCAATTGGACGCGGTCAAGAAACTCAAGGAACTGTTGGATGCGGGGATTCTGACCCAAGATGAGTTCGACTCCAAAAAGAAGCAGATTCTCGGGCTGTAAAAGGTCAAAATAGAGCATTAGACTATTCCATATTCGGTTGAGAGAGGCCGATTGATGAATCCGGTGCCTATACCGAATTCAAGTTTAGAAATGTCGAAGAGATAATAAGGGGTTATTCAATGGGTAAAGTAAAAGCTGCTCTCGGTGTTGTAGCTGTTGTTGTCGCTATGGTGTTGGGTGTTGTGGTGTATCGTGCGATAGGGGGGGGGAGTCAAAGGCAGAGCTCACGAATACTGTTGTTTCCCGTCAATTGGAAACAATGCAGGATTTGACTACGGCTCGGGAGAAAGATTACGGTTTCGAAGAATTCTCTGAGGGTAAAATCGCCCATGTGAACCAAAAGAAGTTCACAATGTTCTATAGTTATGAGATTCGTGCTGGTGTTGATTTGTCTAAGGCGAAGATTGCGGTGGACAATGAAAGTCACGTGATTTCAATCACCTTGCCGAAGGCGGAATTACAGTCCGTATCCGTGGATCCCGATTCATTGCGTTTCTTCGATGAACAAACTTCGCTATTTAATGATACCGAAGTATCTGATACTGCAGCGGCCTTGCAGGATGCCAAGAAGGCGGCAGCCAATAAGGCCACTAAGAGCGATCTTCTGCAAGAGGCTGATAAACAGGCCAAGAAGGTTGTGCAGAACGCATATGCGCAAATTGCCAAAACAGATGGATACAAGGTCAAAGTTCAGGTTGCCGCTAAGTGATGAGTCGTTTCGGGTGTGAGATGACCGGCATACCCGTTTATGTAGGATTCCCAGTGGATTGACTCTGAGGCTCGTCTTCGTTTTATAGGCCGAGTATGGACATTGCGAAGTCTCATGCTCGGCCTTCGTATATTCTCTGTATCTTAGAATACTTAGTCTTCGGCAGGCGGATTGCAGTTTCATGAGACATGATTCCGGCGCCAACTGAATCGCTTTCCACACTCATGCGGGACAATACGGGTTGAAGAGACTCGTCA
>DKCF01000045.1:1810-5120 GCA_002451435.1 Bifidobacterium sp. UBA6881 | reverse complement strand
CGGAGACGGATAATTCGCCGCCTAATGCCGCAATCCGTGATTGATACGATCGTATGCCCGTACCGCCATGAAGCGGTGGGACTGATGAGACGTCCATCGTATCGGTCGGCGATTCAGCCGATGATTTGTCCGATGATTCGGCCGGCGAATTAACCGGCGATCCAGCTGGTGATGACTTTTGGGTGTTCGACGGGGTGCTTGACGGGGCGTCCAATAAGATCGGCGATGCGTTCGACGGGGTGCCCGCCGAAATCGGTGAAATGTCTGGCGGGATGTTCTGCCGACAATCCGGGCGAGGCGAATCGCTGACGCCGATATGCAAGGTGATGCCGTCGCTTCTTGCGGTAAGGACATATCCTTTTGCAGGGTCGGCGTATTTGAGCAGGTCGCCGAATATCTCCCGGATCAAGCCTTCTACGAGCGCGGCCGTGGTGCCGGGCATCGTCACGGTCCCCATGCTCGGCGCGGCAATGATGCCGCTGATGCCGACATGGTCGAGTTTCCCCTGCCCCTGATTGAGCAATGCCGCGATATCGATTGCCGTCCTGCCGGCATTGCCGCTGGTCGAGCCTGTGCCGCCACTGAAGCGCGTTTCGCGGGATTCGGCGTCCGCCGCCTGCAGGGTCGTGATGGCTGTGCGCGTGTATTGCAGCGCTTCGGTGATGCTTTGCCGTATTTCGGCCAACGAATCGGTGCGGCTTCCCGTGTCCGCAGGATGCTCCTTTTCCGCATCCGCAGAATGCTCTTGCGCCGCTTCCAAAGTATCGATTTGCCGCAATACGTATGCCAGATCATTGCAGACGACATCATGCAGTTTCCCGGCGATCATTTCCTGACGGCGATGCAGGCCTAGTTGCGAAACGGCGTGGTTTCGGTCTTGGTATAGCCGAAACACGAATCCGCCGCAGGAAGCCGTCAGGAACACCAGACTCATAAGCACGGTGCCTTCCAACGATGAAACCCTGATGAAGAACAGTGTCAGGGCGGAAGCCAAGCATGTGCTCAAAGCCAGACGGAACCGCAGATATCCCAGAGTGGCGGCTGCGGTCAATACCGCGAAAACATAGGTGTATGGCAGATTCCATGGCACGTAGCGTTCCGCCGTCCACAGAAGAATCATGGCTACCGAAGCGGTCTGCGGGTGCAGACGGAAAAATACCAGCGTGCCGATATCGCAGCAGATGGAAAAACCGATATAAGGAGAGTTCCACTGGAATCCAAAGCCGGGAATCGCGATATTCGCGATGTAAAGAAGACCGCAAGTCAGCGTGATGCCGGTAAACGTCTTGCCAAACGCAGGCCGCGTATTTTCATCATGATGACCGCGATTGCCTGATCTACGCGGAATGGCATCGAAGTGCGGCAGCGATTGTGGCAGACGCATCACAAGAGATCGTATTTTTTGCACGCTTTGATGGCCTCCAAACGATTTTTCACGCCGAGTTTTTGTGCGATTCTATGCATATACGTGAATACGGTATTGGCGGTGACTCCGAGCTCCGAGGCGATTTCGGCGGTGCTGGCATCATGCGCATAGCGGCGGAGTACCTGCAGCTCGCGTGCGCTGAGTTGCTGAAGTGAGGATTGATTCCGGGTTTGCCGCGCCAGCTTGTCGTGCGCCTGTGCGGTGGTCATGAACACCGTCGGATCGGAACTTTCGCCCTTGGCCACGACAGGCAGCAGGTTTTTCAAATCGGCGGCAAAACGTTCTTTTGCGACAAGGGCCTGTGCGCCGGCCTGCGCCAGATCGTCGATATATTGCTTGGGATCGTATGCTGTGACTCCGATTATGCCGATTGAGGACGTGCGCTTCCGTATCTGCGTGCATACGGATGGCCCTGATGCGTCGCTCAATGCCATGTCGAGAATGAGAACATCGGGTTTATGCGTTCCATATAGGCACCGGTGAAGCGCTTCCGCGGCGGATGACGTCTGCCAGATGATATGGATTGATGGTGCACTGTTCTCAATCCATTGGGCAAGGGATCTCGCACTCCAGGGATCATTATCCAAAACGGCGACTGTAGTAGGTGCATTCACATTAGCGAATACACCCTTGCCGACGGTTTTGTGGCGAATTCCGCTATTTTCCCGGGCGGGATACGGCCCTGCCGGAGGCGCTTTCTTCGTTCTCCTGCGGGGTCAAGTTTTTCTTGACAACCATTTCATTTGACGTTCATAGGAGCATATGTTGAACGGTACCTTCTCTGATGGGAGCGAATGGAGGGGAACATGGCAAAGAGGATTCTTGCGGTATTGGGTTTGATCATGCCGTTGGTTGTTTCGTATATCATCGTCGCCGCGCTGGAATCTTTGGATGCGGTGTATCCCATAGGAACCACGACGTTCGTTTCTGTGGATTTTTCGAGGTCCAAAGCACAGAAGACGGATATTGTCGCGGCGTTGGATGCGTTGCCATACCGCAAAGGCGAATTCGGCGCGCTTTCCAAAACGAAAATGACTTCTGCGGCGGATTCCTCATCGGATCCCGCGGTTTCGGGACTCTTCGTTTTTGGAGATGAATCGCAGGCTGAGCGAGATCTGTCGAAGCATCAATATGGAGGATCCCGCTCCGTCACATTGTCGTCTTTGTCCGATTTGGCGGATGCGAGTATCTCCGGAGCGTATTCGTTCTCGGATGCCGATATGAGAAACTCATTCGAGAAACTGGTGAAAACCTATGACGGCGCCATCGTTAACGATGGACGCCGGGTTTCGAATGCCGATGTGTTCGGATTGCTGTCCGACAACCAATCGGGCGCGTTTGGCATTGTCGTGCTTTGTGTGGCGATATGTGCGACGGGTTGGTCGTGGGCGGGCAACCGGGAGAGGCTCCATTCGATGCTTATCCTGAACGGCGTTGGCAATGGGCGTATTCTCTATCAAGACATCGTTGATTTCTCGAAAATTTGTCTGTCATGGTATTGCTTAGGCGGAATAGGCGCTTCTGCGGTCGTTCTGCTGACCCATGCGGTGAATTCCGTTGCCGAGTATTGCAAAGCTTATTTATCGGTAGCTGCGGGGCTTGCGCTGCTGTTTGTCGTGGTGATTGCGTTGTTCTCGTCGCTCACGATGCCGTCGATTCGGCAGTTGGCCGCGCGCCATACCCTGTCCAGGCGACTGCTATGTGGACAGCTTGCATGGAAATTCATTTGCGCGGTGCTCGCCTTGGTCGCCGGTGGAACGTCCTCGTATGCGTTCATGGCCGCTTCGCAGCAGTTGGATTCCGCCAGGCGGTGGCAACATTTGGATGCTGTGGTTTCTGTGGAGACCCTTGCCGATCCGGCGAATTCAAGCGCGGAAGTAGGCA
>DKCF01000045.1:0-1719 GCA_002451435.1 Bifidobacterium sp. UBA6881 | reverse complement strand
CTCCGGCGCTGGTCTATGGCAGTAATGGAAACGCTCCAACGAAACGCGAAACGTTGCAACAGATAGCACCTTACGATGATGTCGTCATCGTCAATACATCATTTCTGAAACTGATGCATATCTCCAGGAACAGCTTGAAGAAAACAGCATCGGCCCGTATCCCGAGCATCCTTGCGAAATCATTGAAGGATTACGACGGAATATGGGTGAACAAGCAATCCCCAATAAAAATGGAGGATTGCCTCTATGAATGGAAAGGCGACGAGACATTTCCGTCCTTGGAATACAACGCCCAGTCCGGGATGTTCTCATCATCGCGTAATCCGCTGATAATCCTTACCGACGACGCCAGCGCGATGTTCAGTCTGAACAGCTTTCTGTATCCGGCGATGTCTTCGACGAACATACAGTTCGCCAGTGCCGATTCCGTGAACGAGACCGCCAGGGAATCGGCGATGGCGCCATACATCACTTCCGTAAGCCGTGTGGCCGATGATGCGATGTACCAGTACCGTCTTGATATTCAGCAGCGCAATCTGAATCTTTGCTTCGTGGTCATCATCTTGTCCGAGACGTTTTTCTGCATGATGCAGGACGCGGTTCTCTGGATATACGAGAAGCGGAGGATGCTGTTTATCCGTCATACGTCGGGAGCTTCCTATTCGCGTATCGTGCTGTCTTACTTCATATCGCAATTGGGGCTGTTGCTTGCCGCATTGCTGGCTGCTTGGTGGTGCGTCGGGCAGCAACAGCTGCTGTCCGGGAATACTTCATTGCTGATGTTGTTGCTGTGCCTGGCGTGTGCGGTCGTCGAGTTCGCGTCGCTGCTGTCGGCGGCGCGGCGATGCTTTGCCGAGGTCGTGCAACGGACGGCTTAGATGGCTTGTTGGACATCGGCTGAGGAATGAAACGAAATTACATGGATGGAGGAGTTTGCCATGACTATCGAACTTGATGATGTCGCGTGCGTGATTCAGGGAAATACCATTTTCCGCCATATCAACGCTCAGGTCGACGGTGGCATGATGATTGCGCTTACCGGCCCGTCCGGCAGTGGCAAGACGACGTTGCTTGGCGTCATGTCGTTGCTGATGAAGCCCTCGGAAGGCGATGTCATCGTCAATGGCGAAAGCACCTTGCGGTGGACGGACCGCCAGCGCCGAGCGTTTTGGAAGGGCGCTGCGTCATTCGTCTATCAGGATTACGGAATGATCGACGAGGAAACCGTGTTCTACAATCTGACCTTCAAACACAAGCGATACAATCCCAGGCGGAACAGACTGCCCGAAAGGCTTTCGCGACTGCTGTCCGAAACCGGTATGTCGGGCAGGCTGAATGATTCGGCGGCGGTGCTGTCGGGCGGCGAGAAGCAGCGTGTCGCTTTGGTGAGGGCGTTATGGCGGCGTTCCGCCTACATTTTTGTGGACGAGCCCACGGCGTCGTTGGATGAGGCCAATCGGGAAATCGTGATTGGGCTTCTGCGACAGGCAGCAGCGAGAGGCGCCTGTGTGGTCGTCTCGACGCATGATGCCGCTTTGGTGGATATGTGCGACCGGAAAATCCGTCTTGATGGATGTGCGTGATGGGAGTGCCGGTTTGGTGGGCATGTGGTTGGAAATGTCGACTCGATGGGGTGGGGCTTGGCGAATGCGGAAGTCGATGAGTGGTGCCATCGATGGCGGAATTGGCGATTAGAAGGCCAATTCTTCCACTGGCTGG
>DKCF01000044.1:2081-17405 GCA_002451435.1 Bifidobacterium sp. UBA6881 | reverse complement strand
TGAACTGGTGCATTTTCTACGGCAAGCCACGCGACGAATATCCGGAGGCGAACAAAGACTGAGGCAATAAGCGATCGCATTTTCAAGCCCACCGCATCAACGGTGGGCTTTCGCATATCCGAAGGTGGGTTGGCCCAGCGGCGACGGCAGGAGCCTGTAAATCTCCGACACCGACACATCGCGGGTTCGAATCCCGCACCCCTTAGCGTGGCACTAGAGTGATAGCGTAATGCGACAAAACGACGCCAACCATGAGGACATGTCTGGACGCGTGGTGCTATAAGGGGCGCTTATAACGACATTCAAGTTTTCCTGATGCCCGATAAACGAAGGTTATGTGATAGCTTAGGCGGGTTGCATTGTTCATATCAGATGGAGGATTTCATGTCCGCTCTCACTTCCGTCTCCGGTTTCCCGCGCATCGGCCAGAATCGTGAGCTGAAGAAGATTATCGAAGCATACTGGAAAGGCAACGCCGCGCTCGATGATGTGCGCGCGACTGCCAAGGAGCTGCGTTCCAAGCACTGGAAGCTGCAGAAGGTCGCCGGCATCGATTTGATTCCGAGCAACGACTTCAGCTACTACGACCAGATGCTCGACACCGCCATCCTGCTGAACGTCATTCCGGAGCGCTACCAGCGTCTAGCCTTCGACAACCCGGAGGAGACCCTCTTCGCGATGGGTCGCGGTTACCAGGGCGAGAAGGGCGACGTCACCGCGCTGCCGATGAAGAAATGGTTCACCACCAACTACCACTACCTCGTTCCGGAAATCGAAGACTCCGCCGAGATCAAGCTCAACAGCACCAAGCCGTTCGACGAGTTCAACGAGGCCAAGGAGCTGGGCATCGTCACCAAGCCGGTGCTCATCGGCCCGTACACCTTCCTGAAGCTCGCTCGCGACCCGCAGGCCGAGGAACTGGAATACGACAAGGGTCTGGTGAACGCGGTCGCCGCGGTCTACGCCGAAGTCGTGTCCAAGTTCGCCGAACTGGGCGCCGAATGGATTCAGATCGACGAACCGTACCTCGTGCTCGACAAGGAGCCGGGAGATGTCGAACTGTTCAAGTCCCTGTACGCCAAGATCCTGCCGGCGCGCGAAGGCAAGGTCAAGCTGCTGCTCAACACCTACTTCGGCCATATCGCCGACATCTACGAAACCATCAACCTGCTGGGCTTCGACGGCATCGGTCTCGACCTGAACGAAGGCAAGGATGAGAACCTCGCTGCGGTCGAGAAGTTCGGCGTCGCCGAGAACACCACCATTTTCGCCGGCGTGATCAACGGCCGCAACATCTGGCGCAACAACTACGCCGTCAGCCTCGGCCTCCTCGACGCGTTGAAGCAGGTCACCCCCAACGTGGCCGTCTCCACCGCCAGCTCCCTGCTGCACGTGCCGTTCAGCACCGAGGGCGAAGACGGTCTCGCCGCCGACGTGCTCAAGCACTTCGCCTTCGCGGTCGAAAAGCTCGATGAACTGCACGAAGTCGCCGTGCTCGCCGACGCCAGCGAGGAAGACAAGAAGGAATCCGCCGAGCTGGCCGCCAACCAGGCGCTGTTCGACGGCACCCGCGTCGCCGAGGACAAGGCGGTCGCCGACCGCATCGCAGCCCTGACCGACGCCGACTTCGTCCGTCAGCCGGCCCGCGCCGAACGCCAGAAGGAGCAGCGCGAGGCCCTTGGCCTGCCGCTGCTGCCGACCACCACCATCGGCTCCTTCCCCCAGACCAGGGAAGTGCGTGCCGAACGCGCCAAGCTACGCAAGGGTGAGATCACCAAAGCCGAATACGACGAGTTCATGAAGCAGCAAATCGACGCCTGCATCAAGCATCAGGAGGAGATTGGCCTCGATGTGCTCGTGCATGGCGAATTCGAACGCAACGACATGGTCGAATACTTCGGCCAGAACCTCAACGGCTTCCTGTTCACCAAGAACGCCTGGGTGCAGTCCTACGGCACCCGTTGCGTGAAGCCTCCGATCGTGTGGGGCGATGTCTCCCGCGCCAACCCGATCACCGTGGAGTGGAGCGCCTACGCGCAGTCCCGTACCAACCACGTGATGAAGGGCATGCTCACCGGCCCGGTGACCATCCTCAACTGGTCTTGGCCGCGTGAGGACATCACCCACGAGCAGCAGACGCAGCAGCTCGCCCTCGCCATCCGTGACGAAGTGCTCGACCTCGAAAAGGCCGGCATCAAGGTCATCCAGATCGATGAGGCCGCATTGCGTGAGAAGCTGCCGCTGAGGAAGACCGATTGGCACAAGAAGTACCTCGATTGGGCCATTCCCGCGTTCCGCCTGGTGCACTCCGCGGTCAAGCCGACCACGCAGATCCACACCCACATGTGCTACTCGGAGTTCAACGACATCATCAAGGACATCGACGCCATGGACGCGGATGTGATCTCCTTCGAGGCGTCCCGCGGCGATCTCGTGGTGCTCGACGCCATCCACGACGCCGATTTCGAGACCGAAGCCGGCCCGGGCGTCTACGACATCCACTCTCCGCGCATCCCGTCCGAGAAGGAAATCGAAGACCGCATCTACGAAATCCTCAAGAAGATGGATGTCGAAAAGGTCTGGATCAACCCGGATTGCGGTCTGAAGACCCGTGGCAACGCCGAAACCTGGCCGAGCCTGGAGAATCTCGTCGCCGCGGCCAAGGCCGTTCGCGCCAAGCTCACCAAGTAAGGTCAAGCAGGAAACGAATCCCATGCATTCACCACTGTTCTCGCTTGAGGTCTTTCCTCCGAAGCGAACCTCCCCTGTAGGGACCATCTACGACACGTTGGATGGCCTGCAGGGGGTGGACCCCGATTTCATTTCCGTCACCTACGGTACGGGTAAGTCGTCCGACCGCACGCTGACCGCGCGCATCGCGCACACCGTCGGCGAATACGGCATTCCCTGCGTGGCGCACCTGACCGCCCAGTATCTGGACAAGGATGACGTCGACGAGGCACTCGACATGTTCTCCCAGGCCAAGGTTCTCGGCGTGCTCGCCTTGCGCGGCGACCGGGTCGAGGGCGTGGAGCCCGCCGGAGTGTTCGAGCACGCCAGCGATCTGGCCGCGTACATCCGCGTGCGTCATCCCGAGATGAAACTGTACGGCGCGTGCTATCCGGAAAAGCATCCCCAGGCCGCAACGCTGAAAAGCGACATCGACAATCTTAAAAAGAAGGTCGATTCCGGCGTGACGCATTTGATTTCGCAGTTGTTCTACGACAATGAGGATTTCTTCCGCTTCCTCGACGCGGCGCATGCCGCCGGCATCGAAGTGCCGATTGAGGCGGGAATCATGCCGGTCATGAACGCGAAATCCGTGCTTCGCATGTCGAGAATGTGCGCATCACGCATACCGGGGAAGGTGCAACGCATCATAGACAAATGGGGCGATGATCAGGCTGCGCTCAAGGAGGCCGGCATCATCTACGCTTCCGAGCAGATCAGCGATCTGGTCGCCCACGGGGTCGACGGCGTGCACCTGTATACGATGAACCATCCAAGCGTCAGCAGGCGCATCTGGTTCAACGTCAAACCACTCTTCGTCTGATTCCAGGCGATGCAACAAACATCAGGGGCGGTCATGGGTTTCCATGGCCGCCCCTGATGCGTCCCAAGCATATCCCGCGGCCGTTTCATGCGGTTTCAAAAATATGGTTACTATAGGAGCCATGACTTCTACGCACATGTTTGGGGCGCTCGATTTGATTCGGGCGGGGTTGCAGGATCTCGACAAGGCGCATGCGTTGTTTGCGGAATTGCATGATGACGGCATCGATGATGGCCGGTTGCGCCTGCTGTTGTCGACGTTGGAGAAGGCATGCGATCCCGACGTGGCGTTGCGCAATCTTGTGGACATCATCAAAGTGGTGCAAAGTCAAGGCAGGGATTTCACGGGCATCGTCGCCGACCCGGACGCGTTCGTGCGGCTCATCACCGTTCTCGGCGTTTCCGACGAAATGGGCAAACTCATGCGGTTCCGTCCCGAACTCGTCGAAGCCGCGGCCAACGACGCGTGCGAAAGCCATCTGTACAACCACCGTCAGCGCAGGGACCATGTGCTGGAATCGGTGGGGGCCGATCCCGACAACGTGTCCATGCCGAAGGCCGGCATGCCGCTTGCCGACGCCGCGACCGCGCTGCGCAGAACATACCGCAAACAGCTGTCGTCCATCATGGCGCAGGACGCCACCGCCGCCGACCCCATCGAAATACAGCCGCGCATCAGCCAGGAACTGTCCGATCTCGCCGACGCGGCCCTCGAAGGGGCCCTGGCCATCGCCCGCAACGAGGTGGAGGGCAGCGAACATGTACGCTTTGCCATCATCGGCATGGGCAAACTCGGCGCCCGGGAACTCAATTACGTTTCCGATGTTGACCTGATTTATGTGGTGGAGCCCGCCGATGCCGAAACCAACGGCATGGCGCTCAACCGCATCGGCACCAAAATGGCGACCACGATGCAGCGTGTATGCCAATCCGTCATCATGGGCGTCGCCGAACCGACGTTGTGGCAGATCGATGGAGGACTGCGGCCGGAAGGCAAAGACGGCCCGCTGGTGCGGCGGCTCGATTCGCATAAGGCATATTACGAGCAATGGGCGGAGAACTGGGAGTTTCAGGCGCTGCTCAAGGCGCGTCCCGTCGCCGGCGATCCGGAACTCGGCAAGGCCTACATGGACATGACCCGTCCATTCGTCTGGTCGGCGTCCAAACGCGACAATTTCGTCTATGACTGCCAGCAGATGCGCAAACGCGTCGAGGACCTCATTCCGGAACCGCTCAAGGACCGTGAGATCAAACTCGGCAGGGGAGGCCTGCGCGATGTCGAGTTCACCGTGCAGATGCTGCAATTGGTGCACGGGCGGTCCGATGAGACGCTGCGCACCAGCGCCACCCTCGAATCGTTGCGCGCGCTGGCCGAAGGCGGATACGTCTCGCGCAAACAGGCGAAGAAGCTCTCTTGGGATTATCGCTTCGAACGCGTGCTGGAGCATCGGCAGCAGATGTGGTCGCTCAAGCGCACCCACTTGTTCCCCGATTTGGGCAAGGCCAACAGGGGCGGCATCGAGCGCAAGCGCGACATCAGCATCGACGAGCTCAGCCAGAACCTTGAACTGCGTCGCCTGGCACGCACCTTCCATATGCATCCGGAGGAACTCGTCGACAAATACGACGAAACCCGTCGCGAGGTGCGTCACCTGCACATGGACATCTACTACCGGCCCATGCTGCCGATCAACGCCGGGCTGGATGACGAACAGGTGAGATTGTCGGCGAAGGCCGCGCAGGAGCGTTTCGAATCCATCGGATTCGCCGATACCGACGCGGCCATGCGCCATGTCGTCGCATTGACATCCGGAGTGTCCCGTGCGGCGAAGATCAACCGCATTCTGCTGCCGGCCGTATTGCAATGGCTTGGTGATGGGCAGAACCCCGATATGGGACTGCTCAACTGGCGCAAGCTTGAAGAGAACTTCGGCTCGGACAGCGGATACATCGGCTTCCTGCGCGACTCGTCCTCCGCGGCGCAAAGACTGTGCCATGTACTTTCCAATTCCAGGTTCCTGGGCGACGCGCTCAACAAATCCGCCGAATCCGTCACATGGCTCGGCAACGACGAATCGTTGCAACCCCGTTCCCGGGAAAGCCTCGATGTGCAGACCAACGCGGCTTTGGAACGCAACGCGGGCAACATCAACGACTTCGCCAATTCCATCCGCGCCATGCGCCGGCAGGAGATTGAGCGCATAGGCCTATCGTGGATGAATGGCGTCGTCGATGCCGCCGCTTCGTTGGAGGGCATGACCGACGTATACGACGCGGCCATCGACGCTTCGCTTGCCTGGGCCATTCGGCACAGAACCGATGACATGGGATTCGAAGAGCCGCCTGCGGTGATTTCGGTGATCGCCATGGGACGTTACGGTGGCAGGGAAGTGAACTTCAGTTCCGACGCCGATGTGATCATCATCTACCGTCCGGCCGATGGCGCCGATGATGGGCAGGCGAACCTGTTCGCCCGCAAGGTCCAAGAGGATCTGCGTTCCATCCTGCAGGGTCCCACCACCTTGGAGCCGAAGATCGAGCTCGACATGGATCTGCGGCCCGAAGGCAAGAACGGACCGTTGGTGCGTTCGTATGCGTCCTGCGAGGAATACTATCGTTCATGGGCGAGCACATGGGAGCATCAGGCGCTGCTTCGTGCCCGATATGCAGCGGGGGACGCGGCTCTTGCCGAGGATTTCCTGATGAACATCGCGGATCCCCTGCGTTATCCGAAGACGGACCTCACGGAAACGCAGATCGCCGAAATACGTCGTCTCAAGGCGCGCATGGAAGCCGAAAGGCTCCCTCGCGGCGTGCGCAGGGACCGTCATCTGAAACTCGGCAAAGGCGGATTGTCCGACGTTGAATGGACGGTGCAGCTCTTGCAGTTGCAGCATGCCGGGAATGACGCCAAACTCCGTGTCAACGGCACATTGCAGGCCTTGGACGAATTGGAACGTCGCAGATTGGTTTCCACTGCGGACGCGGTTGTGCTGCGTAGGGCATGGCGCATGTGCACCGCGGCGCGCAATGGCAGTTATCTGTGGAGTGGGCGCGTGAGCCAGGCGGATATTCTGCCCGATGACACCTATTCGCTCGGCGGCATCGCCGTGTATCTCGGATACGACGCGAATCGGGGCCAGCATTTCGAAAACGACCTGCTGGCGATGATGCGCAAGGCGCGGGATGTGATGGAGCGGCTGTTCTACGGCCGTTCGTAAGGGCATTCCCCGGTATGGGCTGATACATGGCGGTCGTCCCATGTCGTATCGAGATGCCTTCGTCACGCCGCCATTGGCTTGGCGGAACGGTACCGGAATGCCGGCGGCACCGGCGGCGCGACGATTGTTATGGTGAACACGCGGTAAACCCGCGGGTCAGCGGCTCAGGCTATAGTTGGCTAGGTCACTTCGAGTGGCCACCTTCAACCACAAGTGCATGAAAGGTGAGCCGTTGTCCTCAACACTCGAACCGGCGGTAGAGACGCCGATGGTCGGTAAAAGCGTCATCACTCTTGACGATTTATCCATTCATCAGATTCAGGAGTTGCTGCATAAGGCGCAGTACATCGATTCCCATCGCAAACAAGTGGCGCACACCTGCGAAGGCAGGGTGCTCGCCACTTTGTTTTATGAGCCCAGCACCCGAACCCGTCTGAGCTTCGAAACCGCCATGCTCCGGCTCGGCGGCAAGGTGATCGGCTTCGCCGGAGCCCAGCTGGCCTCCGTCACCAAGGGCGAGACCATCGCCGATACGCTGAAGACCGTTTCCAATTATGTTGATGTGGTCGCGATTCGCCACCCCAAGGAGGGAGCTGCGCTGGTCGCGTCCCGCGCCGCCTCCGTGCCCGTCATCAACGCCGGCGATGGCGGCCACATGCATCCGACGCAGACGCTCGCCGATCTGGCCACGCTGCAATCGCGCTTCGGACGCGTCAACAATCTGACCGTCGGACTGTGCGGCGACCTGACCTTCGGACGCACCGTGCACTCCCTGATCGAGACGCTGTGCCGTTTCGGCAACGTGAACTTCGTGCTGATCAGCCCCGATGAGCTCAAGACCCCGCAGTACGTGCTCGACCGCATCGACGCCACACCGTCCTGCTCCTACACCGAGGTCAAGGATCTGGTGTCCGTCATCGGCGACCTCGACGTGCTGTACATGACCCGCGTGCAGAAGGAACGCTTCTTCAACGAGGACGATTACCTGCGCCTGCGCGACACCTACATCCTCGATGAGGCCAAGATGGCCTACGCCAAAAAGGACATGGCCGTGCTGCATCCGCTGCCGCGAGTCAACGAAATCGCCGTGGAAGTGGACGACGATCCGCGCGCCGCCTACTTCGAGCAGGTCAAGAACGGCATGCTCATGCGCATGGCACTGGAAAGCTCGGTGGTCGGTGACGACCTTCCGGGCTACGAACCGCTTGAATCCGAGGAGGTTGCGGCCTGATGGAAGTCACCAGCATTCAGAACGGCATCATCATCGATCATGTGCCGGCGGGCACCGCGCTCAAGGTGCTTGAATATCTCAAAATCGATCCGTCCAAAACCAAACTCGCATTGATCATGAACACCGACAGCCACATGTACGGCACCAAGGACATCATCAAGATCGAGGACGCGACCGAATCCGTCGATCTTGACGTTCTCGGCCTCGTGGCGCGCACCGCGACCGTGGGCATCGTGCGCGGCGGCAAAATCGTCGAGAAGAAGAAGCCGCATCTGCCGGAACATGTCGTCAACATCATCAAATGCGTGAACCCGCGCTGCGTGACCACCACCGAGCCGGCTGTGCAGATGTTCCACCTGGTGCATTCCGATCGACAGGAATACCGTTGCGATTACTGCGACGAGGAAGCGAAGTTCTGACATGGCGCTCACCCTGCACGACATCAAAGTATGGAACACCGGAGAGGTCATCGACCTGATCGTGCCGTCCGACGCGGATGAGTCGGTCGACGCTTCGGCATTGACCATCGCCCCCGGTTTCGAAGATCCGCATGTGCACTTCCGCGATCCCGGGCAGACCTACAAGGAATCCATGATCTCCGGCTGCGCGGCCGCAGCCTCCGGCGGATACACGAATGTGCTGATCATGCCGAACACCGTTCCCGCCATGGATGGCAGAAAGGTGCGTGCCGGCGAGCCCGGCGCGTCCGAAGTGCTTGACGCCGGATACGACACCGTCATCGACTATCTGCAGCATTACGAGGCGGCCCACGATGTGAAGCTGCCGGTCCGCTACGATCTATGCGTATGCGCGTCCAAGGGGCGCGCCGGACAGGAGGCCACCGACGTGGCCGATTGGATCGGCTATCTTCCGGAGCATGACGATGACCGGAAGGACGCCTACCAGCTCGCCCATCCGGTGACCGCCGTCAGCGATGACGGGGCCGCGGTGACGCCCGGAATTCTGGATCAGGTGTTCGCCAACGTCAAGGAATCCGGCTTGTATCTCATCGAACATTGCGAGCACCATGACACCGGTGCCGTCAACGAGGGGCCGGTATCCCGAAAGCTGGGCGTTCCGGGCATTCCCGAAGACACCGAGCTGCGTGTCGTGGAACGTGACATCGACATGGCCCGCAAAACCGGCGTGCATGTGCATTTTCAGCATGTGAGCACCGCGATTTCCTTCGACGCGATTCGCAAGGCCAAAGCCGAGGGGCTGCCAATCACCTGCGAGACCGCCCCCCACTACATCGCACTGAGCGACGAGGCGCTGCTTGAATACGGAACGTTGGCGAAGATGAACCCGCCGCTGCGTTCCGAGGCTGACCGCCAAGCCACCATCGCGGCCATCGCGGACGGTACCGTCGACATGCTCGCCACCGATCATGCGCCGCACACCATGGAGGAGAAGGAACGTGGGTTCCTCGACGCCCCGAACGGCATCATCGGTCTGGAATGCGCATACGGCGTATGCCACAAGGTGCTTGTCGACGGCGGGTTCATCTCCGACGAGCGTCTGATCGAACTCATGGCCACCGCGCCCGCCGAGCTCATGGGCCACGACAAAACCGATGTGACCGCGGTATTGGATGAGTATGCCGACGCCGTACCGGGCGACGACCGAACCAAACGCGTGCTCAATCTCGGCAAGGTGCCCGGCGTCGAGCACGTGGATTTGGTCGTGCTCGACACTGCAGGGGCATGGACCGTCGATCCGGAGAAGTTCCATTCCTCGGCGCGCAACACCCCATTCGGAGGCTGGCACGTCACCGGCCGTCCACTCGCCACCATCATTGGTTCGGAACTGGCTTTCAGCCGCATTGACAAGGAGGATTGATGGATCGTCTGATTGAAGCGATCGAGACGAAGCAGAACCCAAGCGTCGTCGGACTTGATCCGACCGAGGCGCTGGTCCCTCGCCAAGTGGTGAGCAGCTTCGCCGAGGAGATTTCCGAACAAGTCGAGGATCCGTCCGAGGCGCCGGCGGCCCAACTTGGCGTCGCGTTTTTCGAATTCAACCGCGCCATCATCGACGCCGTCGCGGATATCGTGCCGGCGGTCAAACCGCAGATCGCCATGTACGAGGCGTTGGGGCCGGCGGGCATCGACGCATACACCATGACCTGCGAATACGCGAAGCAGCAGGGGCTGTATGTGTTGGGCGATGTCAAGCGCGGCGACATCGGTTCCACCGCGGCCGCCTACGCTCACCATTTGAGTGGTGTGGGCGCGGATGACGGAGCATTCGACCCTTGGCACGAGGATGCTGTGACGGTGAATCCGTATCTCGGCACCGATGGCATCACTCCGTTCGTCGAGGCCGCCACCTCTTCGGACAAGGACATCTTCGTGTTGGTGCGCACGTCCAACCCATCCAGCAGCGAGTTGCAGGAGCTGGAACTCGCCTCCGGCGAACGCGTGTATGAGCACGTCGCCGATTTGGTGGAGCACTGGGGCGAGTTGACCATCGGCAAGAACGGATATTCCCGCGTGGGCGCGGTGGTCGGAGCCACACATCCCGAGGAAGGCAAGGCGCTGCGCGCGCGTATGCCGCATACCTTCTTCCTGGTTCCGGGCTACGGCGCACAAGGTGGCACGGCCCAAGGCGTCGCAGGCATGTTCGACAAGGACGGACTGGGTGCGCTGGTCAACTCGTCCCGTGGCATCATCGGCGCATGGAGGAAGACCGGCAGGTATTCCGAATCCATGAGCGCCGACGACGCGTTGGCCCTGGTGGCCGAATCCGCACGCGAGGCGGCGAAGAACATGCGCGACGACCTGCGCGCGGTATTGCCGTAAGTCGCTGCATGGCGCAGGTTCCTGCGCCATGCGCGCATGAATGTCCGAATCTGGAAATCGTAATATTCGAACGCAAAAGAAAAGGGAGTCCATGACCACCGCAACAACGTTCGTTCCGACCGTCGCAGAGGCGACGAAGGCGGGTTTCTTCCCGATCCGCCACGAAGTCGAAATCGTTGATAACCGGGAATTGACCGACGGCGTGTACCGTCTGACTTTCCGAGACGAATACATCGCAGACCACGCCAAGCCGGCGCAGTTCGTAGACGTGTATTCCAACGACCGGACCCGACTGATGCCGCGCCCATTCGGCGTGGCCGAGGTTAACGGCGACGAAGTCAGCCTCATGTTCGCCGTGGTCGGCAAGGGAACGGCGGAGTTCGCCGAGCTGAAGCCAGGCGACACCATCCGCGTGATGGGGCCGCTGGGCAATTCCTTCAAGACCAAGGAACCCGCGAATTACGTATTGGTCGCCGGTGGACTTGGCGTGCCGCCGCTGGTCCGCGCCGCTCAATGCATCGCCGATGCGGGCAATAACGCCAAAAGCACTGCGGTGTTCGGTTACCGCAACGTGCATTTCGGCGATGACTATGTCGGTCGATACGCGGACAAGGTATACAGCATCGACGAATCGGAAGGCAATGTCATCACGTTGCTCGACAGGATCGAAGGCGAGCTGCGAGACGACGAGTTGAAGCCGGTGATCCTCTCCTGCGGCCCCTTGCCGATGATGAAAGCCGTTGCAGAATGGGCCGCGAAGCGTGGCATCGAAACGCAGTTGAGCTTGGAGCAGCGCATGGGCTGCGGTTACGGAACATGTGTGCTGTGCACGGTCGACACGACCGAGGGACGATTGAAGGTCTGCTCCGACGGACCGGTCTTTACCCGTGAGCGTCTGGGATGGGGTGAATGAGAAATGGCGACTGATACCATGCGACATGAAAACCTGTACGAACAGCATGAATGGAAGCACTCCACGCAAGTGGCGGGCGTCACATGGAAGAATCCGGTGGCGACGGCCTCCGGCACCTTCCAGTATGCGGCCGTCCGCTGGTTCTACGATGTGAGCCAGCTCGGTGCCGTCACCACCAAGGGCGTCTCTCCGGTACCGTGGGAAGGCAACCCCGGCATTCGCACCGCGGAAGGCCCGTCCAGCAATATCAACGCCGTCGGTCTGCAGAACCCCGGTGTGGACCATTATCTGGAAGACGATTTGCCCAAGCTCAAGGCCATCAACGCCACCGTGGTGGCGAATGTGGCGGGACACTGCGATGATGACTATGCCGAAGTCGTGGCTAAGCTCAACGATTCCCCGGCGGATATGCTGGAGATCAACGTGAGCTGTCCGAATGTGTCCGCAGGAGGCATGAGCGTCGGCACGGATCCGGTGGCATTGAGCCGTCTGATCACCAGGCTGCGCAAGATCACTGACAAGAAGATGATCGTCAAACTCACGCCGAACGTCACCGATATCACCGTGCCGGCGCGCGCGGCCGTCGAAAGCGGCGCCGACGCGTTGAGCCTGATCAACACCCTGCTGGGCATGCGCATCAACATCCGCACCGGCAAGCCGATCATCGACCATGTGACCGGCGGTGTTTCCGGCCCCGCGGTATTGCCGATGGGTCTGGCCGCCGTATGGCGTGTGCGTGGCGCTTTGCCGAAGATTCCAATCATCGGCATCGGCGGCATCGATTCCGGTGAGAAGGCTCTGGAATATCTATATGCCGGAGCGAATGCGGTGGAGGTCGGCGCCGCGGCATTGTTCGAACCGACCGCGCCCTTGCGCGTGGCCCGCGAACTCGATGACCTGTTGGATGACCGTCCGGAACTCGCGGCCAAACTAGCCAAGGGCGAAACCTGGCGCTGAACGTAGTTTGCCATCAAAGGAGCAGAAAATGACTGAATCACTCGACCATCGTTTTACCGAATTCCTGCTGGAGGCCAAGGCGTTGAAATTCGGCGAGTTCACGCTGAAGTCCGGACGCAAGTCGCCGTACTTCATCAATGCGGGCGCCTTCAACGACGGCAGGAAGATCGCTCGTCTGGGCGCGTTCTATGCGGAGAAGATCGCTGCGGAAATCGGGGCCGGCAATCTTCCGGAAGACATCGACACCGTGTTCGGCCCTGCATACAAGGGCATTCCCCTGGGCGTGTCCACGGCCATCGCATTGACTTCCGCGCATGGCATGGAAATCGGCTACACGTTCGATCGCAAGGAGAAGAAGGACCACGGCGACGGCGGCATGATGGTCGGCACACAGTTGACCGATGGCATGAAGGTGCTGCTCGTCGATGATGTGATGACCGCGGGCACGGCTGTGCGCGAGGTCATTCCGAAGCTCAAGGCCGAAGCGAACGTCGAGGTTGTGGGACTGGTGCTGAGTGTGGACCGCATGGAGAAGACCAAGGATTCCGACACCTCCGCGGTGAAGGCCGTCGAGGCGGAATTCGGTTTCCCGGTGTTCTCCATCGCCAACGTCAAGGAGATCTTCGAGGCTGGACAGCACATTCGGACCGCAGACGGCACGCCATATGTCACTTCGGAGATCAAGGCTGCCGCGGACGCCTATCTCGAGCGCTATGGCGCCTGAGCCGTTACCGCAGATAAAGCCCATACCCCAACTGTTAAAGGTATGGCCATAACAGGAGATGCACTGTATCGCTCATGAGCGATACAGTGCATCTCCTGTTATGAAACAGGCTGGAACCGAACCCGCGATGCATGGGAATCGAATTCCAGCCTGATTGAAAAGAACTCGTAAAACGTCAGTCGATGAGGTTGTATCCATGGCTTGAAACCACGGACTTCAGCTTCTCCAGATAGGTTTCCGCGGCCTTCGACAGCTTCGCGCGCTCATTGGTGATCCAGCCGACAAGCATCGTCTCATCGGTGTCGAGCGGCACGGTCACGATTTTCTCGTTGTTGAGGTCGCCGTTGTCGATGCCCGTGCACACCGTATAACCGTTCAGCCCGATGATGAAGTTCAAAATGGTCGCACGATCGGTGACGTTGATTTGCTTGGGGGAGTATTCCGGCCAGACCGCCTCTTCCGCGAAGAAGAAGCTTCCTTCCTCTCCCTGTTCGTATTGGATGAACGGGAAAGGCTTCAGGTCATCCATCGTGACCTTCTTCTTGGTTGCCAGAGGATTGTTTCTGGAAAGGAACACATGCAACGGCGCGCGGAACAACGGATGGAATTCGAGATGCTTCTCACGCAGCAGCTTGCCGATGACGTCCTTGTTGAAATCGGACAAGTAGATGATGCCGATTTCCGACAGCATGTTCGCCACCTGGTTGATGATGTCCTTCGTGCGGGTCTCGCGAATGGTGAATTCGTACTCGTCGGACTTGATGGAATTGATCATCTCCACGAACGCTTCGACGGCGAACATGTAGTGCTGTGTGGAGACGGAGCATAGCTGCTTGCGCGGCTTGGCGTTCTTGTAGCGTTCCTCGAGCAGCGATGCCTGATCGAGAACCTGGCGCGCGTAGGTGAGGAATTCCGCACCGTCCACCGTCAGCGCGATGCCTTGTGAGGAACGCGTGAAAATCTCAATGCCGAGCTCGTTCTCGAGTTCCTTGACCGAAGAGCTCAATGCGGGCTGCGACACGTACAGTTCGTGGGAGGCTTCATTCATGGAGCCGCATTCCACGATTTTCACAATGTACTTAAGCTGTAGGAGAGTCATAACACATAGTTATAGCAGACGCCGTTTACGGAAAGAGCGTTTATAATCCCTGATGTCGTATCGCGAACGCGTCTGCGAATCATGTCAGAACCTCATGCCGAGCGAGGCGAGATCCCTGCGGGCCTGCTGCGCGTCGGTGAAACGGAAGGCGTGCATGCCTACGGCTCGTGCGCCTGTGACGTTCTTCGACGTATCGTCCAGGAACACGGAGGATTCCGGCGCGATGTCGAAACGGGACAGTGCCAATTCGTAAATGTCGGCGTTCGGCTTGTGTAGCTTCTCCACGCCGGATACCACGGTGTCCTGCAGGAGCTCGGCGAGCTGTGGGAATTTCTCGAATGCGAAATGGAACGTCTCATGCGACCAATTCGTCAATCCCCAAACACCGTAGCCGGCCGCCTTCAGGTCCCTCAGTAGCTGCTCCATGCCGGGCAGCATGCAGGGGAGCGCGTCATCGTAGTGAGCGATATAGTAACGGAAGATTTCGGCCAGTTCCTCGCCCTGCTCCCGTACCACGTCGGGGTAGATGTGGTCGAAGTCCTCCCCGGCGTCCATGCGGTCCTCATAGCCGAAGAATCCGCAGGGGTCGTCATCGGCGCAGATGCGGTCGACGATCGCGTCGTCGAATTTACCCTGCAAGCAGGCGCGCGTCTGCCAATCCAACAGCACTCCGCAGAAATCGAAAACGACGTCGGTGATGGAAACGGTCGTTTCAGTCATGGAAAACCCTTTCGAAGAAGAAAGCCGAACGTTGTCAGTCTACGGTATCGGCATGGAATACGGCATGTTGCGTCCCAAGGGCAGGGGCATGGCACGCGGATTCGTC
>DKCF01000044.1:0-2038 GCA_002451435.1 Bifidobacterium sp. UBA6881 | reverse complement strand
TCTGGAACAGGAAAGGGGCCTCGTACCAACCAATCCGCCTGAACATCCTTCATACGCGATTGAAGCGTCTACTGCAGAAGCTGCGCGAAGGCGGACTGAATCTCGCTGACGATGTCGCCCGCGACGATCGGATGTCCCAAGTCATCGAAATGGTGTTTGTCCGGGCGGCCGTATACATGAGGCCGGGGCCATCCGCGCTGCTCCGAATGCGATGCGAGGGCACCGGCCAGGCCATGGATGTATGCCGCGGCCGCGGTGACTTCGGGAACCAAAGACGGATTTTCGGCAAGCGCGTCATCCTGCTGCGCAAGCAACGCGCCTAATATTCCCGCGAGCGCATCACCCGAGCCGGCGGTGGACATCCAGGCCGGTGCCCGTCCGGAAAGCACCACGCGTTCGCCTCCTTCTCCATCATCTCCCACTACGATGGTCACCGCGCCTTTGAGCAATACGGTCGCGCCGGTCAGCATGTGCGCCTCACGCGCGTATCTGAGGGGATTCGAGGCAATCGTCCGCGTGGTGATTTCATGGTCCTCCAGCCGGTTCAGTAGCCGGGCCAGTTCGCCGGCATGCGGCGTGATCACCACCTGCGGGGGGACTTTGGCTGGCAATAGGTCGAGCGCTCCAGCATCCACGACGATAGGCGGCATGCCGAGCGCCGGAGAATCCATGTGGTCGGCATCGCCTTCATTCGTCGGCAGCGTATAGTGCCTGAGCAGCGCGTCGATGGTGTCGCGCTGAACGTCTCCGCCGGCTGCGTCGTCATCGGCGGTCGGCACGCCGGAACCCACTACCCAGGATTGCACCCGACCCTTGCCGAGCACGGCCTCGGGGAAGGCGGCGAGCACCATGTCCTGAGCGCGTTGCGGACCGAGATACCGTACCATGCCGACGCTCGACCTGGCCGAGGCTCCGGCGGACAATACTGCCGCGCCGGGGTATCGTGCGGAACCGGTGACCAGTCCGACAACGCCGCGCGAATACTTGCCGTCCGCCAACCGGGGGATGCGCACGGATTCCGCGGCGAAATCGCCATCGACCATTTCGACCGCGGGCATCGATTCGTCGACATCGAAGCCGAAGTCCACCAGAACGACATGACCGCAGGCATAAGAAGCCGGCGGTACCATGGCGCAGGGTTTCATGGCGCCGAAAGTCACCGTCGTGTCCGCGGGGATGTATGGTCCGGGAAGTGAACCGTCGTCCACACCCACACCCGATGGCGCGTCCACGGCTACAATCAGTGGGAATTCCATGGAAGGCTCGTTGCCGGGCAAGGCGGGACGGCTGGGAGGCATCCCGTTCATGCCCAGAGAGGAGGCGATCGTACCGGCGATGCCACGCAATGCGCCTGCCGCTCCAATGCCCGTCATAGCATCGATGACCACATGCGAGTCCCGTGCGTATTCGACCGCGGCCTGCAACCGTTCGCCGGCTTCGCCTGCCGAGAATCCCGCCGCGCATCCGGGGATTTCCGCGGCGGGATCGAGCACCAGCACGCGCCCTCCCGCGCGTACGAAAGCAGTGAAACCCTCCTCATGCAATGAACGACCGGTGGCGATTGCGGTCACTTGGGCGCCTTCGTTTGCCAGTTCCGCGGCCGCATACAAGCCGTCGCCGCCGTTGTTGCCGGCTCCGGCCAACAGCGTCACGCGCGCGTTTTCAATGGCGACGCCCGCATCGTCCAGCAACGACATGGCCGTATGCGCGGTCGCTGCGGCAGCCATGCGCATCAGCGGCACGCCATCATCAAGAAGCGGCCGCTCCATCTCACGCACGGTATCGGAATCGTAGGCGCTGTACAGCAACGTCTGCAAACGGTCGGCGTCGTCGATGTCCATAGCAATCCTTCCCCTTGTATTCCATGGCAACGGTTTCCAGTCTAGTCATCGATGCGGCGTAAACGACGGATTGGACGCCCCGATACGTGCGACACGCTGATTCGAGTACGATTTGCGTATAGGGAAGGTTCGTGTAATATATGTGACTTGTGCACGGAAGCAATTCCGTACAGGATATATTCCTGCGTAGCTCAGTT
>DKCF01000048.1:18909-21432 GCA_002451435.1 Bifidobacterium sp. UBA6881 | reverse complement strand
GACCGGTCGCGCCGGGCGACGCGGCATCGACACCATCGGTCATGCGGTGGTCGTGGACCATCGTGGCTTCATTCCGGCAACCGCCGCGGCATTGTCCAGCAAGCGTGTGTATCCGTTGCATTCCAGTTTCCGCCCCACGTTCAACATGGCGGTCAATCTGTTGAATTCCAGCGATTACGAAACCGCCCGCATTACGTTGGACCATTCGTTCGCGCAATGGGAGGCGAACGAATCGGCATGGCAGTTGGAAAACCAGATGGACACGTTGCACAAGGCCATCGAAGGATACGAGCAGGCATTCGCCTGCGATTTCGGCGACTTCACGGAGTTCATGCGTCTGCGCATGCGGCTGAGCGAACTCGAGAAGAACGAACGCCGCAGGCTCAAGCATGAGGTGTTCCGTACGCAGAAGGCCCGTAGCCAGGCGTTCAAAGACCTTGACCGCCGCATTGCGGAGCTTCGTGCCGAGGATCGCGACCATCCATGCCGTAAGTGCCCGGATTTGCAGCAGCATTTGAAATGGGGCCACCGCTGGGCGCGTGAGATGCGGGACTTGGAACGAGTGCGGCATCGGTACGATTCGCGCACCGGTTCGGTGGCTCGGCGGTTCGACCGCATTTGCGACGTGCTCGAAAAATTGGGATATCTGGAGTTCGCCGGAACCGACGAGCATGCGGACTACCGACTGACGGAACACGGGCAGCTCTTGCGGCACCTGTACAGCGAACTGGATCTGGTGTTGGCCCAGGCCATTGATGAGGGTGTTTTCGATGGCCTCGATGCGCCCGGCCTTGCCAGTGTCGTCGCCTCGCTCGTATATGAACCGCGCAGGGGCAGCGGGGGAGAGCCGCGTCGCTATCCCGGCGGTCTGCAGGGCGACATCGCGGTATGCTCGGCGCATCTAAAGGGCGTTCATGCTTCGATTGCGATGCTGTGCGAGGATTACGCGCTGGAGGAATCCCGCCAATTGGATTTCGGACTCACCGATATCGTCTATGATTGGGCCCAGGGGAAGAGTCTGTCCCAGGTGCTGCATGGCACGGATTTGACCGGCGGGGATTTCGTGCGCAATTGCAAGCGGCTTGCCGATGTGCTGCAGCAGATCGCCGTCGCCGCGCCATATCTCGGCAAGCGTGCCGATACGTTGGCGCCGATCGCCAAACGGGCGTGCGCGCTGGTCAATCGTGGCATCGTCGCATATTCCGGTGTCGACTGATCGCATCGGCCGACGAGCGGCGAAATCATCGTGTGTTCGGCTCCGGTCGGAATAAACGACACGTCCGAACTGTTCTGTAGCTTAGAGTGAGCAAACAATCCAAGGAGGCAAAGGCAATATGGCGGAACGTAGTCTGCGAGGCATGAGCATCGGTGCGAAATCGTTGGAATCCGATGACAACGTGGATTTCGTGGCAAGGAACGAAGTCGCGTATGTCTGCCCGAAGGGACATCGTACGATTCTGCCGTTCGCTGAGGGCGCGGACGCCCCAGAGGAATGGGAATGCCGTTGCGGTGCCACCGCGCATCGTGAAGGCGACGATGACCGCGCAGCCGACGAGATCACCAAGCCGACCCGCACGCATTGGGATATGCTGCTGGAGCGTCGTACCGAAGACGAGCTGAAGGCGTTGCTCGACAAGCGGCTGCAGATGCACCGTGACGGCTGGTTCCCGGATTACGAGTGACCGGCGGTTGAACGACACTTGAACGATTATGCCCGGTCACAATAACCGGGCATAATCGTTAGAGTACCGCTAATGAAATCAAAGGTATAAGGGGAGAGCCATCTTATGTCAGAAATGTCCGAACATCCGAAGAAGGTCGTACTGCTTGATCTTGACGGCACGTTGACCAAATCCGATCCGGGTATTATCGGTTGCGTCGTCAAGGCGTTCGAAGAGATGGGATATCCGGTTCCGGACGATGACGAGCTTCATCGTTTCATCGGACCGGCCATCAGCGAATCCATGCAGCGTAACGGCATTCCTGACGACAAGCTGGACGAGGCGGTCGTCATTTACCGTAAATACTATTCGGATGAGGCGGTGTTCGACGATCCGAACAATCCGGGTCAGAAAGTGCCGGGACGTCTGAACAACACCATTTATCCGGGAATCCCGGAACAGCTGAGGAAGCTGCGCGAGGCCGGCTATTATCTGGCTATCGCCAGCTGCAAGCCGCAGTACCAGTGCATTCCGATTTGCGAGCATTTCCACTTGGACACCATGGTCGACGGCATTTACGGCGCCAGCAAAGACAATTCGCGTCTGGACAAGGATCAGGTGATTCGCTGGGCGTTCCAGCACATCGGATTCGATGAGGCCGCCGGAGACAAGGCCCTGATGATCGGTGACCGTTGGACCGATGCGGATGGTGCCAAGGCATGCGGCCTGGATTGCCTGGGCTGCGGCTGGGGCTACGCGGAACCGGGCGAACTCAAGCAGCATGACGCATACAAGGTCATCGATTCCGTGGATGAGCTCGCGCAGACCGTCGAAGAATATTTCGGCTGATGCAGTTGATTCG
>DKCF01000048.1:13477-18846 GCA_002451435.1 Bifidobacterium sp. UBA6881 | reverse complement strand
AACGGGATTTCTTTATGGTTCAAAGACAGTATTCATTATCCGATAATGTACGTTATGTCAGAAAAGGTATGGATGCATTATCAAGCCACTACTCCATGACCTTGTTTTCCTGGATTCATCCGCGCGAATGGTTCATCCTCACGAATGCAATGCGTGATTCCATCCATTAGATGATGTTGCCTGCGTACATGTTCCTTTGCCGCCATGTGACGTCAAGTGACGTCACAATATGTCAGACAGCAAAATCGGATTCTGTCATTTGACGGCCCGTTCAAGACGACGTTTCATTTCGCCTTTCATGCCGTTTCTGGCCTGCAGATACATGAACAGCAATTCGCATGCGATCAGCAGCACCAAAACCACGGCGGATGGCCATCCGACATGCGTATAGAAATTACGGTATCGTTGTGCGATGCTCGATTTGAAAATCGAATACACCGGATATGATGCCGCGCCGAGCACCAATGACGTGAAATGCAGTGCGATTATCGACCAGCGCACCGGATGCACGTCACGCGTTTCGCTGGCGAAAATATTGCCCCGCACCGCGGTTATGGAACAGATGTTCACCGCGATGACGGCAGCCATAATCCACAGCAGCGCCGGCAAAACGTCAATCATGATCACTCCCCTGCCCATTATCCAAGAATCACAAATATACGCCGTCTATCGCTCATTTTTCCATATGCCAAGACATATGCAAAACGCCCATGGGCTTCATATGAGAATGCTCATGGGCGTGAAAACCTATTCCTGCTGCGCGTGCGGCTCGTATTGAATCAGCGCGCGACGACCGCAGTGTTGGTGAAATACACCAAGTGGAATTTGCCGAGGATGATTTCATCGCCGTTCTTCAACTCGGTGTGTTCGACCCTTTGGCGGTTCACGTAAGTGCCGTTCAGACTGCCCGCGTCGAACACGGAATACACGCCATTGACGCGACGGAAAATGGCGTGAGCGCGTGAAACGGTGGAATCATCCAGCAGAATGTCCGCATTGGGATCGCGGCCCACGGTGATTTCATCCTCGTCGAGAAGATACCGGGAGCCGGCCACCGCTCCCCTGGTCGAAATCAGCAATGCCGTGCCATCGGCAAGACGCGTAATCGTATCGAGGTCATCCTTGGTCAAAGGACGGTCTCCGGTCGAAGTAACCGGTACAGTGATTGCAGGCAGACCGATGATGGTCGTTTCGCCTGCGCTTGGAATCGGATCAGTCATACTGGCCATTGTACTCATTTCCCCTGTAAATCCTAGGCATTGAACCCGGCATGGTCACGAATCATGCACTATATACGTGGAATGGACATTTTATCTGTCGTTGTCGATAATCGAGACGAATTCGTCTTTCGGCAGCATGTCATCGTAGCTGCGCCAACGACGTTCCAATTCGCGATTCGCCTCGTCATGTTGCGCCTGTCCGAGCTTCGCATATGCTTTCAGCTCATTGGGGCCCATATCTTTGACGGGCAGTTTGAGATTCAATGCTTCGTCACCCACAGGTCGCTATTGTAGCCGTTTGTCTCGAGAATATGAAAAGACGCCCGAAAACGGTACGTATACCATATTTTCGAGCGTCTTCACAAAAATCTTCGATGGACTTCAGCGGCGCTGATCCAGCATCTCCTGAAGAGCCTTGTTGACCGAAGCGGAACCGTTGACCGAAGCGAGGGTGTTGAGACCGTTGACTTCGAAACCACGCTTGATTGCCGAGAAAATTGCATTCTTCTTCATGATATTCTCCTTACCTCTACCTCATCCTCCGGCACATCCCGTGCCGTGGTGCCTTGCTTGCTGTGGACAATTATCAGTATAGAGGAAACCTGCGGGACGTCATTGCCTGACTATCTGTTTTTTTGTATATCTGTCGGCTCTTCTTGAATTTCTTGCATAGCCGCTTGCGGATACCGTCTTCATCCGACTGTGCCCCGACCAACAGGCGCCGATGTTCAACGGCAAAACAAAAAAGCCCGGCGCACAGCCGAGCTAAAATCATGATGTGGGTGATATAGGAATCGAACCTATGACCCCTTCCGTGTGAAGGAAGTGCGCTAGCCGCTGCGCCAATCACCCGGCTATCTCTTGGAGTCAAACTCCAGTGGGCGATACAAGATTCGAACTTGTGACCCCTTCCGTGTCAGGGAAGTGCGCTACCTCTGCGCCAACCGCCCAAGGTTGTTCATTCTGCGAAACCGCACAATGAGAGGTGGGTACGAGAGTCGAACTCGTCTATACGGCTTTGCAGGCCGCTGCCTAACCGCTTGGCTAACCCACCATAAGGTCGATAATCAATCGGAACCTTAGAGCGGACAACGGGACTCGGACCCGCGGTCTCAACCTTGGCAAGGTTGCGCTTTACCAACTAAGCTATGTCCGCATGTTCTCAGCAGTACCACTGCCTGAGCACGAGTAACTACTATAACCGGATTCGCGAGATATGCAAATCCGCGTGTCGCATGCGTGTCGCGCGAAGTCGGCGAATCCCGAAAAACCCTTGCGGCCACTGGCTTTGTGCCTTCACTTCTGGCTAAAGCGTGCGAGATGGATGGGAAAACGTTATACATTTGAAATATGTGCGAGGAGACAACAATGCCGAGGATGATTTTGCTTGCCGCTTTCGAAGGCTGGAACGATGCCTGCCAATCGGCGACGAATGTTATCAGGCATTTGGTGGCGCAATATGATTCCCATGAGGTGTGCCATATCGATGGTGGCGAATTCTATGATTATCAGGTCGCGCGCCCCATGGTCTGCTCCGTACAGGGGCGTAAACGCATCATCTGGCCACGGACCACGTTTTACGATATCGTCGTCTCCCCCAAAACGCATATTCTGGCGCAAATCGCGCCAGAGCCCAATTACCGATGGAAGGAATACTGCGATAGGACCTTGCAGGTCGCCTCCGACTATTCGGTAAGCGATTTCGTCACTCTGGGATCCATGTTCGACGATTGCCCGCATACCAGGCCACTGCCGCTGGCCATTTCGAAAAGCGGTTGCGAATGCGAATCGGACAGGGACTACAACGGTCCCGTAGGCATTCCCAACATTCTTGACGCGTTTGCCGAGGACGCGGGTTTCCGCACGTCCTCGATGTGGGTGTCCGTGCCGCAGTATTGCGCGAAAACCGAGTGCATGCAGGGCACGCTTGAATTGGTCCGCGCCCTTTCATTGTTTCTGGATCAGCCACTGGTCGAGGGCGATCTGGATCGGAAGGCCGTACAATGGCGTGCGACGGCGGATGAGACCATCGAGCGGATGCAGGCAAGGGATTATCTTGCCCGATTGGAGCATGAATACGATTTGGACGCGCAGGCGCGTCGTATCGCGTCGAATGGCATGCCCGCCTGCGAGGAGATCATTCGTGAGGCGGAATCATTCCTTAACGGGAATAACGCCGATTGAAAAGGTTTTGATGCGATGAATGGCATGGATATGGGAATGCCACGGTGCTTGTGTGGCACCGTGGCATTCCCATAGACGGTTTTCGAGGCCTTTGCTATGCCGCTGCGGTCACTTCCGTCGGGGACAGCACGCCGGCGATCAGCAGCAACGCGACGATGACGGCGAGGGCGATGCGGTAGATGGCGAACGCCTTGTACGAGAAGGTGGACACGAATTTCAGGAATCCGATGATGACCACATAGCCTACGACGAAGGCGACGATGGTGGCGGCGATGGTGGCGCCCCAGCCCGGGAACATGCCCGCGTCGCCGGCGGCCACGTCCTTGACCGCGGAGACCGCTTCGAGAATGCCGGCGCCGAACACGGCGGGAATGGCCATGAGGAAGCTTACGCGCACCGCGGCCTCACGGGTGTATCCCATGGCGCGTCCGAACGTGATGGTGCCGCCGGAGCGGGAGACGCCCGGAATCAAGGCGAGCATCTGTCCGATGCCGAAGATCAGCGCGTCCTTCCAGGTCATCTCCTTGATGGTTTTGACCTGCTTCGAACGGGCGTCGGCGATCCACAGCAAAATGCCGAAAAGAATCAATACGGTGACGGTGATCCACAGGTTGCGCAGCGTGCTTTCGATTGCATCCTTGAACAGCAATCCGGCAATCAGAATCGGCATGGTGCCGAGGATGATGAACCAGCCCATCTGGGTATCGGGATTGTGCGCGCCCATACGGCTTTTGAAGTCCCTGCCCTCCTTGCCGAACAACGAGCCGAACCATGCGCCCAGAATGCGGATGATGTCACGTCGGAAATACAGAATCACCGCCAATTCGGTACCGATCTGAATGATCGCGGTGAACGCGGCGCCCGGATCGGATCCCAGCATCAAGTCACCGATGATGCGGATATGGGCGCTGGAGGAAACCGGCAGATATTCGGTCAGCGCCTGCACAAGACCAAGGAAAATCGCTTGGAAGAAATTCATGAGCCCTCTCTCATATTGTATTGAATAGCGCATTCTGCTACTGGTACGTCACCCACAGTAGCGAACGGTCTCTAGATTTCGGGTGCATTCGCCGCGGTTGTCTCAAACCGTGCACACAATGGAGCCATAGTCGATGTCTCATCGAAGGAGCACGTCGAAGACCAAGGAGCGTGAAGGCATGAGCAAATACCGCAAAAGCAGGGCATTCAGCCCGCAGGGATTTTTCGAATGCGAGGGCAAAGGCCTCGAATGGCTTGGCGAGGCGCAGTCGCAAGGCGGTCCGCGTGTGGTGGAGGTTTACGATTGGGGCAAGGATTATCTCGACATCGAACGCGTCAATCCATGTTCGCCCACGCCGCAGGCCGCCCATGATTTCGGCGCGGCGCTGGCTCGCCTGCATGATGTCGGCGCCGAGTATTTCGGTTCCGCGCCGGCCGGCTATACGGGAACGTGCTATTACGGTCCGTTGCAGGATCCTCTGCCGATGGCGACCGGGCAATGGCGGGATGCCGCGACCTATTGGGCCGAAGGCAGGCTTCGTCCGATGGTCGAAATGGGCATCGAGCGCCGGACGCTGAATGATTACGACAAGGAGCTTACGGAGAACGTCATCGACGCTTTGCCGGAGCTGCTTGGCAAGGCCGCCGGCGACAAGCCCGCGCGCCTGCACGGTGATTTGTGGAGCGGCAATGTCATGTGGTCGGCGGATTCCGGTTCCGTGGAGGCCGTGCTGATCGATCCGGCCGCCCATGGCGGACACCGCGAAGAGGACCTTGCCATGCTGGATCTGTTCGGCATGTCGTATTTCAATGAGATTCTCGACGGATACCAGTCCGTGCATCCGCTCAAGGCCGGTTGGCGCGAACGCATGACGGTATGGCAGCTGTATCCGATTGCAGGACATTGCTCGTTCTTCGGCGGCGGCTACGTCAGCCAGTACCGCGCCATGTGCAGGTCTTTGCTGCACTGACGCCGTGGACGCATGG
>DKCF01000048.1:7434-13427 GCA_002451435.1 Bifidobacterium sp. UBA6881 | reverse complement strand
TCCGGGCTTTCCCATGCGTCCTTTCCTGACGGCTGAAAAACCGGGGATTATCGCAATGCGTCCTTGAGCTTGGAGAAGAAGCCCTTCTTGGCGCCGGAGGCGGGGCGAGAGCCGATGGTGACGTGTTTCGCGTCGGCGTCATGCTGTTGTGCGAACCGTTCGATCAGCGTCTTTTCCTCGTCGCTCAGCTTCTTCGGAATCTCCACGACCACATGCGCCACCAGATCGCCGCGGTCCCCATTGCCGTTAAGGTGGGTGACGCCGAGGTTCTTCAGGGTCACGGTGTCGTCGGGCTGGCAACCGGCCGGAACGCTTACCGTCTGCTTGCCGTCGAACGTGTCGATGTCGAGGTCGTGGCCAAGCACGGCCCAGCTCATCGGCACGCGGATCCAACAATGCAGATCGTCGCCGTCGCGGGTGAACGTGTCGTCCTGGGCGATGCGGATGTCGACGTACAAATCACCGGCGACTCCGCCGTTTTCGCCGACCTCGCCCTGATTCGCGAGACGGAGCCTGGTGTTGTTCGTCACGCCAGCCGGCACGGATACGCCGACGTTGCGGGTGACGCGCACGCGGCCGTGTCCCATGCATGAGGGACACGGCTTCTCGATAATGGTGCCGTGGCCCTCACATCGTTCGCACGGCGCCGTGGTCATCATCTGCCCCAGCATGGTGCGCACGACGCGTTGCGCGTATCCCTGTCCGTGGCAATCGGGGCACTGTTTCGGCTGCGTTCCCTTCTGGCAGCCGGTGCCGGCGCACTCCTGGCAAAGTCCGAACGTGTTGATCTTGACATGCGCGGTGTCTCCGAACACCGCGGTCTTCAAATCGATGGTCACGGTGGCCAACGCATCGCGTCCCGGCTGCGTACGGGGAGTCGGCCCTCCGTTGCCGCCGCCGAAGGCGCCGCCGGTGAACATGTTGAAAATGTCCCCCATGTCGCCGAAGCCGCCGCTGAACCCGCCGCCCATGTTGCCGGCGTTCGGATTGTTCGGGTCGACGCCGGCGTCGTACATCTGACGTTTCTTGGGATCCGAAAGCACTTCGTAGGCGTTGTTGACCTCTTTGAACTTGTCCTCGAACTCCGGACCGGCGATGTCGGGATGGTATTTGCGGCTCATCTTTCGATAGGCCTTCTTGATCTCCTCGTCGCTGGCAGAACGGTCGACGCCCAGCACTTCGTAGTAGTCCGTCACGATTTCTTTCTCCCTATTGTTTTTCGCGTGTCATTGTGCCATGAGGCAGGGTCAGGTATTGGTCGGATTTTCATCGTGTGAGAGGAACGCCGTCAAATATTTGGCGACGGCATGCACGGCCGCCATGGTGGCGGCGTAATCCATATGGGTCGGCCCTATGGAACCGACAAAGGCGACAGGTTCGGAAGTATGCTGAGGGTCATTCCGTTTCGCATCCGAACCGCGAGGCCGGGCTTCCGTGCCATCGCCCTCCGCTGCCATCGAAGTGCGTCCATAACCGCTGGACACCACGGAGGCATGGAGCAATCCCGGAGTGTGCGTTTCGGAGCCGATGGCGACGCCGATGCCGTCTGACTGGGTGCCCTCGCTCAATGAACTCATCAGCTTCATGAGCACGACCTGTTCCTCCAAAGCGTCGAAGAGCGGTGCGAGATCGGCCATGGCGCGCTGGTGCGCGAGACTGGACGCTCCCGCCATGTAAAGCTCTCCCGCGCATTCGTCGTCCGCCATGCTGCTGATGGCGGAAGCCAACGCCTCGATGAGCGTGGCGATGGAGCGGTATTCCTCGCGCGTGGAAAGCTGACGCACGTAATCGGCGGTTCGCGTCAACGGAACGCTGACGCACTGCGCGTTGATTTCATTGACCAGTTGCGTCAGGGCGGCCATATCGGGCAGCTCCGCGACGCTGAGCGTATGCTGGGCGACGCGACCGGTATCGGTGATGATTACCGCCAGCAGGGTGTTGACCGCCACGGGGACGATTTCAATGTGGCGCAATGTCGATTTCGACAGCGAAGGCGCGGCCACCACGGCGACCTGGCCTGTGATCTGCGCCAGCAGACGCGCGGCGCGCTGCAGCGTGTCCTGCAGATTGACGGATCCCGACAGAAAACTGCTGATGCCACGGCGTTGGGCCTGCGACAGCGGCACGACCGTCGCCAAACGGTCGACGAAATAGCGGTATCCCTTTTCCGTGGGAATGCGCCCGGCGGAGGTGTGCGGCTGAATCAGATACCCGTCATCCTCCAGCGCTGCCATGTCGTTGCGTACCGTGGCCGAGCTGACGCCAAGATTGTGGTCCTTGGTCAAGGTGGTGGAGCCGACCGGCTCTTGGGAGCGGATGTAATCCTCGACGACGGCACGCAATACCAGCATGCGTCTCGACTGCGTCATGCGCGCCTCCTTATAACGTCAAGACGGGCGGCTCGACGTGCCGCCCGTTCGCATAAGCAACCATGCCACTGTTTTAGCACTCTTCGCCCCGGAGTGCTAATTGGGTTCGCTTTCGGAGTGATTGTTCGCGAGGCGGCACGCGCCACCGAGGTCGTGCGGATGCGGGTCTCTTTCCTTTTCCGGACGGTCCCCCGACATCTCCGAACAGGCATCTGTATGATATGTATGCGCATTTGGGCGAATGTCGGACATGGTTGTACGGAACATTAAGCGAACAAAAACATTTGCATGAATCAATTATTTGTGAGCGCTAACAGAACATAAATTACCAAAACACGCCAAAAATGCACTGGAAACGTCACATCACGACGCTACTATGGGAGATGCAATGTGAAGGCGACGAGCGCCCGGCACAAGCCGGACACGCGGCCCGACCAATTGGAAGGAAAGTAATCCATGACCGAATTCAAGGAGACTGAGCTGGACGAGCGCGCCATCAAGATGGCCAAGGTCCTGTCGGCCGACGCGGTTGAGCATGCGGGAAACGGACACCCCGGTTCCCCGGTCTCTCTGGCGCCCATCGCCTACACCCTGTACCAGCACTTCATCAAGCACGATCCGAACGATCCCAAGTGGGAAGGTCGCGACCGCTTCATTCTTTCCGGTGGCCACGCATCCCTCACCCAATACGTTCAGCTGTACTTCTCCGGTTATGGTTTGACCCTGGATGACCTGAAGCACTTCCGCGGCGGCGCCGACACCCGTACCCCGGGCCATCCGGAATACGGCCTGACCCCCGGCATCGAAATGACCACCGGCCCGCTGGGCCAGGGCTTCGCCTCCGCCATCGGTTTCGCATACGGCCAGCGCTTCCAGCGCGGTCTGCTCGATCCGGAGGCCCCCGCCGGAGAGTCCCCGTTCGACCACAACATCTGGGTCATCTGCGGTGAAGGCGACATCGAGGAGGGCATCTCCGGTGAAGCCGCGGCCCTTGCCGCCAACCAGCAGCTCGGCAATCTGACCGTGATCTTCGACGCCAACCGCATCCAGATCGAGGGCGACACCAACCTCGTTCTCGCCGAGGACGTGCTCAAGCGTTTCCAGGCATACGGCTGGTACACCGACGAGTTCAGCTTCATCCAGCCCGACGGTTCCTACAAGGAAGACGTCGAAGGTCTGGCCGACACCATCGCCAAGGCACGCGCGGCGGCGCCGAACCAGCCGAAGCTCATCAAGGTCGACACGCTGATCGCATGGCCGACCCCGGGCAAGACCAACGACCCGTCCGCCCATGGTTCCAAGCTCGGCGCCGAGGCCGTCGCGGGTCTCAAGAAGGTGCTCGGCTACGATCCCGAAGAGTCCTTCCACATTGACGAGGAGGCTCTGGCCCATGCCCGCAAGGTCGCCGAGCGCGGCCTCGAAGCCCACAAGGAATGGGACGAGAAGTACAACGCATGGCGCAAGGCCAACCCGGACAAGGCCGCCCTGTACGACCGCATCAAGGCAGGAAAGCTCCCTGAGGGCTTCGACAAGGCCCTGGACGACGTCGAAGCCACCTTCGAGGTGGGCAAGGCCGTCGCCACCCGTGGCGCTTCGGGCTCCGTGCTCAACGCCATTGCGTCCGTCATGCCGGAATTCTGGGGCGGCTCCGCCGACCTTGGTGGTTCCAACAAGACCGATCTCAAGGGGGCCGCGACCTTCGCTCCGGAAGGTTGCGCGACCAAGCAGTGGCCGGTCTGCAGCCCGTATGGACGCCAGCTGCACTTCGGCGTCCGCGAGTTCACGATGGGCACCATCACCAACGGCATCCTGCTGGGCTCCCACACCCGTCCGTTCGGTGGAACGTTCTTCATGTTCTCCGACTACGAGCGTTCCGCCGTACGTCTGGCCGCGCTGATGGAGATCCCGAACCTGTACGTGTGGACGCACGATTCCGTCGCGGTCGGCGAGGATGGTCCGACCCACCAGCCGGTCGAGCACCTGGCCTCCTTCCGCGCCATGCCGCAGCTTGAGGTTGTCCGTCCGGCCGATGCCTACGAAACCGCCGAGGCATACCGCTACTTCTTCGAGAAGAAGAACACGCTGCCGACCGCCATGGTGCTGAGCCGCCAGGGCCTTCCGGTTCTCGAAGAGACCGCGGCCAAGGCCAAGGACGGCGTCAAGAAGGGCGCTTACGTGCTCATCGACACCGATGGCGCCCCAGACGTCATTCTCATGGGCTCCGGCTCCGAGGTCCAGCTGGCCGTCTCCGCGGCCAAGACCCTGGCCGACGAGGGCGTCAAGGCCCGCGTCGTGTCCGTGCCGTCCCTCGAATGGTTCGAGGAGCAGGACGCCGAGTACAAGGAAGCCGTGCTTCCGGCCTCCGTCAAGGCCCGCGTCTCCGTGGAGGCCGGTGTGGCCATGCCGTGGTACAAGTACCTCGGTTCCTACGGCAAGCCGGTTTCCATCGAACAGTTCGGTCTGCAGGGCGACGGCGCTCAGAACCTGGCCGATCTGGGCATCACCGCGGACCATGTCGTGGAAGCCGCGAAGGCCTCCATCGCGGAAGCCGAAGCCGCCAAGTGACCCAATCGGGAGGAACGGGAACGTCCCGTTCCTCCCCTATGCAAAATTTTGATCCAAAAAGGTATCAAGGAGAAAAACAATGACTGAAGCAACGCAGCGCACCTCCGATTCCGGTGTCTCGATTTGGCTGGACGACCTGTCCCGTTCCCGTATCGAGTCCGGTTCTTTGCAGGACCTCATCGCCAACAAGAACGTTGTCGGTGTCACCACCAATCCGTCCATCTTCCAGAAGGCGCTTCACGAGGTCGGCCCGTACGACCCGCAGCTGAAGGAACTGGGCAAGGTCGATGTCGAGACCGCAGTGCGTGAGCTCACCACCACCGACGTGCGCAACGCCACCGACATCTTCCGCGAGATCGCGGAAAAGACCGACTTCGTCGATGGCCGCGTCTCCATCGAGGTGGATCCGCGTCTGGCCCACGAAACCGAAGCCACCGAGAAGCAGGCCGAGGAACTTTGGGCCAAGGTCAACCGTCCGAACGCCATGATCAAGATCCCGGCCACCCTCGAGGGTCTGCCGGCGATCACCGCCACCCTGGCCAAGGGCATCTCCGTGAACGTCACCCTGATCTTCTCCATCGAGCGTTACGAGCAGGTCATCGACGCCTACATCGAAGGCATCGCCCAGGCCGCGGCGAACGGTCACGACCTGAAGCACATCGGCTCCGTCGCTTCCTTCTTCGTCTCCCGTGTGGACACCGCGGTCGACAAGCTGCTGGAAGCCAACGGCTCCGAAGAGGCCAAGGCGCTGGAAGGTAAGGCCGCCGTGGCCAACGCTCGCCTGGCCTACGAACTGTTCGAGAACAAGTTCGCCAATGATCCGCGTTGGGCCGAGCTTGAGGCCAAGGGCGCCAAGAAGCAGCGTCCGCTGTGGGCCTCCACCGGCACCAAGAACGCCGCCTACTCCGATTGCAAGTACGTCGACGAGCTGGTCGCCCCGTTCGTCGTCAACACCATGCCGGAGAAGACCCTGAACGCTCTCGCCGACCACGGCGATGGCGCCCCGTCCATCAAGGGCACCTACGAGGAGTCCCACGCCATCATGAACAAGCTCGCCGA
>DKCF01000048.1:2365-7395 GCA_002451435.1 Bifidobacterium sp. UBA6881 | reverse complement strand
CTGGGCATCAACATCAAGGATGTCACCGACCAGCTTGAAGCCGATGGCGTCGCCAAGTTCATCGCCTCTTGGGACACCGTCCTTGCCGATGTCCAGGCCGGCATCGACCGCGTCAACGGCTGAATTCGACCAGGAACGTCGAATTCGCCTGCTATGGTGAAGGCGAATTCGCGATTCTGACATGAAAGCGTTGAGGCTGGTTCCTTCAACAAAGGAACCAGCCTCAACGCTTTCATGAATTCGCAGCTGGAGAATCAGGCCTGATGATAGGTGCTGAAGAAATCACCGATCTCCCCTATCGTCTCTTTCAACATGCTCATACGTGGCAGATACACCACACGGAAGTGGTCGGGCTCCTGCCAATTGAACGCACCGCCATGGCTGATAAGAATATGCTTCTCATGCAGCAGGTCAAGCGCGAACTGCTCATCGGAATGGATGTTGAACTTCTTCACATCGATCTTCGGGAAAATATAGAACGCCGCCTTCGGCTTCACCGCGGTGATGCCTGGAATCTCATTGAGCATGTTGTACACCAGTTCGCGCTGATCGTAGATTCTACCGCCCGGAACAAGGTAATCCTTGACGCTTTGATGCCCGCCGAGCGCGGTCTGCACCACCGATTGCGCGGGCACATTGGAGCACATGCGCATGTTCGCCAGCATGTTCAGACCCTCGATATAATCCTTGGCCAGACGTTTGTTGCCGCTCAGCACCATCCAGCCCACACGCCAGCCGGCGATCATATGCGATTTCGAAAGTCCCGAGAACGTCACGCAGAACAGGTCGGGGGCCAGCGACGCGATGGAGACATGCTCCAGACCATCCATGACCAGACGATCGTAGATTTCGTCGGAGAAAATCATGAGCTGGTGTTCGCGGGCCAGATCGACGATCTGTTGCAGCACTTCCTTCGGATACAGCGCTCCGGTCGGGTTGTTCGGATTGATGATGACGATGGCCTTGGTCTTGTCGGTGATCTTGGCGCGCATGTCTTCGATGTCCGGATACCATTCGGAATCCTCATCGCAGATATAGTGCACGGCAGTTCCTCCGGCCAGATTGACGCATGCCGTCCACAGCGGGTAATCCGGCGATGGCACCAGCACCTCGTCGCCGTTGTCCAGCAGGGCCGACAACGACAGGTTGATCAGTTCGCTCACACCATTGCCGGTGTAGATGTCGTCGATGGACACATTGGGAATGTTCTTCAGCTGGGCGTACTGCATGATGGCCTTGCGCGCGGAGAACAGACCCTTCGATGGAGAGTAGCCCTCGGTATCCGGCAACTGCTGGGACATGTCGTAAACGACCTCATCCGGAGTGCGGAATCCGAATGGCGCGGGATTGCCGATATTGAGCTTGAGGATATGCGTTCCGGCGGATTCCATGCGCGCGGCCTCATCCGCAACCGGTCCACGAACATCGTAAAGCACATGGTCAAGTTTGTGGGATTTAGTAAAGGTACGCATGGTTCTTCCTTCTGTCGGTTGCGTTTGCGCTGACGCGATATCGTCCGGGTGAGCGTCTGGTGAGCCCGATCGAGTGGAGACCGTCCGTTCCATGGGAACGTCCTTTCCCATCAGCCAGTCCTCGTCCACCTGCAGGAATTCCGCGAGGAATCGGGAGATGTCGGCGCGAGGCACGGTCTTGCCGCTCACGTATTGGCTCATTTGGCTTTTGCCGAGCTTGACATTGAACTTTTGCGCGGCGTGGATGAAATCGACTTGTTTCAAATCGCGCGACTCCATGATGCTGCCAAGCCTGGTGGAGAATGATTCCGTCATGCCAACCCTTTCGGTTCAATTTATCTCGAGCATTGGTTCAAAGTCTATCACCCATACTGTATAAACATGTTGAAAGACATGTTGAAAGTTCAATTATGGGTGCAATGCTTCTTTCTACATAATCATCAAAAGTTCAATTTGCGGTATTCCGCGCATCTCCATAAATTGAACTTTTGATGCGGTGTCACAGCAGATGCCGTTCGATCCATTGCGCCACGCCGTCATCGTTGTTAGATGGGCAGACGTCGTCTGCGATGCCCAACACATCGGGATTCGCGTTGGCCACGGCCACTCCCCTGCCGGATTCGCGTAGCATGGCGATATCGACCAGATCATCGCCGAAGGAGACGACCTGCGACAACGGCGTGGAAAAATGATCGGCCAGCAATGCAAGCGCGTGTTCCTTGTTGGCCTTGGGATTCATCAACATCCACAAGGAACCCTCGGAAATATGGACTTCGAAATCATCGGGCACAAGCTTTCCGACCTGATTCCACTGCTCTTCGTTCGGGAACAGGATGAGTTTGTCCGCGACGCCATCGGGCACGTCATCGAAATCGGTGTACCGCCAGGTCTGGGTCTTCCAGTACTTGCCGACATCGAAATTCGTGTATCGTACATCGTCCATGACGATGCCGACCTCCATGCCGGGAAGCTCTTCAAGCAGTTGCTTGCACACCTCACATGCGCGTTTCGATGAGAATCCGATTTTCTGCAGATGCCCATCCTCCGGCAGATTCGGAGAAGTCAGCATATCGTAATCCGACGCCGCGGGATTGTAATCGATGAGGGCGCCGTTGAGATACGCCACGGCATCCACCGGTAGTTTTTCGACGAACGCGTATCCCGTGCTGACGGGACGCGCCGTCTCCACAACGAAGGTCATTCCGGCTTCATGCAGGCGATTGATGCTGTCGATGGACCGTTGCGTGAGGAACCGTTCCTCGAACGTCGCCCCATCGTGAAGCAACGTACCGTCCAGATCGGCTACCACCATGGTCGTCGGCTCAGAGGCCGAAGCAATTGAAGAAGGCATACGAGATAATCCTTTATTACGAATGGCGAGGGAAGATGATTGAATATCGTCGCATAGAAAAAGGCCCATGACCATTCAGGCCACGGGCCGAAAATCCGAATGCTCAGATCAGGTTGAATTTCGTCATCAGGCCGAGGGCGATGATGATGGCCACCCAAAGCAACGCGATGATGACGGTCCAGCGGTTCAGGTTCTTCTCGGCGACGCCGGAGGATCCAGCATTCTGGGTGAGACCTCCACCGAACATGTCGGACAGGCCGCCACCCTTACCCTTGTGCATAAGAATCAGCAGGGTGAGCAGAAGGCTGAAAACGACGAGAATAATCTGCAGCACAAGCTTGACGATGGCCATAGCGGACACGGGTGAACCTCCAGTTGTTCGTAAACACTGTCTTCAACAATAGCGCATGGTGCTGAGAAAAACGATCCTGTTCCCGTGATTTCCGGCATTAATGTCGAATCATCGTATTTCAGCCATGGTGAGTCTGCAGATTCTGGTGAGTTCGTCGACCTTCAGCGCCGCGCCGCCGATGAGGAATCCATCGACGTCGGGTTCCCGGATCAAGGCCACCGCGTTTTTGGACGAGACCGATCCTCCATACAGGATGCGCACGGCCTCGCCCACATGCCTGCCGAATGTCGCCGTCAAATCGTCGCGAATCGCCTTGGCCGCATCCTGTGCGGACTGGGGCGTGGCCACCATGCCAGTACCGATCGCCCAGACCGGTTCGTAGGCGACGATCAGCCGCGCGGCCTCCTCGTCCGACAGATCCCGCGTCACGTCACGAACCTGTCCCACCGCGAAATCGAGTTCTATGCCTTGGCGTCGTTCCTCGTAGCTTTCACCGACGCAGAGGATCGGCTGCATGCCGGCTGCGAGCACGGCACGCACCTGGTCCACGATGTTCGCATCGTCCTCAGGATGGTATTTACGACGTTCCGAATGGCCGACGATCACATAGGAGCATCCGAGGCGGGCGATCATATCGGCCGACACGTCACCCGTGAATGCGCCCTGCGATGTCACGGATACGGCCTGCGCCCCATAACGGATCTTCAGATTATCCGATTCCACAAGAACCTGGACGCTGCGCAATGATGTGAAGGAAGGCATGAGCGCGATTTCGCAATGCTTGTAATCAAAATGGATATCACGAAGATTCTCGGCAAATTGCTGAACGAAATAGGTGGCCTCAAGATGATCGAAGTTCATCTTCCAGTTGCCTGCGATTAGCGGAATGCGTTGCGGTGCCATGTTCATTACCATCCCCCATCGATATTTCGAATGATAGCTGCTTTCACTTGCGCCCATGTAACGGCGCGCGAACGAAGAGCGCTCCCCCACCAATGATGAGGGAGCGCTCTTCGTTATCCGTATTTATGCGTATACGAAATCAGTCGAGCACCTTCAGGCCCGGCAGTTCCTTGCCCTCAAGGAACTCGAGGGAAGCGCCGCCACCCGTGGAGATGTGCGAGAAGCCTTCCTCCGGGAAACCGAGGTTGCGCACCGCGGAAGCGGAGTCACCGCCACCGACGATGGTGAACGCTCCGGCCGCGGTGGCGTCGACCAAACCCTGGGCCACGGCCTTGGTGCCAGCGGCGAAGGCCGGAACCTCGAACACGCCCATCGGGCCGTTCCACACGACGGTCTTGGAGTCCACGATCTTGTCGTGGAAGAGCTTCTGGGACTCCGGACCGATGTCCAGACCCATCTTGTCGGCCGGAATCGCGTCAGCGGCAACGACTTCCGGAGCGATGTCCTCGTCGGACTTCGGGAAGACCGGATTCACGACGATGTCGGTCGGCAGCACGAGTTCGACGCCGTTCTTCTCGGCGCGCTCGATGTAGCCCTTGACGGTCTCGACCTGGTCCTCTTCCAGCAGGGAGGTGCCGACTTCAAGGCCCTTGGCCTTGAGGAAGGTGTACACCATGCCACCGCCGATGACCAGACGGTTGGCCTTGTCGAGCAGGTTCTCGATGACGCCGAGCTTGTCGGAGACCTTGGAACCACCGAGCACGACGGTCAACGGACGCTCCGGGTTCACGGTGGCGCGGGACAGGGCCTTGACTTCCTTCTCGACCAGCAGGCCGGCAGCGGACGGAAGGTCGGCGGCGACGTCGTAGTTGGAGCCCTGGGCGCGGTGGACGACACCGAAACCGTCGGACACGAAGACCTCGCCGAGGGCGGCGATCTTCTTGGCGTAGGC
>DKCF01000048.1:0-2260 GCA_002451435.1 Bifidobacterium sp. UBA6881 | reverse complement strand
TTCATCGCGGCGACCTTGGCCTGAGCGTCGGCGCCATAGGTGTCCTCGGCCAGCGGAACGGTGATGCCGAGCAGTTCGCCAAGGCGGACGGCGACCGGAGCCAGGGACAGTTCCGGAACGACCTTGCCCTTCGGACGGCCGAGGTGGGCCATCAGAATGACCTTGGCGCCTTCTTCGCGCAGGGCCTTGATGGTAGGCAGGGCGGCCTTGATACGACCATCATCGGTGATCGTGGTGCCGTCCAGCGGGACGTTGAAATCAGCGCGGACCAGAACGCGCTTGCCCTTGAGATCTCCAAGATCCTTGAGTGTCTTCATGTATATCCTTTCCTAGCCGCTTGAAGCGTGGAATGGCCATATTGCCACTTACGAATGATACAGCCCGATGGAACAAAAAACACCATGCCGTTCGAAAACGGGCATGGTGTTTTGCCGAAGTGGAGCCGACGGACGACTCAGGCCGCTTGGTGACGTGCCTTCTCGGTTTTTTCCGCGAGCTGCAGCAGACGGCGGATGCGGCCTGCGATCGCGTCCTTGGTGATCGGCGGTTCCGCCAGACGTCCGAGCTGTTCCAACGAGGCGTCCGAATGATCGAGACGGAGCTGGCCCGCGGATTTGAGGTTGTCGGGAATGTCATCGCCAAGAATCTCAAAAGCCTGACGGACCTTGTCGCATGCCTCGGCCGCGGCCTTGGCGCTGCGTCGCATGTTGGCGTCGTCGAAGTTGGCCAGACGGTTGGCTTTGCCGCGTGCCTCGCCGTCGGAGCGCTTTCCGGTCCATTCGCGGGCCGAATGGGGCGCGCCCATGAGGATGAGCATGCGTTCGATCGCATCGGGATCGCGCAGCGTCACGCGCTCGGAGCTGCGCAGCTTGCGTGGTTTCGCGGTGATGCCGAGACGCCTCGCCGTGGAGACCAGCGCCAACGCGGCCTCGTGATTCGGACAGACGATTTCCAGGTAGCTTGCCTTGCCCGGGTCGGAAAGACGGCCATTGGCCATGAACGCTCCGCGCCATGCGGCCTTGATCTGCGCGATCTTGCCGTTGATGATCTCGCTGGGCAGTCCCAATACCATGTTCTTGGTGTACCGGCTGTACAGACCGGTCTGCAACACCAGTGCGGCGCTGCCCTTCGGCACACGCACCACATAGCGCTGTACCGTGCCGGTCGGAGTCTGTCGTGCGATGGGAGTGAATGTGGCTTCGTGACCGTACAGGTTCTTGATGGTGTCCTGCAGCCACAAGGCCGCGTCCTTGGAGTCAAGTTGAGCCTGCACCAGAATGTGATGGTCCACCGAGTGCAAACCGTTGCCGAATCGAATCATTGCCGTGGCCTGCGCCTTTTTGGCGATGGGCAGCTCGTTGTCGATTGCGGCCAGCTCACTTTTGACGTCATCCAGAAGAGCCAAGAGCCAACCTCCTACTTTCCTGTTCTTCCCTAAATTTCAGGCGAGTCGCGGATTCCTCCCGCGAGAGTACCGGCTTACTGTGATACCGAATATCTTGGACAATCGCCGTATGCTTTCTTTGTATTCGGACGCGTCCTTCTCATAATGCGGTCACTTTTCGGTTCCCTTGTTATCCAGCTCGCGGGCGGAAACGGACACGTTCAATCCGCGGGACCGCAGCCGCTTCGCCAAAGCCTCGCTTATCGCCACCGAACGATGCTGGCCGCCGGTGCATCCGATGGCGATCGTCACGAAATGCTTGTCTTCCTGGGCGTACCCCTCGATGGCGACCGCGATGGCCTTTTCATACGCGTCGAGGAACTCGGAAGCGCCCTCGCTGGAGAGCACGTAATCGCTGACCGCCTTGTCGCGCCCCGTCATCGAACGCAGCTTCGGCACCCAGAACGGATTCGGCAGGAAACGCACGTCGGCGACGAAATCGGCGTCTATCGGGATGCCGTACTTGAATCCGAAACTGAAGATGTGCACGGATACCGTTGAGGGGCCGGCGCCGAGCAGGCCTTCATAAAGCTTCGTGGACAGCTGGTGGATGCTCAACGTGGAGGTGTCGATGACGATGTCGGCGCGCTCCTTGAGGTTCTCAAGCAGGTCGCGTTCCTCGAGAATGCCGTCGATCAGGCGGTTGCCATGCTGCAGGGGATGCGGCCTGCGCACGGATTCATAACGCTTGATAAGCACCTCATTGCTCGCGTCAAGAAAGAGGATGCGTGTTTTGACGCCGAGGTCGTCCAAATGGCTGAGCACCGCGGACAGATCGTCGAAGTAGTCGCGCGACCGCACGTCGATGACGGCGGC
>DKCF01000110.1:45180-51357 GCA_002451435.1 Bifidobacterium sp. UBA6881 | reverse complement strand
GAAAACGAACCAATACCTCCACGAGGGCGCGCGGAAAACCTTCGTGCGCGCATACGCCGAGCCGCCGACCAGGAACGGATTGTTCGAAAAGGTCATCATCTCGGGCCGCGGATGGAAACCAGACTTCACGTTCGCCGAGGTGCGAGCCGAAGAATCCTGACGAGCCGACGAGTCCGCCGTGGTCTCGATCGGGGCGCCCGCAGCGAAACGTGACTCGTCGTCCCAATCCCGTCGGGACTTATGCCGTGATGCGCGAGACCGCCCTTGCCCGGCATCGTCGTGCTTGCCTGCGAAAACGGCATACGCACGCCCCTGCGCCTCTTCGAGCTGACCGGATTCACCCTCGTACATACCTACCTCTTTACCCCCTCACCCGCAATTCTCTTTTACGTATGAAAAGTATTGCATACCCCCGACAAAAACATTGATTTCCTCATATTGCTTTTTATTACCCTCTACGGAGAGAAAATCAGCGAACTCCCAAGTATTTTCAACGAAATACCCCCCCCCAACAAATTTTCCCATGCATTGCAAGAGCTAATCGGTTACTTCGTATCGCCCCGCCTCGCAACACCCCATGTCACTCATAAGCCCCCACATACCTCTTCGTTGCTCCACAGCGGGCCTGTAGAATGGTCTTGCACCGTCACCTATACGGGTGCACCCCCAACGGCACATGGCATAGCAGGTCCGCATGGTGCGGCATGTATGGCATGCGGAAGAAGAACATGCAGGCCGCCAGAACCGGCCACGCATGCGAAAATCCAAGAAGAGGCAACATGACCTTCAACCGATATATCCTGTTTCGCACAATCGTCGAATGCATCGGCACCATAGCATGTGCGACGCAACTGTTCCAGCACGACACCTGGCCGGGAATCATTCTCATGTCATTGATCTCTTTGGTATGGATCTGCGGCGAAATCTGGGTCGCCCGCATCTTCAGCAAAACCCATCCACGGCGGGACGAGCTTTCCGACGAGCATCAGGACTCCGCCATCCGTTTCACCTTCTTTTTCATGGTGATACTGATGGTGGTGTTCGGTTTCGCGGCCACGATCCTTTCGCTGGCGAGGCGCACCATCTACGCATTGCCATCCATGCTGCTGCCGACGCTCGCGGTATTCGCTTTGGCGGTCGCCGACGCCCGATACCTGTGGCTTGAACACGAAGGCGGCGACAACGATGAAGACTAATCTGAAACTGCGTCGCATGGAACGGGGCATGAAGCAATCCGATCTCGCCGATTTGGTTGACGTGCGTCGCGAAACGATAGGCCGACTGGAGCAGGGCCAATACTGCCCTTCGTTGCGTCTCGCCATGGATCTGGCGAAGGTGTTCGACACCACGGTCGAGGATCTGTTCAGTTTCGACGACGAAGACAACGACTGACCCGGAAATGCGGCATGTGCCTCCATCGGTACGGAAACGCACTTGATCGGCTCATGGGGGTACGGCACTCAGGGGGTACGGCACGCGTCCCATCCGCTTGCTGCGGGAACGCTTTCACGAAAACGCATCGTATATGACCACATTGTGGACACAATGGCGCGTCGTTTTCAAATTCCGCCGAAAGTCGCTGGAATTCCAACGTTTTTACGAAACATGCAGCAAACAGTGCATGTGCGAAAGGCGTCGCACGGTGAGACATTGAAATCACAAATGTGCGATTGCCGTCACACGGCCGATTTTTCCGGTTGCCCCAACGCTTTATATTGAATGTCCAGAAGGCAGGGGTAACCCCATTGAGGGATTTCCCCACCACATGTCGAAAGCATAAGAAAGGAAATGCGATCATGAAGAAGAAGCTCGTCGCTATTCTCGCCACTATCGCAGCAGTGTTCGGCTTTGGCTTCGCGGCCAACTCCGCCATGGCTGCGGACAACAACTACGGCGTCACCGGCGCAGGTACCGTTTCCGGCACCACCGCCACGTTCACGTTCAAGAACCTGACTCCGGGCAAGAACTACGTGGTCTCCTACGATGACACCAACGTGGAGCACGTCACGCTCGCCGCCACCAAGTACTCCAACGTCGCCGCCGCCCACGCGGACGGCACGCTGACCGCCACCTACACCATCAAGGCCGGCTTCGCGGGAACCATCAGCTCCTCGGTTTTCGCCGTCGACGCGGCGGGCAACCCGACCGGTTCGCCGCTGGCGACCGCTTCCGTCACCGTGGCCGCGACCGGTGAGGGTTCGGCCAGCAACGCAGCTTCCAGCAACACCGTCGCCCAGACCGGTGCGGCAGTGCTTCCGTTCGCAGTGGTCGTCCTGATGCTGGCAGCCGCAGGTATCGCTCTGGTGGCCGCGCGCAAGACCACTCGCTGAACATCGATTTGAGGCCGCAAGGCTTCTAGCGCAAAAAGAAGCCCGGGACTTTCCCGGGCTTCTTTTTGCATAACCGTGGCGCACAACCGCGCAACCCATACAGCGCATTTCGGAAAGGAACGCAATGAAGGTTCTGTTTGTCTGCACCGGCAATATATGCCGCTCCCCCATGGCGGAATTGATGCTGCCCCGATACATGCCCGAACTCGAATCGGACAGCGCGGGGACCCGCGGACTCGATTCGCACGCCATCGCCCGCGGCAGCGAACGGTTGATGACCATGCACGGCATCCCCTCGAGCATGTTCCGGTCGAAGCGCATCACGCCGCAAATCGCCCATGACAGCGATCTCATTCTGTGTTTCGAGCACAGCCAGCGCAGGGAGATCTCGGTCATCGCCCCGACCGCAGCGCGCAAAACCTTCCTCATCAACGACTTCGCCAACATGTGCGCATACTGCAAGACGCACGGCTACATCGAAGGCGAAACGCGTGAGGACCGCATCGAATCGGTCATCGACAACGCCGGACTGATTCGTCCGATGATTCCCGACACCAACAATGTGGAAGACCCCAACGGCAAGGATTTCGCGGTGTACGAGGCCGCATACAACGAAATCTGCGACGCTCTGCAAACCATAAGGGCCGCCACCGACTGACCTTTCTCTGCCACGAAGCACGATGCCGGGCAGCGCGAAGAAGGCCATCGAGACCGAACAGACAGACGTCATTTTTGCCAGGCGCGGACATACCGCCCCGCGAAAACGACGCCCTTCACGCAATCAGCACCCTCCTACCCCATGGATTCCCCGTCATGGGGGTGGTGCTTGCTAGCATGATGCTGTGCAATATGACGCGGATGCGTCAATCAGAGAATCATTGAGGGGAAACATGGCCGCCGCAGAAAGCAATGCGCCACAAACAAGCCAAGTCGTAGTCGAGCCTACGGATACGGAAGACAACGGCATCACGCTGATGGATTTATTCCGTATCATCCGCAAACACCTATTGATCGGCATCATCACATTCGTCGTGGTGTTCATAGCGACCTGCGCGTACACATTCCTGACACCGCCCAAATACTCGGCCACCTCCCAGGTGTTCGCCACCTATAGCGAAGCCTCCGTGGACAACAATATCTCAAACATCAACAGCGCCAGCACATACATCACCAACCAGATCCAGTCGTATCCGACGTTGGCCACCACGGAATCCGTGCTGGAACCCGTCATCGACGAGCTCGGCCTCGACACCACGGTCGCCGGGTTAGCAGGGCAGCTCAACGTCACGAATCCCACGGACACCGCATTCGTCAACATCACCGCGCAAAGCGGCGATCCGAAGCAGGCCGCGGACATCGCCAACAGCGTGGCGAAATCACTGAGCAATGTGGTGGAGAAGTCGCTGTACGCATCCGGCAAGGAATCACCGGTGAAGCTCTCGGTGGTGCAACGCGCCACCGAGCCCGCGGCGCCGAGTTCTCCGAAAGTCACCCTGTATCTGGCCATCGGACTGGTCGGAGGACTGGTCCTCGGCATATTCGCGACACTGATTCGCGACCTCATGACCACGCGTGTGGAAGAGGCCAGCGATCTGCAAGACATCATCAACGCTCCGATCATGGGCCGTATCCCCGCTGATGACAGTCTGAAGGACAACAGGCCGATTGTCGTATCTGCGCCATCCAGCAGAATCGCCGAGGAATTCCGCCGTATCCGTACGAATCTGTCGTTCACGTCGAAAATCGAAGGCAGCGACGCCCGCATGATCGTCATCACCTCCTGCGATCCTTTCGACGGCAAAACCACGGTTTCCGTGAACCTTGCGGCGGCGCTTGCCGAAAACGGCGCCAAGGTGCTGCTCATCGACGCCGACCTGCGCCATCCTTCCGTAGCCGATCGTCTTGGACTGGAAGGCGGCGCGGGCCTGGCGCATGTTCTTTCCGGACAGGCCATGGTAAAGGACGTCGTCCAGCGTTATTGGAAACCGAATCTGCACATCATGCCGGCCGGCCCCAAGCCGCCGAACGCCTCGATGCTGCTGAATTCCAAGACCATGACGGAATTGCTCGACATGGCTTTGCACACCTACGATTACGTGATCGTGGATACCTCCCCGATGGTGGTCGCCAATGACGCCGCGGTGTTCGGCGCGAAGAGCGATGGCGTGGTCATGGTCTCCGGCCGCGATGTCACCATGAAGCGCGACCTGAAGGATATCGCCATTCAGCTGGAAAACCTCAATGTGCCGGTGACCGGTTTCGTGTTCAACCTCGAAAAGGAACGCAAGACACCGCAGAACGATAACTACTACTATTACTATGACGACAAGGCAAAGGGCCGCAAGGCGCACAAGCACCGTCCGAAGAGCAAGGCCAAGGGGCGTCGCACGGCCTGATCACGTCAGTTAGCGCATAGAAATGGGTGGGATTTTCCCACCCATTTCTCTTTTACGACTACAATCATTCCGATCGGATTTTTCAGCGGCGAAGATGAACAACGGCAACGCAGCGAACGCGTAGTTCTCGCATTGGATGTACAGGTATACCAGCAGCACGAACCAGCAAACGACGGTTTTACGGCGCCCACCGCCCTGCGATGATGCATCGCCCTCAACCACGACGGCCGTCGCATCGACGCCACTCCTACGAATGCCGGTCTCCTGCACGCATCCATGAATGTCAGACCCATGGATGCCGGCGAAGGCCCGCACGTTTCGTATACGCGCGGCACATGCCACGGACGTGACGACCAGCAATGCCATACCGATCAGTCCATATTCGGTAATCACACTCGTGTACGCGCACATGGTCCATACATTGTCGGCATTCGACCCCGTGGCGAAGCTCATAGCGGCTTCACCATTCATCCCCCTGCTGTTCAGTAATTGCTCTGCCTTGGCGGCACCGGCCTGCATGGCATTGATGATGTTGCCCGCGCCATAACCGGTAAGAACGGTCCAAGGATGGGCGATCAATCCGCACAACGGATCGAGGCTTTGATAGATTCGTGCGAAGAACGAACCATCGCCCTCGGCACCATTCTCGGCGATCGATGAAAGCCTGGAATCCGCAAGTACGCCGAGCAATCCAAGCCCGCACACGCCGAGCACCTGCGCGATGCCCCGCAATCGCTGCCGTTTGTCATGCCACGTATTATGGACGACGATCACAATCAGCAACGCCACCACCGAATCGATGACGATTCTGGTGCCGGCCTGCATGAGCACTGCGCCTATCATGTACACGACGATGAGATCACGCAACCGCTTCGCGTAAATCCGGTCACGCCTGCGCATCAGCCACATCAGCGGTAGCAGTATGCCGAACAGATGCATGCCGATGTAGCTGGGTTCCGCGAACAGGAATTGCGGACGTCCGCCGCCCCACACCGAGCCGTCACTGACATACTGCCGATACATGAGATGTTCGAAATAGTTGATCAGCGGGGTGATATGCAGATGCACCGACAACCATTGAACGACGCCCACACTGAACGAGAACCAGTAGGATGCGATGAGGATGCGCAACGGCATGCGCCAGGGAATGCGTTCGACCTCGAACGCGATGGCGAGCGCGCCGAGCGTGGCGAGCACGCCGAGCAGTCCGGTGACGCTCATGAACGCCGCGTTCCGGTGAAGGCCGAATCTCAGCCATCCTGGAATGGACAGCATGATGCAGGCCACTGGCAACAGGAACATAGGCAGATACCGGTTCGCCACGATGCACAGCTGCCGCCGGTTGCATAGGCAATATACCGCGAACAGCGCGGGGCTGATCGGCGACCAGAACGGCGCGTACAGACCGAGCGTGGTGCCGTCCACCGGTAGAAAGGCGATGGCGAGCAGCA
>DKCF01000110.1:26244-45055 GCA_002451435.1 Bifidobacterium sp. UBA6881 | reverse complement strand
ATATGTATGGCTGGTTCACGTGTCTCCCCCTCTCCATTAACCCTACCGCACACCCTGATGATAGGTATGGAACACGAGGAACAAATCCTCAAATCGTTCTTTCGGAGATTGACCGAATGCCGGCAGAAAGGTTGCATTCACAACACTGCTTACGAAGCCAATTTCGTCGGCTCTTTCCCGGTGAATCCACCAGTGACGGCAAGTTGCCTCTTGTGCATCTGGACAATGGTATCTGCCATCGCTTCCGCAAAATCATCAGAGGGGAAAACGAGTGGGACGCATAGATCCACCACTCGTCCGTATACGAGGCGGTGACGCTGTATGGGTTTATTTGACCATAAACACATATTTTGCGTTATGGGGTCATGGGCGCGCTTATAGAATGCCTCCATTATTTAGGGCAAACCATCGGGAGAGGGCGAATCGTTGCCGGCGAACATCGCTATGATTCCGCGGAATCCCGACCCCAGATTGCAGAATTCTAACATGTTAGAATTCTTAGTTAACATGTTAGAATTCTGCAAGGTGAATGAAAGGGGACGGTGCCAGCAATTGTCGGTGGAGCAGATTGCCGTATCGTTCGGTTTTATCGGGTATTGGCACCTGCGCGTGGATGGCTCGAGGCCGGCCGCATGCTACCGCGCAAACAACGCCACACTGCCAAACGCGCGCACGACAGGCTCCGCGCGGAGACGGACTACGACGGCGAGTACACGACGACGTTGAGGTACGTGAGGCGCTGGCGCGAGACGAACCGGAGGGTTCCGACACGGCGAGCTCGTCCGGGCGCCCAGGGTCGCGCAAATCGACTTCGGCTGTTTGTGTTCAATAAGAAATTGATGATTGGGGGCTGCGGATGTTTTCTTGGAGATGATCACGCAGCCATTCCCTGGCNNTTCTGCAAGGTGAATGAAAGGAGAGAATGATGTTGCCAAGCGAGGAATCATTGACGGTTGAGTTCAAAAGCGAGCTTGCGCGCCCGCAATCCAACGATGAGATCGTAGAAAACATTGTTGCCCTTGCCAACACACAGGGTGGCACACTGTACCTCGGCGTGGAGGATGATGGCACGCCCACGGGCGTCGCCAAACAGCATGGCAACATTAATGGACTTGCGGCTTTTGTGTTCAATAAAACCGTGCCGCAGCAGACGGTCCGCGTGGAGCTGCTGCATGAGGATGGCCATCCGGTGGTGGCGATCGAGGTGGATAACAGTCAACAGATTGTTTCGACCAGCGGCGGCAAGACATTGCAGCGCCGGTTGAAAGCCGATGGCACGCCTGAGGTGGTCCCTCTATTCGTTGCCCAATTCATCAGTCGTCTATCTCAGCAGCGTAATTATGATTACAGCGACCAGCCCGCTCCTGGCGGAAGGCTTGAGGATTTGGATGACGGATGTCGCAATCGGTTGCGGAGCCGTATCCGCGAGACCAACGCGCAGAGTTCATTACTGGCATTTGACGATCGGGATTTTGACAGGGCTCTTGGGCTGGTGTCCGGCCCTGAGGGCGAGGAGGCTCCCACTGTGGCTGGGTTGCTGACTATTGGTAGCGTGGAATCCATCAAACGTTGTGTGCCTACCGCTTCAGCCATGTTCCAAGTCATGGATGGCGCGGTACCGAGGGTGAACATCGACCCGTTTGCTCTGCCGTTGGTCGATATGTTCGACAAAATCAGCGGCCTGATGCAGCCCTGGAATCCCGATCATGAGATCATGAGTGGATTGGTGCACGTCAATGTGCCGGACTTCGACCATCAGGCTTTCCGCGAAGCTATGGTGAATGCTTTCTGCCACCGTGATTATGCGCGGATTGGCAGTGTGCGGTTCATGGTGGATGGCGAGGGTCTGACCATTTCCAATCCGGGTGGATTCATCGAGGGCGTGACTGAAGATAATCTACTCACCGCACAGCCTCGATCGCGCAATCCGCAGCTGGCCTTGGTGCTGAAGACGGCTGGTTTTGCCGAACGCACCGGTCGTGGTGTGGACAAAATTTACATCGGCTCGTTGGCCAGTGGCGGCGCGATGCCCGATTACTCGCAGTCCACTGCCACTGAGGTTGGTTTGTTCATTCGCCGGGCTGTTCCGGATGAGGCTTTTGTTCTCATGGTCGCCGAGGAGGAAAGACGACGTGGCGGCGAGCTTTCGGTATGGGCTCTTATCGTGCTGTCGTTGCTGAAAGAGCACCGGCGTTTGACCATGACGCAGTTATGCGAATTCTCCCGACTGGAAAAACGTCGGGTGGTGGGAGCCGTGGAGGATCTGGTGGAATCCGGCGTGGTCGAGGCGGCCGGCAGCGGAGTGTCGCGGTCGTACATTTTGAGCTCCAAAGTGTATAAAGAGGCGAATGCTTTGCCGGCATACGTGAGGCAAAGCAATATCGCGGCCACCCGAGGCAAGGGATTGGTGCTTGAGCTGGCCGAGAAAAATGGCGGCGAGGTAACCACCTCGGAAGTCATGGAACTATTGGGATTGAGCTACATCAGCGCATATCGATTGCTGAAGAAGATGGAGGGTGAGGGAAAAATGCGTCACGAGGGCAATGGCCCTTCGTCGCGGTATGTCCTACCGTGACGACTGCTGACAGAAGTTGCGTAATGACGTTGCATCGGTGTGGTGCCTGCCGACCGTGTGCTGATTTTCTACGATTTCCGCGTCAATCTTGCAGAATTCTAACATGTTAAGATTCTCNNTGGTCACGCAGCCCTCCTTGGCTTTCATGGTATTTGTACAGAACCCATCTTGACAACACCTGCAGCCCCTACCCATTGCCGGATGCCGGCCTGCCTTGCATGCACGATCACTTTGTCTTTTTCGCAAGCATCCACGCAAGCGGCGATCCTAAGATAACCAATATCCTACATGGGAAAGACTCCACATCGCGAAAAATCTGCCCATAGCGCCTTCCTGAGAGAAGACCGTCCCTCATAACCCCAATAGATGCCTTCGCAAACATCAACGGCTCATTAAAGACATATTTTCTCAAATCATTCAATATATGACGCCACAAATAATAATTTTCCCTATACCTGTTATTAACATTCTTTACAGTAGTTGCATTAACCTGATCACTATATAAAATTCTTAATGGCTCATTGATATACCTTGTCAAATATTTTTCTCCCATTTTATCCCATATTATTGATTCGGGATAAAACCTTATTCCCGTAATATTCGGGTTAAGGTATTGCCTGAGCACCTCGGTGCGGGTCATACCCCACATTTCATATTGCAGCTTATGCACATATTTCGCATCCGCCTCACTAGCGTCCAACCATGGTACAGGAATCTCCGTGGAGCCAACCATGACACCTTTGTCTGTAATGCATCGGCATGTAACGCCTCTGTACCCATCGCCCCCCCTGGAATGCTTTTCCAAACCTCCAGCAGCCTCTCCAAGGCATTCGGGACAAAACCGTCATCACTGTCGGCAATAATGAAGAAACGTCCCCTAGCCTTTTGTAACGCATGGTTCCATGCAATATGCTTTCCGGCATGGCTCTGTTTCATATATTCAATCGGAAAATCCGCCTCCTTAGTCCAGTTTCCGACCAAATCAGCAGTATCATCTTCCGAACCATCATCGACGATCAGCCACTCAAAATCATGGAACGTCTGAGACTGTAGACTCTCATACACTCTATGAATCGAAGCAGACCGATTAAATGTTGGAGTAAAAACCGTAAACGTATAGTTCATTATGCCTTCTTCATTTTATGCAACATCGATAGAACCTTAGTGCGCTCATCCACAGTCAAAGAAACATGGAATGCACCAGCACAGAACAGAATGACGTATATCACGCCCCACATCAGGAAAAGTGGAATGGAATTCACCGGCACAAAGTACGTTCCCAACAAGCATGCTCCCGTAACAAGAACCGCCATAATAATGGTAGGCATCTGATTACGCCAAAAATACAGCATATCCAAACCAATGTGAGTTTGATAGTACCAATTCATAAAAAGTCCAGTACCCAACACGATACTCGCGATATAGCCGATCGCAGTGGCCCAATACCCCATAGAGGGAATCAGCAAAACTGATAAAATGACATCCAGCATTGCCGTGAAAACATAAATCACACTACGTGTTTTATGCCTGTTTTTCGCACGTTGAATTTCAATTCCAGTGTTCTGCGTCAGAGGAATCATGACCGGCAGCACCATAATAACCGCTAACCAATACGCATCTACGTTCTGGCGTCCAGCCCACAATACAACAAAAAACTGTCCTAAGACTATAAAGCCTCCGTAGATGAACCAGAATATAGCCATTTGATAACGACCGACCCTTGTCATCAATTCGGTGAGCACTTTGTTATCATCACTGTCGGCAACGATACGGTTTATCTGAGGAATAAACACGTTAGACATAGTCGTGCTCATGGCAAAGAATATATTTCTTATTTGTACGGCAATAGAGAATGTGGCCACAACAGTCGATCCAGCCATCGCCCCGAGGAGGAAATTAGGAACGTTGTTGTTGACCAAATCGAAAATCTGATTGAGAAAAATCCAAAAACTGAATACAGCTATAGCCTTGAACATGGACCATTGCAAACCGGTGAACGAAAAACGCATGCCCAATTTTTTTATTGCATACACAATATTCATCACCAGCAAAGCCACCGTAACGACCAGCATCGCCAGCGCCACGCCGATAGCTCCCATACCACGCCATACCAGTAACACCGCAAGTAGCGGCTGCACCAATGTAGTCAGTAGCTGTCTCGTCTGCTGATAAACGAAGCGTTCTTTGGCTGTAATATACGAATTGAACGGGCTGGTCATCAATTGCGCCGCGACGTTAAAGACCATAAACACCATAAGCTCACGGGCCAACACCAGTTCCCGAGGGGTCAATCCCTTCGAAAACAGCGCATTCACATTAAGGGTCAGCGCCACGCCACCAATAAGACAGAGGCCAACCACAATCAGATATATGAGAAGAAAGATTCCATTCAACCGATGAATACTGGTTCTTGTGCCATGTGCGACCTCCCTCATATAGAATCGCACATAAGCTCCCGAAAAGCCCGCACTGAGCAAAGTCAGAGCGAAGACGACGCTATTGGTCATCTGGAACACGCCATAATCGCCCTGTCCCACAAAATGCAACAGCAACGGCACATACATCAAATTAACGAGGTTCTTGGCGATTACATTGGCATATCCAAGAGCCGCTCCCGCCTTGCGTTGATTCGCCATCCGGTTATACCTCCATGGCCTTGTCAAGCCATGCCTTGGACTCGGCACGATGCTGCCGCAACAACAAATCCACCTTCTCGTAATCGATTTCCGGCGCGATCCCATCATCCAGCACGACGGAATCAAGTTCAAAAAGACGGAACAATGTTTCCATGCGGGAATTCATGCTTGCCTTGCCCTCAGTGCCGGCACGGTTGAATACGGTGAATTGCCTGTGGAAGAGAATGGAGAAGCAGCAGGCATGGTATGAATCAGCGAAAACATACTCCGCTTTGGAAAATAGCTCGACGAAATCCTCCGGACCAGCCACATATGTCTCAGAATCACGAGGATCGATCATACGTCTCACACGGCAACCATGCTTCTCGGCATATTCCTGAATGGTACGCTCCTGTTCGACACTCGGCCTACCCAAAAAATAGGTAAGCACATACTTGTCGTCACGCGGAACGAATCCCCTGGTGATGGAACGCCAATGCTCCGACGACACCATAAGCGTCGGATCCAGCACGACTGCTGCCGGCTTCCCGGACAGTTCGTTCACCAGTCTCGCACCTTGGTCTTCCCGCACAGAAATCGCAGAAAAACGTGCCAATTGTTTCTTGAAAATAGGCTTTGACTCATCTTTGACCTGATTGATGCCAAAGCTCGCCGCATAGCTTATCAGCCTCGTCTTATCATTCGTCATATCAGCCAGTCTTGCCGACAGCACTCGACCCGATATCCAACGATCATTCCAAACCTGATCGGATCCCACGACCACCGTTTTCAAAGAAGCAATATTATTCGCAGTCAGACACGTGGATGCATATAGCTCGGAACAAGGGACATACCTGCGAGTGAATACATCAGACCGATGCAACCTTTTGAAATCGAGAGCGCGTTTCGACGGTACCAAACTCAAGACCTTGTTCACCGCTGGACGGAGCAGGGCAAAGAGTCTCTTCTCAATAATTTCACCAGGCTTGCTGACGTTCAGAAATTGATTTACGGTGCTCACTGTACCGTAATCGCGCAATACCTGCTGAAGCGCATAATTCTGCAAACGATTACCATAGTTCTTAGGATCATTTACAGTTATGATTCCGATTTCGATTTTTTTCTTCATTATTTCACCATAAATTTAACGAGCTTTTTTGAAGATGCTTTCCATAGGCAGTCGAGTGGACTGCGGAGTACGAACAGACTCCGGGAAATGGCCAACTTCGACGAACATCACAAATATCTCATCATCAGGAACGTTAAGAATCTCACGCATCCGAGCTTCGGCCTTTCCATCCAGCATCGCATGCAGAGGACAGGCCGCCAATCCATACGCTTCCAACGACATCAGCAGCATCATGCTGAAAAGACCGCCGTCGATAAATCCCTGGTTGCGCTCGTTCGGCCCCATGAACACACTGGTTTTGGCAGTGACAAGAAGCAACTGAGAAGGAAGGGCATAACCTCGAACCCCTCCTTGGATCTTCAGCACTTCAGCAATTTGGCGTGCGTCACTGATCAGCAGAACACGAGCGGGCTGACGATTGCAGGCAGATGGCGCTCGAGTGGCGAGCTCCACAGCCTTAACGATTTCTTCTTCAGTAACAGGCTGTGCAGAATATTCACGCAAAGAATGCCTGTTCTCAGCCAATTCGATAAACGATTTTTGTGCATTATCTGCTTTTTCCGCCGCAGTAACGACAATACTTCCACCATGTTCATCGGTCGCCTGCCTTGCACGTTCCCAATGCTTATTACCAAAATACTGGCGCTGTTGACTGATGTCTTTTCCAGCAGCCTCATGGCGAGCGATATACTCATGCACTGCGCTCATGCACTCACGATAGGCCGGATTATTGGGATAATCCGAATCAGCGGCCTCCAATTTTGCGAGTTCAGGACCAAGCGCTTTGAAGACATGCACTCCAAATCCATAGCGGAACTCCCGATGACCGAGGCCTTTTTCGATCTGATGCGTCAGAAAAATGACTCGAGTCTGCACCTGCATAAGTCCAGTAGACCATTCGCGAGAAAAAGTCCTATTGAACCGTTTGGCTTGCGACGCATATTCCTTTCGAAGGATATGCGAAGACTTAATCCGCCGTAGGGAATTCGCAACGTTGTCCGGGAGAATATTGCCAATAACATGCTTGAAACTCATCAAAGAACTCCTTAACTCTTAACTTATAGCGCAGTAAAATACTTATCCAAAAACTCACCTGCGACTTTTCTGAAATCCGCAAGCATTGTTTGCACGTGTCTCCAATCAATCTCCTTATCAGCCGTATCGATATCCTTAATCGCGACTTGATCATCGGTACGACGATCAGAAAGGCCAAAATCTTTCAATACGTCGGTCAACCGTACTGAATATCGAGGGGGATCAAATACAATCATCGGCTTGTTGAAGAGAATCGAGAAGCATGTGCCATGGAACGAATCCGTTACCACGTAATCGGCATCTCGGAACGTCGCCAGCCATTGCTCAGGCGTGGGCTGGCAAATGGATTCACATCCAGCAGGGCCAGGCTTCCTCGGACTGAAAGTGATAATACGAACTTTCATGCCATTTTCTTTGGCCAACCGCTGTGCATAATCGATCATCCTTCGATTCTGATTCAGCATATAAATCAACACATACGGATCCTCATGCTTCGGCACACCTTGGGAGAGCTCATGCCACAATTCAGGGCGGCAAAGCAAAACAGGGTCCTTCAGCGCGACAGCACCCTTAACATCCATTTGCTCCAGAATTGACACACTGGAACTTTCACGTACGGAAATGGCTTCGAACTGTTCCAGCAGAGGCTTCATCTTCGCGGCCTCAGCATCGGGAACAGAAGGACGTCCAAAGCTGGCGGAAAGCGAAATCTTATGACAATCCGAAGGCACATTCTCCAGTGTGTACACCGGATCAATGCCCTTATTCAGCTCTTCATTCCAAGTCTGGTCACTACCGACGCAATACACCGCCTGCTTGTCGAATTTGCCGTTACCGCCGACAAATGAATCGGCGCCGACCAAATGAAGCTGCCTTTCCACAAAGGCACGGAACAATTTTTGATTTGTTTTCAGCTCTGGAAGCGCAACCAGATATCGAACCACGTTGAGAGGCAAGGGATGGTTCTTATCCTTGAGATAAATGTCCCGTAACCCCTTACGCGTCCAAGCCTCGCGGCAATAATCGATGAACAATGGCTTGCCATAGGGCTCAAGCACATCCCGCGTCGCTGCGGCCTGCAAAACAGTACCGTAGTTATATGAATCGATTATTGTCGATACATATATATTTTTATCAAACATTGTCACCTTCTTTACTGACTAAATTTTCTCTTTTTTGAAATGCAAAAGATTAATGATTCTCTAAAAATACGCGTTTTTTTGCGTTGAATCTTTTTACATAAGTATCAACCCAGAACCAATTGAACACATTGAAGAATCTATTTCTCAATTCCGCCTTTGTGTGCGGGAGACACTTGGCCTTGACGAACCGATCAGGGCGAATTTCCACCACTGGAGACTGAACAATATCAGCGGACATCCGCATGCGGCGTGACTGCAAATGCATATACAGATATTGGTGCGTTTCCACCATCGACTGATCTTTATTTAAAGAAACCGAAAATAACCCATCAGAACACAGATAATAACGCGCCAAATCATCGTACCTATGATCCTCTTCAAATTTTTGCGTCTGCGGATTGTATGCAGCCCTAGTGATTTTTGCCTTCTTAGGGCTTACATTAAACGACAAATCCTTCTCGTACAATTTCGCACCATCATTTCGAAAAAGCGTGTGCACATTGCTTCGATCAGGATTTTTTTCAGATTGATAGTTCTCGTCAAACACATAAATACGGCTTGTCGTGAATGCCTCTCGGTAAATCTCACGCCCATTAAGGGATTTCATAAAACGTCGATTGTTGTCGAATGTATTCTTATATATGGTCAGATGCCCGACAGCGAAAATTTTATCGTAGTCCTTGTCCAGCACAGGAGACAGTATCTTTTCAAGATTACCGAAAACGAGATCACAATCACAGTGACCCCAATATTCGTAATCCCGAATGTATTCCTCAAGCAAAAAACCATAAGCCGGTTTGAAATCACACAGCTTGTACGCAGTTGGAATGCATGGATCAAAACCCAGCTTCCGCGAAGCATTGGCCCTGAATTCATCCAATGTCATAGACACTACATGCACATTTTGTGGATAATTATAAGACTCCGTATTATCAGTGAAAATGAAAAAATCGTAGGATGGATTATATCCACATGATTTTAGGAATAAAGGGAAATAATTATTAAACTTGCCAAAATACGGCAATATCAAAGCACACTTCTTCATATCTTTACGCCCTTCTTTGACTGAGACTCAGTGAAATCACACGAAGCAGAGCCAGTATCGCAAAGAAGTCCATCCCATAACTTACTTCAATAGTTCCAATACAGATAAAAGCATAAATGAATGCCACGCAAATAAGCACAGCAACATCATCCGTCGAAGCATGAGATGAAACTACCTTAAAATTCAACATAATTATTAAAATAATTATTACGGCTGCAACATAGCCTCCATATAGAATCCATTCAGCCAACGCATTTTGAGTGTCCGGTACACCCTTCAGAAAAGAATCAAGCACTTCATAGCTGATTCCAAATCCATATCCCAAAACCGGTTTCTGAGCCAAAGCTCTAGGCACAATCTCAAAAATCGGCAATCTACCAGTCATCGTCGCATCTTTATGAAGAGTATTTGTGATATAACTCATCACAAAAGAAATATGCAGCACAGATGTAACAACATACATGAAAAGATAGCTGGCTATAGCTGCCACGCAAGCAGTGATGGGACTATATACGAATGATGGAAAAAGTTTTCCAACAAAGAACCATATAATCATCAATACTATTGCATTAATTCCAGTACTGCAATCTACCCGAACAGCAATAGCAATTGCCAAAACTATTAAACCTATAAAGAATAGTTGCCCTATAACATCTTTCTTTTTATAAAAAACCGTTTTTCTTATCACAAATAATACAATGAACTGGATGTGAAAATAAGATATTCTAAATTTATTTCCAATAAGATATACATCCGCCAAGCAAACAGCTATATCTGTGCATAACAAAACAATAAAAGCCACCGCATAAAACACATTTAAGGCTGCAAGCAAACGTTCTTTCTTAAAGGCGTAGTTTACCACTGCAATGAATTCCAGCAAGCCGCCCAAGGATACAATCGCGGCCAAGAATGGATTTCGAGATGCATAATCATTTCTCGACAAAAAAGAACTAACAATAATAACTACAATAAATGCCAGCCAAGGAACAAAATTTACCCAATTTCTACCAGAAATAATAACCGGCAATTTCAAACAGACAAATATACCAACAATGAGTAGCATAAAATATCGTACGTAAACATACGCTGGAATCACAGATGACAGATCCACAAAAACCGTTACAAACGATAAAGCATATATCCAAGTATCAGCCTTTATGGGTTTCTCCACGATTCTTGGTTCTCGAACATTTCGGCCGATGCCAATCTCATTAGAAACCATATCTATCGCCCCAGCAACTTAGCGTAAAACGTAGGGCGACCGTGCACTTCCTCAGGAAAAGTCTGTTTCCAAGTAAGCTTGAACAAACTCGTTTTCTCAGTGAGTTTGGACCAATATCCCTCATCGTATGGTTGGCCGAGCACCTTATACAAATCGTCGCAACACGGATTGTTGGGTTCAATCGCCGCGAACGCATCGGCGATGGCCTTGTTGTGCCGCTGAGCGAGCACAATCATATAATCCACTAACAGGTAATCAACAAGAAAATCGTTTGTCTTCCAATATTCCAAGAAGAAATCACGCACTGCCACGAACACGCTCCTATGAGCGGCATCACAAGCCAATGAATAACCAGCGAAATATCCTTGGGCAATCGAACAATGCAGATAGTCCGGCCTCTTAATTGAAAACATCGGATTGCCGAAGGCCATCTCCGAAAGCGGACCGGTGCAGAAAAACGTGGCATCCAGCCATAAACCACCGTATTTAGCCAGCAACGATAGACGAAGCAAATCAGAAAGATTAGTTCGTGAGATAATTCCCTCGGACTGTTTCCTTTTGACCCATTCAGGAATGTCGATATACTGGTCGACGTTCTGATCAGTGATGATTGTGACCGGATGATCACCAGCATTGCGTCGAATGGACTCCACGCAACGCTTTACGATTTCCGGAGCGCTCTCGAGACCTTGCCACCAACAGATCCAGATACGTCCCTCCATATCTGGATCTACCGGAGCCACCGTCGCACTGTAATCATAATTGCGATAGAAATCCCCGTACCGACGTTCGAAGTATTTCAGCATAATCTCATGCTTGCGAATCAGTCGATCACGCACTGCGGGAGGTTCCGTGAATCCGTTATGGTTCATCACCTGGATGTCCCATTTTGCATGGAAGGTCTCCAAAGCATCGCGCCATGATGTCCGCGAGGCAACTTCTCTGGTAGAACGAAGCTCTTCACCGACACGATGAACAATTCTTCGAATATTGTTATGCCCCGCAACCATCACTTCCACCATCCTTTCTCTTTCAGAATCCGTCTTGCATCCGACAAGATAAATACTTCCCATACCCGGCCCTGGAAAAGCGCTTCATGAAGTATGCGCTGTTGTTTCGGTAAAGTCTCCACAGGATATCCCACGCACGCTTCAGCACACATGCGGCTGTGCGTCAGTTGACGAATATTCCCTATTTTTCCTCGAACGGACAAACCGCTTCCAACGATTAATCCCACATACAAACGGCAATAATCGATTGCCATTCGTCTCGATCGCATAACGCATTCGTCATGCTGATAGGATTCTTTTTCGGCGAGAAGTTGTATCCTCTCGACGAATCGCTCATATTGTGCAAGTTTTTTCGAAGAGAACGAACGCATTATCGATGGATGCTCATCCATTCGATAGTAGTAATCGGTATTGCCGGTAAACACTATAACGTTTGCGCATCGATATGCGAACAAGTTGAAAATCGTATCTTCCGATAAAATCGTCTCAAATCGTAAATCATTCTTTTGCAGGAAATCATTACGATAAATCGCCGTCCAAACCCGCATGGGGAACGCTTCAACTTCGGTGTCTCCGGGAAGATGCCCGAACAACCTATTCCGTACAGGCATGATCTGGTCATTGCCCTTAAGAGTTTGCCCAGCTAATGGATGCACCTTAACGGACCTAGCGCGCCCATTAGCCATGTCGCAATGACCGCCGACGGCAATATCCGCATTGCTTTGCGATGCAGCGGCATAAAGACGGCTGAACATCTCGGAATCTACCCAGTCATCAGAATCCACGAAGCCAACATATTCACCAGTCGCATTTGCAATACCTGTATTACGCGCTGGGCCAAGACCCGAATTCTTTTGATGGATGACCTTGATACGATAGTCCCTTCGGGCATATTCTTCCGCTATCTTCCCAGAACGATCGGGACTACCATCATCAACAAGAACTACTTCAATCTCTCTAAGCGTTTGAGAGAGAATACTATCAATGCACTTCGGCAGATAACGCTCAACCCGATACATCGGTACAACGATACTGACTTTTGGTCTGTTCACTTGTGAACACCCCCATTCATCAAATTCGATTCCCGCAATTCTGTATACCGTTCAACCAACCGCTCCGCATACGTCTGTTGTCCACAACGCGTCGCGACATACTCAGAACACTGCCGCTGCATGGTGCCATATACGTCCTCGCCGACCGCGGCGGCCTTGAGCAGACCATCCTTCAAATCCGCGATATTTCCGGATTCGAAGGTGAAGCCGGTCCTGCCTTCCTCCACCAGCTCCGGAATACCGCCGATGTTGGCACCGATAATCGGGGTCTGAGCAGCTAGGGATTCCAAACCGGAATATGGCATATTCTCGCGCCATTCGGAGCTCAGCACGGTGAAGCGGGCGTTGCCGACCTCCCGCTGCAAATCCTCGCCGCTCTTATAACCCAACAAGTGAATATGGGAAGCGGCCTGCGAACCTGCCGAGGTGATCAGCCGTTCAATCGATTCCCGTTCCGGACCGTCGCCGACGATATGCAGATCCCAAGTATCAGGAAGCATTCCGGCATTGCCGGCATCGCGGGTATCATCCGCGCCACCGGCATTTCCATCGGCGAGCCCCGCGGCCCGCAGGAACGCCTTCACCAAAGTGAGGATGCCCTTCTCCTTGGAGAGTCGGCCGAAGAACAGGAAATACGGCCTTGCTCCAGCCTGTGCATCCTCGAACTTGTGTGTGTTCGCCACATGAGCACCCATCGTCATCTGCGAATCGGTCAGGAAGTTCTGCATCGCAATGGTCTTGTCGGCGAAACCACCCTCGTCGAGCTTGCTTTTCATGAACTTCGATGGAGCGATAATCAAATCGATCATGCCATACGAATGGTGGAATTTCAGGAACTCCGCCTCCATGGTGGCCAGAGCGCTCTTGGCACGGGAGCCTTTCACGCACACGTTCTTCGTGGCGTGCATGAAGTGCCTGTCCAGACAGGCGTCGCAGACCTCTCCCCTGCCGTTCACCATCGTGTAGGCCGGGCACAACAGAATGTAGTCATGCGCCGTGTACACCACCGGCACATGGTGCCTCTTCAGATACGGAGCGTCCAAAATCGACAGCGTAAGCTGACGATGCACGTTGTTCATGTGGATGACGTCCGGCTTGAACTCCTCCAGCAACGCCTCGAACTTGCGCTTCGCCTCGAACGAGTAAATCAGCGTAGAGGCTTCCTGAACCTTCTTGAACGCGGAGATATCCCCCACGTAGTCCTTTTCCGAAACGAAGTATTTGCTCCAGTAGCTCGGCTCGTTGTTCGAGTGCTTCATGGAGAAGAACGCCACCTCGTGGCCGAGCGCCCTCAGGCCTTCGGCCAAGGCGAAGAAGTAGGTTTCGGCACCGCCCTTGCGGTAGAAGTACTTGTTGACCAGCAGGATGCGCATCACTCGCCGTCCTCTTCGTCTGCATACAAAGCCAGCGTCTGGTCCACCACGGAATCCCAGCTGTACTTTCCGGTGATGAAATCCGCGGCTTCGCTCTTGTACCGCTCCACCATCACCGGATCGTCCGCCATCTTCTGCAATGTTTCGGCGAGATCGTCCACGGAACCGTGCGGGAAGGTAAGCGCCTTGTCCTCCACCACCTCCGCGCATTCGGGAATATCGGACGTCAGACAGCAGTTGCCGTACGCCATGGCCTCCAGCAGGCTCATTGGCATGCCTTCCAGGTCGGACGGCATCACATACGCGTATGCGTTGCTGAACAGCTCCTGCAGCATCCTGCCCTGCACGAATCCGGTCAATACGATGCGGGGATCGCCTTTCGCCATCTCCTGGATGTGCTGCTGGTAATCGGACGAATCGGAGCTGCCGCCCGCGATGACGAGCTTCTTGTCGGTATGCACCTTGCGGAAAGCCTCAATCAGATAATGCACGCCCTTTTCGGGAACGATCCTGCCCAAAAACAGGAAGTACCCGTCTTTGTCCAGACCGAATTTCGTGGAGATCTCGTCGACCGGTACGCTCTCCTTGCGCGAGATGCCGTTGGGGATGAATCTCGTATCGCGGCCGTAAGTGTTCTTGAAGTACTCCTGCATGTTTCTGCTGAGCACAATCACCTCGTCGGCGCAGGTGGCCGCAGTGCGTTCGCCCAGCTTCAGGTACGTCGAGGCGAATCTGCCCCATTTGGCACGCTGCCAATCCAGTCCGTGGATGGTGGCGACGGTGCGCAGGCCCGCCCAGTGGGCGAGACGCAGCATGACGCATGGCCCTTCGGCATGATAGTGCACCACATCCGGACGCGCCTTGATGGCCTGCAGTGTGGCGAAGAAGGACGAGGTGAGCGCGGCAAGCCCCTTGCCTTCGAATGTGGGAACGGAGATGACGTTGACGCCATGATAGGTGAACCGCTTGTTGCGCCCATTGGCCATGCCGTCGTATTCGGACCCGGCCACGTTGTGCCCGCTGCGGTTGTACGCCACGACCCGGTTGCCGCGCGCGGCCATACGCGAGGCCAGCTCATCGACCACGATTTCGATGCCGCCCTCTCGCGATGGTATGCGCTTATGCCCGATAAATGCGATCTTCATGGACGGCAATAACCCCTTTCCCCTCGAATGCCACTGAACTATAGTATTCTATTCCCCATAGACGGGGGTTGTGTCACACGATTCGAGGGGTGAGTGGGTCAGTGCGATGCAAAGGAGAATGGGTCAGCGTCCTTCGATAAGCGGGGTCTGCCGCACGGTCAGCGGTTCGCTCGTATCCGGATCGGATTGCACATGCAGCGTGATCTCATATGTTTCACCCGGATGCAGTGTAACGTCGCCGACACCGACGGTCAGTCCGTCATGCACGGTCACGCCTTTGAAATCGTCCTGGTTCTGGAACTTCCAATCGACCAGGCGCCCGTTCGCCGGCGCATACAAGAACAATGCGTTCTTGATGTCGCCCGGCTGCAATCCGTCCACGTCCACGCCACCAGTCACATAGTCGGGCGCGGAAGACACTTCCTCGGGTTTCATCAGATTCTGCAACTTGATATGCACCGTATACTGCCTTGCGCCGTTGCGCGCCACCTTCTGGAATTTGACGCTCACCTCGCGATGCAGGTACCAATCCATCTTCGACTGCGTCTCATCGGAAACGTACACGCCGACCTGCGGCTTGGCCCCCTCCGTAACCAATCGGCCGGAAATCGCGAAATCGTCGATGACGTCCTGCTCGTCCTCATGGGCGCTCCATACCAGCAGATGCCCCTGTTCCGCAGACGTGGCAAGCGCCTTGACATACGCTTTGGCATCGCCGTCGCCCTGTGTGATCTGCGTAAAAGCGGCTTGCGCGGCGGCCGCGAAATACGCGTCGGTCTGGGATGCGTCCATTCGCGCATACACCGTGTTCAACAGCTCCTGCGCAGCATTCGTACCGTCGAGCACCACGCCGTCGCTCATGGTCACGCCTCCCATGACGGCGAGCATGTTCTGCAGGAACAATGGATCGATGGCTATCACGCCGTCCACTTCGGTGCCGAACCGTTTGGACCACATCGTCTTCGCTATCTCGCCGGTGCGTGGAAAATCGGGCGTGAAATTCACGTCGCGGATGTCGGTGCCGAGCTTGTCGGTGAACAGCATCTTTTCCTCGGCGGTGAGCTCGACCACCGGCTCGTCGAACAGCTGCATCTGCGTATCGGAGATGAATGATTGCAGACTCAAATGCCCGCCCTGCACGGTGACCAGCCCCAACGCGCCCGTCAGACCTCCGGAAGGACGCGCCTCGGCGTTGGTCTGCGCCAGAATCAGATAATTCCGCGGCACATCCTTCGCATGGCCGTCCGTCCCCAGCATGCCGGGGACCAACTGCACCACTGCATGCAAAGTATGCGTCACGTCCTTGAGTTTGGAACAATAGGTTCCCGCGGTCTTCAACGCCTTCTCAATCTGCCGGAAATGCCGGGAGTGCGTGGCATTGATCTCACGCGCCGCGTCATCGACGATGTCATCCGCGATCTGCAATGGTTCCTGCAGTTTTTCCAGACCGGAGATGCCGATGGTGCCGTTCTCGACCTGAATATCATCGATGTCGATGCTTTTCGCGGCCTTCACCAATTGCGGCAGCGCCTGGGACGAGATGTTCTCCAATGCGGCGACCGCGGTACGCACCGCGCCGATGTCCTCACCCACATACGGCATATGGACGGCGACCGTCCACAACGGCGACGCCGTCTGGCGGTACGCGTTGTCCACGTGCTTGGAGAATTCGGACACCTGGTCGCCCATCTTCGAAGCATCGTCCTGCGCGATGGTGCTCTGCAAACCCCGCGCGGCCTCGACCGCCCGCTCCAGTTCGCCCTTCGCGTTCCACGCCGACCATGCGAACGCGCCGATGAACGCGGCGATCATCAGCAGTACGATGAGCACGCCTATGAGAATGCGCTTGTTACGGCGCCTTCTTTTGATTCTGCGAATATGCTCGGCGCTCATGCGCCTGCGAACGCGACGCGGCCTGTTCTGCTCATTATTCCATTCATCCGATTCCGGCTGGTCCAGCGATTGCGCTTCGTCCAATCGATCAGACATGCTCTCCCCTGACGAATCATTCGAGTTGGCTTGCGATTCTTCGATTTCGCCTTTCATGCATTGCCGGCGCGTGTGCCGCCGCACGAAAAACATGTGGTTTCGGAACCATCAGTGTAACCGGGGGTGCTGATGAGGGCATAGGCGAGGGGATACCGTCAGGAATATCTGTCACGAATATCCGTCGCCTCGATGAACCTACGACGAATTCACTATGTGGACATTATTGTTCCAAGAAACGGACTTGATACCTCGCTCCGATATGGTGTCCGCATACAAAGCATCAATACGAAAAGGGGCATGATGAGCGAGGAAGACAAGCTGAACGAAGCGGTGGAGCAGGCCGTCGAGGTGGCCGCGAACAAGGCCGCCGAAGAGGAGATCCAGGAGCTCACGGAATTCGAAAGCGCCGTCGACGAGACGCTGGCCACCGGGTACCTGGACGACACGCTCACCGTCACCGACTCGGACGGCGTGGCCCAAGTGCTGCCGGTGCTGGACTCCGAACCCATCTCACATCTGGTGAAGGGCCTCGAAGAAGTGGGCGGCACCGCGAACGTGTTCGTGCACACCGCGGAAGGCGTGGTGGCGCTCAGCGTGGTGGAATACAAGCCGAACGACGCGGAATAAGCCATTCATATCGTTCTCGTTGCCTTTGCCCGCACAGGGCGCACACGCGCAAAAACACATGTGCCGTCGCTCTTCACGTAATATGCAGAGCTGACGCACAGGAAAATACGCAAAGCCAGCGGCACAATCCAGCCGTCATGAAGCAATCAATCACGCGGCGTGCATGCGATGAAGCGCACGCTGCACGGCATCGCGTGCGGAACCGGCGCCGTTGCCACGCACGCCGAAGAACACCAACACCACCATCACCACGCAAATGCCGGCGCTGATGCGCAACGCCCACTGGATGCCGAACACATTCGCGGCCGCATACAGGTGCTTCGCGCCACCAAGAGTGGCCCAACGCAGAGACGTGAACGTCTCCATGAGAATCACCAGAACCGGAGCGCCGATCGCACCGGCGATCTGCCGAGCCGTGTTCGTCACCGACGAGCCGGCGCTCACCTCGGTCGGCTCCAGACAATTCAGCGACCATGTGGTGATCGGCATCAGCACGAAGCCCATGCCGATCTGGCGCGTGAACTGCCAGATCGACACCCACCAGATCCACGAGGTCATCGAAATCATACTCATCATCACCGTGCCGAACAGCAACGTGATGGTGCCGGCCAACGCCACCGGACGCGCGCCGAAACGGTCCAAAGCCCTGCCGCCGAAGAACTGCGCGATGCACTGCCCCAACGCGCCCGGCAGCATCACCAAGCCGCTGACGGCCGCCGAATAGCCGCGGCAGTTCTGAATGTACAGCGGCATGATCACCATAATCGAGCTGAATGCGAAGAACGACAGCGCCGCGACTACCGTGCCGACGCAGAAACTGCGGTTCCTCAACACGCCCAGATTCAGCAACGG